>NZ_JBVVQD010000022.1:0-114918 GCF_055811755.1 Mesorhizobium sp. WSM4840
GCGAAAACTCGCAACCTGGGATACCGACTACCTGATGGCAGCTCTCCAAGCCCGTTAACCTGGACTCGTTGCCCTGGTTCGGACCCCAGGTAATTTGCGAAGATCGGCCTGTTGGTGTATGCCGCGCCGCCTGAACCGTCCCAGCCTCCTCCCTCCCGCTTTCCGGATCGCCATGCCTCAGCCAGACCTTGTCATCTTCGATTGCGACGGCGTGCTCGTCGATTCCGAAATCATCGCCGCGCGCATCGAAGCCGAGCTTTTGACGTCGGCCGGTTACGAGATATCGGCCGAGGAGGTTTCCGAAACCTATGCCGGGCTGACCTTCAAGGACATCATAATGCGGGTCGAGGAAAAATCCCGCGTCCCGTTCCAGGCCTCGCTGATCGATCGTGCCGAAGACCTGGTCGACCGCCGGCTGCGCAGCGACGTGCGCGCCGTCGACGGGGTGCACGAAGCGGTCGTGGCGGTGACCGCGCCGCGCTGCGTCTGCTCGAATTCGCGCTCCGAGCGGATCGAATTCATGCTGGAGAAGGTGCGTCTGCTGCCGTTTTTTACCGGGCACATTTTTTCCTCGCTAGAAACGCCGAGCGGAAAATCCAAGCCGGCGCCCGACGTATTTCTCTTTGCCGCGGAAAAACTCGAGGCCGATCCGGCGAACACCTTCGTCATCGAAGATTCCGTGCATGGCGTGACCGGCGCCAGGACAGCCGGCATGCGCGTGATCGGCTTCACCGGAGCGGCGCACAGCTATCCCGGGCATGCCGACGCGCTGACCGAGGCCGGCGCCGAAACGGTCATCCGCCGCTGGGCGGAACTGAAAAGCGTGATCGCCGCCCTGTCGGAGTGGTCGGCGGATGCGTGAAGCAGGCGTCCAGATGGACGCGCAGCTCCAAAGCTGCGCCTATTCGGCCGCGGCAATCTTCTTGTCGGTCTTCTTCGGCGGGCCTTCGTCATAGCCGGCGAACACCTGATAATTTTTCGCGGTCGGCTCGGGAACGACAACGTTCGAATCGGTGAAGACGAACTGGGTGGCACTCGAGGGGTTGGTAACCTGGACCTGATGTTGGTGAAGCTGCGAGTAAAGGACCTCGGTGCCGTGCATCACAGCGATACGGATCGGCATGGTGATTGTGCCCGGGCTGAACATCGGTCCCGGAACGACCTTGCCGGCGACGGCGATCTTCATCGTCAGCGAGCCGTTGGCACGGTTGCAGTCGCGGGTCACATCGGTGATCGAAGCCTGGTAGATGATCTTCGCGGAATCGTCCTGCTGGTCGCTGCTCCCGTCAAGCGCAGCAGCTTCGGCGTCCTCGGCGGCGGCTTTTTTCTTGGGCTTTTGACCGCCCTTGGCATAGGTGTTGAAGAAAGCGGTGCCGTCGCGCAGCGTCACTTTCGGACAATAGGCCAGCAATTGGCTGGCGAGAACCTTGGGGTCCGGCGGTGGTGGCGGTGTCGTGTCCTTCTTTCCGAAGCCAAGCATGCTACTGCCGCCTGATTGGCAGCCGGCGGCGGTAAGCATAAAGCCGGTGAGGGCCAGACCCGCGACAAAACGACCGTTGGATGAATGAAACGCCATGAACTGCACTTCCCTCTCGCAAAGCGGGTGACGTATATCAACCGCGCGGCAAAAATGCGACTGAGCAACTACGGAAATTAACCACTTTGCCGCGGACGGACCGCCCGGCAGCAATGGAACATGACGATGCAATATGTGAGTACCCGCGGGGAAGCGCCCGTGCTTGGATTTTCCGACGCGGTGCTGGCGGGCTTGGCGCGCGATGGCGGTCTTTATGTGCCTGATATCTGGCCGCAGTTTTCAGCGGCAGAGATCCGCGCCATGCGCGGCCTTGCCTATCCCGACCTCGCCATCCGCGTGCTGTCGCCGTTTCTCGGCGGCGAGATCGCGATGCCGGTGTTCGAACGCCTGGTGCGCGAAGCTTATGCGACGTTCCGTCACGAGGCGGTCTGCCCGCTGGTGCAAACCGGCTCGAACATGTTCGTTCTGGAACTCTTCCATGGCCCCACACTTGCCTTCAAGGACGTGGCCATGCAGCTTCTCGCCCGGCTGATGGACCATGTGCTTGCCGAACGCGGCCAGCGCGCCACCATTGTCGGCGCCACGTCCGGCGATACCGGCGGGGCCGCCATCGATGCCTTCGCCGGGCGCAATCGCACCGACATCTTCGTCCTTTTCCCGCACGGCCGGGTCTCGCCGGTGCAGCAGCGGCAAATGACGACGTCCATCGCCGCAAATGTCCATGCACTGGCGGTCGAAGGCAATTTCGACGATTGCCAGGGGCTGGTGAAGGACATGTTCAACGATCACGGTTTTCGCGACCGGGTGTCGCTGTCCGGGGTCAATTCGATCAACTGGGCCCGCATCATGGCCCAGATCGTCTATTACTTCTCATCGGCGCTGTCGCTCGGCGCGCCCGACCGGCCGGTCTCCTTCACGGTGCCGACCGGCAATTTCGGCGACATCTTCGCCGGCTACGCCGCCAGGAAGATGGGGCTGCCGATCGAGCGCCTGGTCATCGCGACCAATGACAACGACATTCTGGCGCGCACGCTGTCGAGCGGCGAATACCGCACGAAAGGCGTCTTTTCAACCACGTCGCCGTCGATGGACATCCAGGTCTCTTCGAATTTCGAGCGCTTGCTGTTCGAGGCGGCCGGCCGCGACGCCTCGACCGTGCGGCGCTACATGAACGGCCTCAAGCAGTCCGGAGCCTTCACCATCGAAGCCGGCGAGATCGCCAGGATCCGCTCCGAATTCGATGCCGGCCGTTCGACCATGGACGAAGTCGCCGCAACGATCCGCTCGACGCTCGCAGCCAGCAACTATCTGCTCGACCCGCACACGGCCGCGGCCATGCATGTTGCGGTTGCGAAGGCCACCAGTGCCGTCCCGATGGTCGTGCTGGGCACCGCCCATCCGGCAAAGTTCCCGGCCGCCGTCGAAGCCGCCAGCGGCGTGTCGCCTGCCCTGCCCGCATGGCTAGGCGGGTTGATGACATCAGAGGAAAAATACACGGTACTTCCATCCGACCTGAAAATGGTGGAAGATTATGTTAGCCGCCACACGCGGGCGGCAAGTTAGGGAGTATTTGCTTTATGGGTGTTGAGGTAAGCCGTCTGTCGAACGGCCTGACAGTCGCCACCGAAACCCTTCCAAGCCTCGAATCCGTCGCTCTTGGTGCCTGGGTCAAATCAGGCGCCCGCAACGAGCGTAGCGAAGAGCACGGAATGGCCCACTTGCTTGAACATATGGCGTTCAAGGGAACCAGAAGGCGAAGCGCCTTCGAGATCGCCTCGGAAATCGAGGATGTCGGCGGCGAGATCAATGCCGCCACCAGTGTCGAGACCACCTCCTATTATGCCAGGGTACTGAGCGACGACGTGCCCCTGGCCGTCGATATCCTCTCCGACATCCTGCAGGAATCCGAGTTCGACCCGCAGGAGCTGGAGCGCGAGCAGCATGTGATCCTGCAGGAGATCGGCGCCGCTCACGATACGCCCGACGATATCGTCTTCGACCGCTTCACCGAGACGGCTTTCCGCCACCAGACGATCGGCCGCTCCATCCTCGGCACGCCGGAAACCGTCAAATCCTTCACCTCGAAGCAATTGCACAAATTCATCGAACGGCAATATGGCGCCGAGCGCATGGTGGTCGTCGCCGCCGGCGACATCAAGCACGACAATTTCGTGCGCGAGGTCGAGAAGCATCTCGGCGGTTTCCGCAGCAAGTCCGACAACACGATGCCGCAGTTTGCGCAATATGTCGGCGGCGATTTCCGCGAGGACCGCGACCTGATGGACGCGCAGATCGTGCTGGGGTTCGAGGGCCGCGCCTATCATGTACGCGACTTCTACGCCTCGCAGGTCCTGTCGATGATCCTTGGCGGCGGCATGTCGTCGCGTCTTTTCCAGGAGGTCCGCGAAAAGCGCGGGCTTTGCTATTCGGTCTATGCCTTCCACTGGGGCTTTTCCGACACCGGCATATTCGGCGTCCATGCCGCGACCGGGCAGAGCGACATCGCCGAACTGGTGCCGGTGGTTATCGACGAGTTGCAGAAGGCCGGCGAGAGCATCCTGCAGGAGGAACTCGACCGGGCACGCGCCCAGTACCGCGCAGGCCTGATCATGTCCGCCGAGAGCCCGGCCAGCCGTGCCTCGCAGATCGCCCGGCAAATGCTTCTGTTCGGCCGGCCGATCGCAAAGGAAGAGCTGATGGAACGGCTGTCGGCGCTGACGGTCGAGCGGCTGACGGACCTGTCGTCACGGCTGTTTTCGACCAAGCCGACGCTGACTGCCGTCGGACCGGTGGGTACGCTCGCTCCCTATGAGGCGGTCCTCGAATCGCTATCGGGCACGCAGACCACGGCCCGAAAGCTCGCCGGCTAAGTCCATCAAAGCGTCATGTTCGCGCTCCCTTTCTTTCGCCGTGACCTGCCGGCACTGAAGGGTGACCGGGTCACGCTGCGCGTGCCGCTGACCAATGACTATCGTGAATGGTCGGTGCTGCGCGGGGAAAGCCGCGCCTTCCTGGAGCCGTGGGAGCCGCGGTGGAACCCCGACGAGCTCGACCGCACGGCCTGGCGGCATCGCCTCAGCCGCTATCGCGAAGACTATGCGCAGGGAACGGCCATAGCCTTCTTCATCTTCGAGAAAGGCAACGGCAAGCTTGTCGGTGGAATCACCCTCGGCAACATCCGCCACGGCGTCGCACAAAGCGGTCATATCGGCTACTGGATCGGCGAGCGCTACGGCGGCCGTGGCCTGATGACCGACGCGGTCAAGGTGGTGACGCGCTTCGCCTTCGATACGCTGAGGTTGCACCGGATCGAAGCGGCCTGTATTCCCGACAACGCCCGGTCGATCCGCGTGCTTGAAAAAGCCGGATTCCGGCGCGAAGGACTTCTGCGATCCTATCTCAGGATCAATGGCATCTGGCAGGACCACTACCTCTACGCCCGGATCGAAGACGATCCGCCGGGCGCGGGAACGAAGGACTGATTTTTGACGAATTTCCTGCGAATCGGGTCGTTGTTCGCCTTTGTTCTGACGGCAATCGTCGTGCTCTGCGCGGCGTCCTCGGCCTTCGCCGTCGAGCCGATCAAGATCGCCCGCGACGACGTGGCGCTCGATCTTTCGGGCGCCGTCGAAATCTACCGCAACCAGGGCGAGAACTTTCAGGTGTCGACCGCTCCGGGCCCGGACGGCATCGTGCGGCGCATCGAGGTCGAGGCCAATGATGCGCGCTCGACCGGTGACTGGGCAGTGTTCGCGCTTGCCAACACCACCGATCAGCAGCTCGACAGGCTGATCGTCGCACCTCATTTCCGGCTGGTGAATTCCGGCATCTTCTGGCCGGATCTCGGCTCGACCCGCATTGCCGCGATCACACCCAGCGAGGGCTTCGCGCTCGACCGCCAGACCAGCCCCGACGCCGATGTGTTTCGGGTGACGCTGAACCCCGGAACGGTGATCACCTTCATTGCCGAACTTGCCTCGCCCAAACTGCCGCAGGTCTATCTATGGGATCCGGAATCCTACAAGGACTCGGTCAACTCCTACACGCTGTTTCGCGGTATCGTCATCGGCATCGCCGGCCTTCTGGCGCTGTTCCTGACCATCCTTTTCGTCGTCAAGGGGACCTCGATGTTCCCGGCAACCGCAGCACTCGCCTGGGCGGTGCTCGCCTATATCTGCATTGATTTCGGCTTTCTCAACAAGGTTTTGGAAATATCGCCCGGCAACGAGCAGATGTGGCGAGCCGGAACGGAGGTGGCGCTTGCGGCGACCTTCGTGGTGTTCCTGTTCGCCTATCTCAACCTCAACCGATGGCACGGCCATTTCAGCTACGGCGCGCTGGTCTGGATTCTGGGGCTGGTACTGATCGCAGGCGTTGCAATCGTCGATCCGGCGGTCGCCGCCGGCATCGCCAGGCTGTCCTTCGCCGCCACCGCGCTGACCGGCCTCGGCCTGATCATCTTCCTCGGCATACGCGGCTACGACCGTGCCATCATGCTGGTGCCCAGTTGGGTCATGGTCCTGTTGTGGCTATGCGGGTCGTGGATGGCGATCACCGGCATGCTCGACAACGACATCGCCCAGCCGGCATTGGGCGGCGGGCTGATCCTCATCATCCTACTGATCGGCTTCACCGTCATGCAGCACGCCTTTGCCGGCGGCGCGCTGCATCAGGGCCTGTTCTCCGATCTCGAACGGCAGGCGCTGGCCGTCGCCGGATCGGGCGACACGGTTTGGGACTGGGACGTGATGCGCGACCGCGTCGTCACCAAGCCGGATGTCAGCATCCAGCTTGGCCTTGCGCCCGACAGCCTGGGCGGCGCCGCCCGCAACTGGCTGCCGGTGCTGCATGCCGATGATCGCGACACGTTCCGCACAACGCTCGACGTGGTGCTCGAACACCGGCGCGGCCGGGTGTCGCAGAATTTCCGCCTGCGCGGTGCCGATGGGCACTATCACTGGTTTTCGCTCCGCGCCCGGCCGGTGATCGGATCGGACGGCGAGGTCATCCGGTGCGTCGGCACCATGGTCGACGTGACGGAGCAGAAAAAGTCCGAGGAGAGGCTGCTGCACGATGCCGTGCACGACAATCTGACCGGCCTGCCGAACCGGGAATTGCTGATGAACCGGCTGGAGGCGATCATCTCGATCGCGCGCACCGAAGAGAAGGTGCGTCCGACCGTCTTCGTCATCGACATCGACCGGTTCAAGCAGGTTAATGACGGGCTCGGCATCTCGGCCGGCGATACCATCCTGCTGACCATTGCGCGCCGGCTGCACCGGCTGCTCAAGCCGAAGGATTCGCTGTCACGCTTTGCCGGCGACCAGTTCGCACTGATGCTGCTTTCCGAACAGGACCCGGCCCGCATCGCAGCAGTTGCCGACGCCATCAAGCATGCGATCAACAATCCGATCACCTTTGCCAAGCGCGAGATCGTGCTGACCGCCTCGATCGGGCTGGTCACCTGGACCTCGGCGCAGAGTTCGGCCGAGGACATGGTCAAGGATGCCGAGCTTGCCATGCACCAGGCCAAGCGTTTCGGCGGCGACAGGATCGAGCCGTTCCGCCCCGCCTTCCGCACCGTCGGCACCGACCGGCTGCAGTTCGAGTCCGACCTGCGCCGCGCCATCGATCGGCGCGAATTCACACTCGCTTACCAGCCCATCGTGCGGCTCGAAGACGGCAGCGTTGCCGGCTTCGAGGCGCTTTTGCGCTGGGACCATCCGCGCCGCGGCATGATCCCGCCGGGCGATTTCATCCCGGTCGCCGAGAGCTGCGGCCTGATCGTGCAGCTTGGCTTGTTCGCCATGCAACAGGCCGCCGAAGATCTGGCCGGATGGCAAAAGCAGATCGGCGACGCGCCGCTGTCGGTTTCGGTCAACCTGTCCAGCCGCCAGCTCATCCGCCGCGATCTGGTCAGCGACGTCCGCTCGGTAATCGCGCGGGCCAATCTGAAGCCGCGCTGCTTCCGGCTCGAACTCACCGAATCGCTGGTGATGGACAATCCCGAGCAGACGGCCCATGTGCTGAACAAGCTGAAGAAGCTTGGTATCGGCCTGTCGCTGGACGATTTCGGCACTGGCTACTCATCGCTGGCCTATCTGACGCGCTTCCCCTTCGACACGATCAAGATCGACAAGAGCTTCGTCGACGACGCGACACCGAAACGCGCGGTGCTGCTCAAATCCATGGTCAACATGGCGCATGAACTCGGCCTTTCGGTCGTGGCGGAGGGCATTTCGGATGAAAGCGACGCGCTCGAACTGCGCCAGATGGGCTGCGAGTATGTGCAGAGCTTCATGTTCGGCGCGCCGATGCCCGGCGATCAGGTGCTGAAGACGCTGAAGGAACAGTATCCGCTGACTCGGGCTTGATTTCGTGCAAGTCGTTGTCCCAAAATTGCTGCGCACTTTGGGTGACATGCCAGGGGTCCGCCTCCGGGCGCTCGGAGGTTGCGAGTAACCCGTTTTGGTCACGCGGTATCGAAAACTAATTTGCTACCCGCGGCGCGGCTCCATCAATGTTGGAAAGCCTGAATTAACGTCGGCGATAGAGATAGTTCTCGGAAAGGCCGAGGCGACGGCACGATTGAACGGCCGGGGATGAAGGGAGGACGATGCTCTCGCAGATTGCAGCCGTCGTCTTCACAAAAGCACGCTCCCACGGCTTCAACGTCCAGCGGTCGCCGAGTGCCAAGCGTGTGCGCACCCAGCGGGGTAGGATCTCGACTGCCGCCTTCAGAAATGGCCGCTGAAGCGGTCGAGCCACTCCCGGCAAGGCGGGAACGTCTTCCATGATCTGCAGGAATTCCAAGACGATCGGCGACGGGACGAGTCTTTGCCGCATCACATCGAACAGCACGTAAAGCTCGGCCTGCGACGTGGGCGCGCCGGCCGCACCATAGAGAAGCGCGACGGGCCGAGCCTCAGCAGACATCGCGTCCCGTTCGAAAAAATGCAGACGATGCACATAGACGTGATACGCCTCCATGAAGCCAAACCCGGCCGTCGCTTGCACCCAGTCCAGCAACTCAGGGTCGGTGGCGTGGTATGGCTCACCTTCGCTGGTTCGACCCGAAACGCGCCCATGCATCCTGACCACACCTTCAATCATGGCCTTAGCCTTGGTTCGAGGGCCATAGACCGTAACCAAGGCAGCGAGGCCGGTACGCTGTAATCGTCGGAGCGCCTGCGAGCGGAATGTGCTGTGCTGCCAAATGGCGTCGCGAACCCGCGGCTCTGCCAATTCGAGCAGCACCGCAGTAACCCCGCCGATGAACAGCGCAACAGGGTTCTTGAAAATACGCCAGGACACCGAGTTGGGCGGTAACAGCGCCGGCTCGCCTTCCGGGGTCGAGAAGTCCATCTGCGATCCGAGCCGCTGGCGCATGAACGACTGCGCAAGAGTATCCACGCGGCGCTCAAGCGGGCGAGGCAGAGGAATGATGCCCGAGTTGCCAAACATGGTACGCCTCCGACTCCTGCGAACAACAAGCGCTAGACCTGTGGGCTGCGGATACAGCACGAACGTCCTGGTCTTTCCGTCGTTCCAAATGATCAGCCTGGCGCGCTGCGCACGACCCGCAAGAACACCGAGCCCGGATGGTTATCACGAGCCCGGTCGTGCTGGCCTTATGGCGTAAGATCGAGCGCCGGTACGATTCTGTGATAGGGCAGCCCCGCATCGTCGTTTAGGCGCTTCACGTCGATATCGGAGGCAGCGTCAAACAGGCACATGCAGCGGCCGTCCTCCGGTGCGAAGGTCGAGCGCAGATAGCTGATGTCGGTGCCGTTGGAGGTCATCTCGGCGGCTTTGCTGATCGCCGCCTTCTGCGCATCTCCCAGAGCTTCCATGCTGATGCCCTTGAGGTCGCGTTCCACCATGTAGACAGTCATTTCCATATCTCCTCCTGTCAACAGTGACCACAGGAGTTGAATGCAGCGGCGGGCGAAAGAGAACGACATTTTTTCTATCGATCGATAGCCGACAGTTATCGATGAAAGGATTACAATGTCGTTTCGTGGAACCGCCTCGGGAGGGCTCGCCATGGAGATGTTTCAGGTCCGCTACGTACTTGCCGCCGCGAAGATGCTGAACTTCACCAAGGCCGCCACCGATTGCAACGTGTCTCAGCCGGCGCTCACCAAAGCGGTCAAGACGCTCGAGGATGAGCTTGGCGCGCCCTTGTTCCACCGCGAGGGAAAGCGCGTCCTCCTGAGTGAGTTCGGACGCTCCATTCTGCCGCATCTTCAGCAGATCATGCAGGAGGCCCACGCAACCAGAACGCTTGCCGACAATTTCAGGCTGCTCAACCAGGTGCCGATCCGCCTCGGCGTCATGTCGACCATCGGCCATGTGAAGCTCGCCCGGTTCCTCGCAAAGTTCCAGCGCGATTATCATGGCGTCGAGCTTGAAGTCAGCGAGGCGAGCGTTCAGGAACTGAAAAACAGGCTTGAGCAAGGCGATCTCGATCTTGCCGTTCTCAATCCGCTGGAGGGATTGGGAGCGGCTTTCCGCGTCCATGATCTCTACAGTGAGCGCTACGTCGTCGTATTCGCGCCGGATCACCGGCTTGCGAGCCTCAATGCAATCAAGTTGGTCGATCTCTCTCAAGAATCCTATGTCGATCGTCTGTCCTGCGAAATGCGGGACTTGGTAATGGGTGTGTGCCGGGAAAGAAACGTCAGCCTTTATGCCCGCTTTCGTTCCGAGCGCGAGGATTGGATCCAATCAATGGTGCTGGCGCGGATCGGCTTCGCCTTCATGCCTGAATATTCGGTGACATCGCCTGAACTTTTGCAGCGTCCGCTGATCGAACCAGCGGTGGCACGCACGGTGTCCCTGGCTAGCGTTCCGGGCCGGCCCTATAGCCCGGCGACGGCGGCAATGGTCCGAGCTGCCCAGACGTTCGATTGGCCAGGCTAGGCGTTTATTGCTGAGGCTTGAGCTACTGCTGGTTTGAGATGCGTCTGCGCCGCCCTGGTGTTCCTCCGGCCGGTACCGACCGTATTCAGGACCTGCCGACACTCGATCGCTGCGCATTTTGGGCGATGTGGCTGTATGAGACGCCTAAAGGCGGTGAGATGGACATGGCTTTGCTCGCGGTGGAAGAGATGCCTCCAAGCTCTGCCTCAAGCTTCTGGATAGCGCGGGTCAGCGCCGGCTGGGTCACGCAGCAGCGACGCTGCCAGGAAGTAGCGGATTTCGTGCATCTGCATGGATTCGCCCTTTCCCGATGACAGCCATGCATCGGCGCGACAAAATATTAGCATTTTCTTTTTCTTCGGAACGACTGCAACTTTCTTGCTTCGTTGGAATCGCGCTCGCCCAAGGAGCGCGGGTGAAGGCTCACAATGGCCGGATGGAAATTTGAGGGAGGACAATCATGACCTTGCCCAGCTACGCAATGAACCAGGCAAGTTTCCCGGAGATGTACGAGCGGTGGCTCGTCGGCCCTCTCTTCCGTCCATGGGCCGAGATGGCTCTTGACGAGCTGGAATTGTCTTCGGGCGATCGCGTACTCGATATCGCTTGCGGAACAGGAATAGTGGCGCGCGTTGCAAAAGAGCGGCTCGGTGAAGCCGGATATATCGTCGGCATCGACATCAGCCCCGACATGCTTGCCGTGGCGCGGGGTATAGAACCAGCCATTGACTGGCGCCAGGGCAATGCCGGCGAGCTGCCTCTGCGTAACGGTGAGATGTTCGACGTGGTCGTCTGCCAGCAAGGACTGCAGTTCTTTCCTGACAAACCCGCGGCGGCGGCGCAGATGCGTCGCGCGCTGGCGAAGGGTGGCAGGCTGGCGATCGCCACGTGGCGCCCAGACGACGAAATCCCGTTCTTTCGCGAATTGCGCCGCGTCGCGGAGCGCCATCTGGGCGCCATCGCCGATCAACGGTACAGCTTCGGGGAAGCGGCTCCACTTGAGGCGCTGCTGCGAGACGCCGGCTTCCACGAGGTCCGATCGAGGATTGTTTCGCGCACCATCCATCTCGGGGAAGGCGCACCTTTCCTGCATTTGAATACGATGGCGCTGGTCGGGATGAGTTCCTTAGCCAAGGAAATGGGCGATCAGGAACGCAAGCGCGTCGTGGAGGCGATCGTGAGCGAGAGTGCGCCCGTGCTGCAGCCATACACCATTGGGTCGGGACTGGCCTTCGAGCTCAGCACCAATCTGGCGACAGCCAAAGGCTAAATGACTCTCACCAACGGAGAACTCGTTCGATCGAGTATTGCGCCGAGAATGGCTGCTCATGCACAATCTTCCGTTCGAGAACCGAAGGGATTGCCCCGCTGCGGTCGAGCGCAGACCACCTCAGGGAAATTTCTGCCCGCAATCGAGAGGCTCCACAAGCAACGCATCGGCTACGCAGCCCTCGATTAAAATCAGCTTGCTTTACATTTCGAATTATTTTGCCGCACTGTGGCCATTGTGCCGCCATTATCCATGACTAGCTAAATGAAGCACTGACCGTTCTTCTTGTCTTTTTCGACGTTGACGGCTCAACGTTGGAAATAGATCTGCCCCAGAATATCTGGGCGGCTAGACAAGGAACGGAGGGGGACCTGGCGTCACTCCAAAGGACAATTGAATTCTTTGCTTGCGGAGGCGTCCTCCTTTCGGGCGGACGGCCTTTGTCGAAAAGGATCGCGGGGCTTGGCCTGGCGGCGACAGTGGCAGCCATGCCATGGCCGGTCTATTCGGGAGTTTTGGTCAACGGAGTGACCGAAGCCGCAGTTGCCACTGCTGTTCCGTACTCCGCTTTGAGTTTCCCCTCGGCCGCGTCCGAGTTCGACATCATCGATCCGGGCACCATATCGACCTCCCGACGCAAGGGAGAAGGCACACTGGCCGACGCGTTGAAGGGCACCGTCTCCATCCTTTCCGAAGGCGCGGAACAGATCGTCATCGGGATGTCGGTGCACGAGTTCGGCGAATACAAGGTGTCGCAGTACATTGCCACCGAGATTCTGCGTGCCGCCAAGGACACCCAATTTCCAGCCGACACCCTTTTCGCGATCGCCGAGAAGGAATCCTCCTTCGACATCAACAACCGCCCGCCTAAAGGGTCGGCACTTGGTCTTATGCAGTTCCTCGACCAGACATGGCTCGAGGCGGTGAAGAAGTACGGTGCAGAGTTCGGCCTGGGCGACGAAGCGGAACTGATCCGGATCCGCCCCGAGGGCAAGCGCGAACACCATTTCGTCGACGACAAGGCCGAAGAAGAGCGCATCCTTGAATTCAGGCGCGATCCCTATCTGTCGGCAGCACTGGCGGCCAAGAACCTTCTCGCGGCCAAGGAACGCATCGAAGCCCGTCTCGAGAAGGCTATGGACGAAAGGGATCTTTACCTCCCCCATTTCCTTGGCACAAACGGGGCAGCAACACTCCTGTCGAATGCCGAAGAGAAGCCCAATGCCACGGCCAGCAAAATCTTCCCCAAGGCGGCGCGCTTCAATACTGCCATCTTCAAGGCCGAGGGAAATCAGCTCACCGTCGGCCAGTTTCACCAGCGCATGCGCTCCTTCCTGGAAGCCCGCATCGGCAAATACAGCGATGTCGAAACCCGCGTGAAACAGGCTGACCTGTCCTGGACAGCCGGTATCGAGAATCTCGTCTACGATTTGGGCAAACGGCTGGCGATGACACTGCAGCGGTAGCCAGCCAGGTATCGGGTTTTCACCACTAAAGCGCGTCGCGTTTGATCGGCCTCACGCGACGCGCTTTAGGTTGTTGTTTTATGCATGTCGCTATCGCAAAACCGCTGCACACTTTTGCGCGACATGCATTAGGCGTGCCCGGCCGCCAGGCTGAGATGCGCGAGGTCGATGCCGATCGAAGCGAGAATCCGGTCGTATTTGCGCTCGATGTCGGTATCGAACAGAAGCTCCGCATTTGCCGGGCAGGTCAACCAACCGTTCTCGGCGATTTCGCTTTCCAGCTGACCGGCGCCCCAGCCCGAATAGCCGAGCGCCATCAGCGCATGCCGGGGCCCACGGCCCGACGAAATGGCGCGCAATATGTCGACGGTCGCGGTCAGGCAAATGTCTTCGGAGACGGCCAGCGACGATTCCACCCGGTAGTCGCCCGAATGCAGGACGAAGCCGCGGCTGCGATCCACGGGTCCGCCGTTGCGCACGACGAAGTCGCGGGCCTGGGCGGGCAAGCGGATCGCCTCCTGTTCGTTCATGATGCCGAGCTGCACGAGCAGATCCGGAAACAGCATCTGCTGCGTCTGGTTGATGACCAGGCCCATCGCGCCTTCGTCGCTGTGCGCGCAAATGTAGATGACGGAGCGCGTGAAGCGGTCGTCCTTCATGCCGGGCATGGCAATCAGGAACTGGTCGTCGAGAAAGCCGCGTCCCGCAGCCATCTTCTTGTGGCGCAACAAGTCCATGAGGGGAGCGTAACGCGTTTCTGGAGCGCCGAAAAGATGCGCCGCGCGCGATTTGGTCGCAGATGTGCATCTAAGGTCACGCAAGCTGTGCCCGAGGTCACGCAAAAGCTGTGCCCGAGGTCACGCAAATATGATAGCAGCGACCCCATGAAGTCATTGCGCAGCCATGAAAGGACGCTCAAATCACCGCCATGCAAAGCTTGAAAGTCCTGCTGCTCAGCGCCGCTGTCGGATGTGGAACCGGCCTTCCCGCCGCAGCCTCCTCGTCGATCTGGTACAATAGCGAAGGCGGCAAAGTGCGGCTTGTGACCAGCGGCAAGCCCGACGAAGCCGGGCGCATCCATGGCGTCCTCGATATTGCGCTCAAGCCTGGCTGGAAAACCTACTGGCGCGATCCGGGCGACGCGGGCGTGCCGCCGCAAATCGATATCTCGGCCAGCACCAACATTGTCAACGCGACGTTTTCGTTTCCACCGCCCCAGCGCCACGACGACGGCTACGGCAAATGGGCCGGCTATGACCATCCGGTTTCGCTGCCGGTGACCTTCACGCTGTCGGCGCCGAACGAGCCGGCCGTCATCGATGCCGATATCTTTCTCGGCATTTGCGAGACGATCTGCATCCCGGTGCAGACGAAGCTGACCATCGATCCGGGCTCCGATCCGGACAATGTCGAAGATGCCGCATTGGTGAAGGCGGCCCTTGCAACCCTGCCTGCCCCCGCAGGACCCGATTTCGGCATCAATATCCTGCCGGGCGACCGCGAGACACTGATTGTCGAGGCGAGCTTTCCGGGCAATCCCGAAGCAGCGGATTTCTTCGTCGCCGGTGAGCGGGATTACATGTTCGGCGTGCCGGCCCGCAGCGAAAAGGAAGGCAAGCTGCTGTTTACCGTGCCTATCCTCGACAGGCCGACGACGACGCCGACGGATGGCGGACTTTACTACACGCTGACAACTGCAGCCGGCGCGGTCGAAGGCCTGCTGCCGTTCCCTTGATCCCGAGCAAAGGATGTTCAGGTCGAACATCCTTTTGTTCCCGGCTCCCCGAGGTTGCGGGAAACAGCTGAGTTCGCTATCGCAAGAACACTTCCATTCCATCTCTCAAGTGAGGACCAAGATGACGATTCCCGTTGGCGATAAACTGCCCGAAGCGACCTTCAAGACGATGACTGCCGACGGCGCAAAAGCGATCACGACGGCCGAGATTTTCTCGGGAAAGAAGGTGGTGCTGTTCGCCGTTCCCGGCGCTTTCACGCCGACCTGCTCCAACAATCATCTGCCCGGCTATCTGGACAATTACGACGCCATCCTGGCGCGCGGCGTCGACACCATCGCCGTCGTTGCCGTCAACGATGTTCACGTGATGGGCGCCTGGGCTCGCTTCAGCGGCGGTGAAGGCAAGCTCTTTTATCTTGCCGACGGCAATGGCGATTTCGTCAAGTCGATCGGCCTTGACGCCGATCTTTCCAGCGGCGGCATGGGGCTGCGCTCGAAGCGGTTTTCGATGATCGTCGACGACGGCAAGGTCACCGCGCTCAATGTCGAGACAAAGCCCGGCGTCGACGAATCCGGGGCGGCTCATATTCTCGGACAGCTTTAGATTTTCGGCTTGGGCTCTTAAAGCGCGTCGCGCTTTTAAGTCTTTGTTTTTCGTTATCCCAAAACCGTTGCGCACGCTCGGGTCAAGCGCGAGGGCAAGCTTTTGGGCGACATGCATTAGGGATTGTTTGCTTGGGGGACCTCAATGATGTTTGACATCTTCTGGCGCGCTGTGGCGATCGGCATCGGCGCCACGGCGCTCATGGACCTCTGGGCGATTTTTCTGAACACCGTGTTTGCTCAGCCGCGGCCGAACTGGCGACTGGTCGGTCGCTGGGTCTGGCATCTGAAGCGCGGCAAGGTGTTCCACGACGACATCGGCGAGGCAGCACCCTACGCGCATGAATCGGCGCTGGGCTGGGCCTTCCACTATTTTGTCGGCATCGTCTACGGCGTCGTTCTGGCCGTTTTGGCAGGAGCGGCGTGGCTGGCCGCGCCGACCTTCTTGCCGGCGTTCATCCTCGGAATCGTCACCGTGGGCGCCGGCTGGTTCCTGCTGGCGCCCGGCATGGGTGCCGGCTGGGCCGCATCAAAGTGCCCCAACCCTATGCAGATCCGCGCCCTCAACCTCGTGTCGCATACTGTGTTCGCGCTCGGACTTTTCGGCACGGCGCTGCTGATCCGTTAGCCAAATTAATCGTCGCGGTGCTGCGCCAGCCTGTCGATCGGCCGCCATCCGTGGACAACGCGACGCGCGCGGATATCGTACGCGAAATAGTTCCCGCCGCCCGCTGGCTGATCCGCCTCGCGGCTGATCTCCCGCTCGCCGAGAGAAACCAGCAGAAGCGTTCCGACACCTCCGTGGCCCACGAAAGCAACGTCGGCGGCGTCATCTGTGCCGAGCACAGTGTCTACCTCGCTCAGAATACGATGCTGAGCATCGATAGCCCGCTCCCATCCGCGAATGCTGCTGTATGGATTGGCGAAGAATTGGTCCGCGACCGCTTCGAACTCCGCAGGCGGTAGGAAACCGGTTGCCGATCGGTCATTCTCATGCATCCGTTCCCTCACCTCGACCTCAAGGCGGAGATGCCTTCCGAGTATCTCGGCGGTTTCCATCGCCTTGCGTTCACCCGATGACACGATACGCCGGATCGACCGAACCCACGGCTGATCGAGCATTGCAGACGTTCTCGCTCGCCCGATGTCGGATAGCCCCCACTCTGGCACTGGAACATTGGCATCGATCCGAACCTGAGGATGCGTGATGTAGTATGCGATCGGCATGATAGGGTCTTCCTGCCAGAGAGCGGACCCGCAGCGGGAATTCAATAACTCTGGGTCGAGCGCCGTGGCTTTGCGACCGCCGGCTGCTTCGACTGCGGGCCTGGCTTCGGCGTCGCGGTCTTGACGGGGCCTTTCTTGAACGGCGCCATGCCACGCCGCGCCAGCTCGTCGGCACGCTCGTTCTCCGGATGGCCGGCGTGGCCCTTGACCCAATGCCAGATGACCTGATGAGGGTTGCGCGCCTCGTCGAGGGCCTGCCACAGCTCGGCATTCTTCACCGGTTGCCTGGCAGCGGTCTTCCAGCCGTTGCGCTTCCAGCCGTCGATCCAGCTGAAAATACCGTCCTTGACGTAGTTGCTGTCGGTATAAAGATCGACGGCGCAGGGTTCTTTCAGCGCATTGAGCGCCGAGATGGCGGCCAAAAGTTCCATGCGGTTGTTGGTGGTAGCAGCCTCGCCGCCCGACAGTTCTTTCGTGACGCCGTTGAAGCGCAGGACCGCCCCCCAGCCGCCAGGTCCCGGATTGCCCGAACAGGCACCATCGGTGAAGATTTCAACGCGCTTGGTCATGTTAGTCCATACTCGGAAGGGGATTTGATCGCCCGGTGGAAACGCATCCTGCGGATGTATTCGGTCGGGTCGCGTTTTATGACCAGCCCGCCGTTGGCAACGGTCAGCCAGTCGTAAAGCCGGGTCAGCATGAAGCGCAGCGCCGAGCCGCGCGCCAGTATCGGCAGCGCAGCTTTCTCCTCGCCGCTCAAGGGCCGCACGCTTTGGTAGCCGGCAAGCAGCGCCGTGCCCTTGGTCAGGTTGAAGGAAAAATCCTTCTCGAAGCACCAGGCGTTGAGGCAGGTAGCGACATCATAGGCGTAGAGATCGTTGCAGGCGAAATAGAAGTCGATCAGCCCGGACAGTTTCTCGCCGAGGAAGAAGACATTGTCGGGGAAAAGATCGGCATGGATAATGCCCTCCGGCAGGCCTTTGGGCCAGTTCCGCTCGAAATCTACGAAGTCGGCATCGACCTCGGCCGCCAGTCCCGGCTCGACCTCGTCGGCGCGAGGGCGAGCGGCGCTCCACAGCTTGCGCCAGCCATCGATGGCAAGAGCGTTCGGACGGGTCATCGGAAAGTCGGCGCCGGCAAGATGCAGTGCCGCCAGCGCCTTGCCGACCTCGCCGCAATGCGCTGATGTCGGCCGCCGCAGCGAAAGACCTTCGAGGAAAGTGATGATGACCGCCGGCCGGCCGGCAAGTGTTCCGATGACGTCGCCATCATGCGCCGTCACCGGAAGCGGGCAGGAAATGC
Source organism: Mesorhizobium sp. WSM4840 (assembly GCF_055811755.1). Lineage (NCBI taxonomy): Bacteria > Pseudomonadati > Pseudomonadota > Alphaproteobacteria > Hyphomicrobiales > Phyllobacteriaceae > Mesorhizobium > Mesorhizobium sp. WSM4840. Next base: position 18,066 of record NZ_JBVVQD010000022.1, read on the forward strand.
CCTTCCTGGCGAGATGGCCCATGAGGCCGAGGAAGAACGGCAGGTCGGCCTTGTCGACGCGCTTTTCGTAGAGCGTCAGGATGTAGGAGCCGCTGGTCGTGTGCAGCAGGAAATTCGAGTTCTCGGTGCCTTCGGCGATGCCCTTGTAGGATAGGAGATCGCCAACCGGATAGGCCTTCAGGAACGCGCCGAGCTCGCCTTCGTTGACGTCGGTGTAGACCGCCATGGGCTCTTCACGCGGCTCCGTTGACGAAGGCCATGTCGGCCGCCGTCAGTTCGACGTCGCGCAGGACCCGCATCACCGGAAAATCCTCCGTTTCCGTCGCCGTCACCGCCAGCTCGATCGTCACGTCGAAGCGCTGCCGGAAGGCGTCGATGATCTCGTCGACGATGATTTCCGGCGCCGACGCGCCGGCCGACAGACCGAGCGTCGAGATTCCGGCAATGTCGGTCCACGGAATTTCGGAGGCGCGCTGTACGAGAAGCGACATCGAGGCGCCGGCGCGTTCGGCCACTTCGACAAGACGCCGCGAATTGGAGGAGTTGGGGGCGCCGACAATCAGGAAGAGATCGGAGCCCGCGGCGGTCTCCTTGACCGCTTCCTGACGGTTGGTGGTGGCGTAGCAGATCGATTCCGCGGCCGCCGCATGCAGATCGGGAAAACGATCCTTAAGCACCCGGATGATGCCGGCGGTGTCCTCGACCGACAGCGTCGTCTGGGTGACGAAACCGAGCGCCTGCGGGTCGGCGGGCACCAGATTCGCCGCGTCGGCTTCGGTCTCGATCAAGGTGACGGCGCCGTCCGGCAACTGCCCCATCGTGCCGATCACTTCCGGGTGGCCGGCATGGCCGATCAGAAGCACATGGCGGCCGAGCCGCTGATGACGCATCGCCTGCTTGTGGACCTTCGACACCAGCGGGCAGGTGGCGTCGAGATAGAAGAGATTGCGCGCCTGGGCGTCCGCCGGCACCGACTTCGGCACGCCATGCGCCGAAAAGACGACCGGGCTCTGGCGATGTTCCGCCGGTATCTCGGAGAGTTCCTCGATGAACACCGCACCGAGGCTTTGCAGCCCCTCGACGACGTAGCGATTGTGTACGATCTCGTGGCGGACATAGACCGGCGCGCCGTATTTCTTCAGCGCCAGCACGACGATCTGGATGGCGCGATCGACGCCGGCGCAGAAGCCCCGCGGTTGGCAGAGCCTGACGGTCAGCGGTGGCTTTGTGGTCGTGTGAAGCATGATTCCCGGCCGGTTGGTCGTAACGTGAGCTCAAGTCTTGAACTCAAAGCGCGAAATGAGGTGCGCACCCCTGCCCTGTCAAGGGCGCCGGTGCCGATCATTCTTCTTTCGCCGGGCGGCGAAGCGTGAAGATGAGGACGCCGGCAAGGGCAGCGGCAAGGCCGTACCAGGTTACGGCGTATTGCAAATGGCTGTTCGGCAGGTCGATGATTGTAACGCCGCCGACCGGCAGCCCACCCGGGTTCGGCGTGGCGTCCGCGTCGATGAAGAATGGCACCAACCCCGCGCCGGCCGGCAGACCGGCGCTGGCCGCCATGGCATCGCGATCCTTCCAGTAGAAGATGTTCTTTTGCGGATCATTGTCGGGAAGCATCATCGAGGGCTTTGCCGGCAGCGGATTGCGGGCGAGTCCCGTCACCGTCACCTGGCCCGCACCCTGGCTTTGCGGGCGCTTGGCCGCGTCCTTGAGATCGTAGGGCACGAAGCCGCGATTGATCAGGACGAAGCGGCCATCCTCCAGATGCAAGGGCGTGAAGATATCGAAACCGGACTGGCCCTCCCAGGTCGCGAAGAAATGTCGCTCGCCCTGATGCAGGAAAGTGCCTGATGCCGTCACCGGCGTGTAATCCACATCGCCGGTTGCGGCGAACCGCTTTTCGACCTCGGCCAACGGCACAGGTGCGGAATGCGTGCGCTGGCCGATGGTCTGGAGAAGACCCTCTTTCCAGTACAGGCGCTGGACCTGCCAGGTGCCGAGCGCCAGCAGGATGAAGAACAGCACGAGGCCGAGGCCAAGCAGCAATGCCGTCTTCGGCCGCGAACGGCCTGCGATCGAGGCGGATGTTGTGCTCATTCGCCGAGGTCCAGCCTGCCCTCCGCCGCCTTGTTGCGGTATTGCAGCGTCAGGAGCACACCCTTGATCAGCCTGAGCGCGCCCAGGCAAAGCACCAGCGTCAGCGGTATCCACAGCAGGAAATGCAGCCAGAGCGGCGGATTCAGCGTCACCTCCATCCACAGCGCCAGCCCGACGACGATGAAGCCGATGATCAGGATGACGAACACCGCCGGACCGTCGCCGGCATCGGCGTAGGAATAATCGAGGCCGCAATTGGCGCAGCGTTTGCCGACGGTGAGGAAGCCGGAAAACAGTCGTCCCTCGCCGCAGCGCGGGCAGCGGCCGTGCAGGCCGGCCGAGATCGGATCGATTGGTGGCCAGATCGCCTTGTCGTCGCTCATTGCGATACTTTAGCGCCCTTCGCCCCAAAAGATAAGGCGGCCACGTCGCCGCAGCCGCCCACGCAATTCCTCAAAAAAGATTTCAGTGACCTTCAATCACCGCGCCGCTCGAGGCCCAGACATAGATCGACGCGAACAGGAACAGCCAGACCACGTCGACGAAGTGCCAGTACCAGGCGGCCGCCTCGAAGCCGAAATGGTGCTTGGGCGTGAAATCGCCCTTCATCGCGCGGACCAGGCAGACCAGCAGAAAGATGGTGCCGATGATGACATGGAAGCCGTGGAAGCCGGTCGCCATGAAGAAGGTGGCGCCGTAAATCGAATCCCTGAAGCCGAACGGCGCGTGCATATATTCGTAAGCCTGCACCATGGTGAACAGCATGCCGAGACCGACCGTCAGCACCAGGCCGTTGATCAGCCCCTTGCGGTCGCCATGAAGGAGCGCGTGGTGCGCCCAGGTCACCGTGGTGGCCGACAGAAGCAGTATGACGGTGTTGTAGAGCGGCAGGTGGAAGGGGTCGAGGACTTCGAGGCCCTTCGGCGGCCAGACGCCGCCGGTGAAGGCGGCGCGGGCGTATTGCTGTGCCTCGCCGGGAAACAGGCTGGCGTCGAAGAAAGCCCAGAACCAGGCGACGAAGAACATCACCTCGGAAGCGATGAACATGATCATGCCGTAGCGCAGATGCAGCGACACGACCCGCGTGTGGTGGCCTTCATGCGCTTCCTTGATGGTATCCGACCACCAGGCGTACATGGTGTAGAGGACGATCAAAAGGCCGATGAAGAACAGCCACGGATTGGCGATGTTGAAGCCGAAAACGGGGAAATCGCCGCCCTTGAGATACTGCATGTAACAGACGCCGCCGATCGCGGTGACCAACGCGCCGACCGAGCCGAGGAAAGGCCACGGGCTTGGGTCGACGAGATGGTAGTCATGTTGTGGTTTTGCGTGCGCGTCTGCCATATCAACCCCCGAGGCTTCTTTCGGTGTGTGAAACTTTGTTGCTTGTGCCTTCGGCCGGCACTGTCGAGGCCGCCGGCTTGTTGTTCTCGTTCTTCTCGACCGGGAACATCGTATAGGACAGGGTAATCGTCTTCAGGTCCTTCAGTTCCGGCGCATCGACGATGTCGGGATCTACATAGAACACGACCGGCATGTCCAGTGTCTCTCCGGGCTTCAACGTCGTGTCGGTAAAGCAGAAACACTCGACCTTGTTGAAGTAGGATCCTGCAAGTTCCGGCTGCACGTTGAAGGTGGCGCGGCCGGTGGTGTCGCGGACGAACTTGTTGGTGGCGCTATAATGCGCCTGCGCCGTCTCGCCTATCTTGATGGTGACCGAGCGGGCAACCGGCTGGAACTGCCAGGGCACGCCGACTGTGTTGGCGTCGAAACGGATGGTGATATCGCGGTCGAGCACCCGGTCGGCATATTGCTGCGTTGCGCGTTTTACGGTGCCGCCGTAACCGGTCGCCTCGCAGAACATCGCATAGAGCGGCACCGCGGCATAGGCCATGCCGATCATGCCGCCGAAAAAGGCGATGCAGACGCCGGCGACAATGCGGTTGGTGTTCTTCTTTTGAGGATGGGTCACTGTTTGGCGGTTCATCTTGAGCCTCACATCGTTCCGGTGAGGTTGTGACCGAATTTCACGACGGTCGCGATATAGAAGATGACGACAAGCACCGCCAGCGCCAGGCCGATGGCTACCGAGCGGTTGCGCCGGGCCTTCTGCTGGCGCTCCGTCAGCGTGATGAGTTCAAGCTTCTTGTCGGCCATGGTCATGCTCCACCCATGGCCAGCACGCGGTCGACAACGCAGTCGGCAAGATAGACGGCGAAAATGGCAAAGAGGTAGAGCAGCGAGTAGCCGAACAATGCCTTGGCCGGCTTCATCACATGGTCGCCGTCCGCCATCTGCAGCACCTTCCACGCGTACCAGACGAAGCCGGCACCAAGCAGCACCGCAAAGACACCATAAGCGGGGGTGGTGAAACCGAGCGTCCATGGCAGCACGCCAACCGGTGCAAGGATCAGCGCGTAAGCAAAGATCTGGCGTCGGGTCGAAGCCTGGCCCGCGACATTCGGCATCATCGGGATGCCGGCCCTGGCATAGTCCTCGGACTTGAAGAGGGCGAGCGCCCAGAAATGCGGCGGCGTCCACAGGAAGATGATCAGGAACAGGACGATACTTTCCAGGCTAACTGTTCCGGTCACTGCGGCCCAGCCGATCACCGGCGGAATGGCGCCGGCAGCACCGCCGATGACAATGTTCTGTGGCGTCCAGCGCTTCAGCCACATCGTGTAGACGACGGCATAAAAGAAGATGGTGAAGGCCAGCAGCGTCGCCGACAGCCAGTTGACCAGCACGCCGAGCGTCATCACCGACAGCACCGACAGCACCAGGCCGAAACTCAGCGCCTCGCCGGGCCGGATGCGGCCGGCCGGCACCGGACGGCCGGCGGTCCTGGTCATCACCGCATCGATATCGGCGTCATACCACATGTTGAGCGCGCCGGAGGCCCCTGCACCAATGGCAATGGCCAGGATAGCGATCACCGCCAGAAGCGGATTGATGGTCACAGGTGCCGCGACCAGGCCGACAAAGGCGGTGAACACCACCAGCGACATGACGCGCGGCTTCAACAGGGCGAAGAAATCGCCCGCCGTCGCTTCCGACACGCGAAAGCCCGGTTCGTCAGTCAAGGTGTCGTCGACAAGGGCCATGCGTACTTAAAGTCCATCATTCCGTTGGCCAAAACCGCCGGCGAACCGGCGGTTCCGTATTTCCCCCAGGCAGAAGCCTATTTGATCTTCGGCAGCTGTTCCCACTGGTGGAAGGGCGGCGGCGAAGGCAGCTGCCATTCGAGCGTCGTTGCACCCTCGCCCCATGGGTTGGCGCCGGCAACCCGCTTCTTCTGGAACGCCTCGAACACGCCATAGAGGAAGATGACCACGCCGACGGCCGAAATGTACGAGCCGTAGGACGACACCATGTTCCAGCCGGCAAACGCATCCGGATAATCGATGTAGCGGCGCGGCATGCCGGAGAGGCCGAGGAAATGCTGCGGGAAGAAGACGAGGTTGACGCCGACGAAGGTGACCCAGAAGTGGGTGTTGGCGATGACAGGCGAATACATGTAGCCGGTCATCTTCGGGAACCAGTAGTACCAGCCGGCGAAGATGGCAAAGACCGCGCCCAGCGACAGCACATAGTGGAAATGCGCGACCACGTAATAGGTGTCGTGCAGCGGGCGGTCGAGACCGGCGTTGGCAAGCTGGACGCCGGTAACGCCGCCGACGGTGAACAGGAAGATGAAGCCGATCGCCCAAAGCATCGGGGTCTTGAGCGAAATCGACCCGCCCCACATGGTGGCGATCCACGAGAATATCTTCACGCCCGTCGGCACGGCGATAACCATCGTGGCGAAGACGAAATAGCGCTGCGTGTCGAGCGACAGGCCGGTCGTGTACATGTGGTGCGCCCAGACGATGAAGCCGACCGCACCGATCGCGACCATGGCATAGGCCATGCCGAGATAGCCGAAGATGGGCTTCCTCGAGAAGGTCGAGACGATGTGGCTGACGATGCCGAAGCCCGGCAGGATCAGGATGTAGACTTCCGGGTGCCCGAAGAACCAGAACAGGTGCTGGAACAGGATCGGGTCGCCGCCGCCGTCCGGCGCGAAGAAGGTGGTGCCGAAGTTGCGATCGGTCAAAAGCATGGTGATGCCGCCGGCCAGAACCGGAAGCGACAACAGCAGCAGGAAAGCGGTGATCAGCACCGACCAGGCGAACAGCGGCATCTTGTGCAGCGTCATGCCAGGCGCGCGCATGTTGAAAATGGTGGTGATGAAATTGATGGCGCCGAGGATCGACGAGGCGCCGGCGATGTGCAGCGACAGGATCGCAAGATCCATCGCCGGTCCCGGCTGGCCCGATGTCGATAGCGGCGGATAGATCGTCCAGCCGCCGCCGACGCCGTAGGCGCCAGGCGCGCTCGGCATGAAGGCCGAGATGATCAGCAGGATGAAAGCCGGTGGCAGCAACCAGAACGAGACGTTGTTCATGCGCGGGAAAGCCATGTCGGGCGCGCCGATCATGATCGGCACCATCCAGTTGGCGAAGCCACCGATCAGCGCCGGCATGACCATGAAGAAGATCATGATCAGCGCATGCGCGGTGGTGAAGGCGTTGTACATGCTCTTGCCGCCGTCGAGCGCAGCGTCGGCGTTCAAGCCGTAGACCATCTGCGCCAGGCCGGTGAAAATCTGGATCCCCGGCTCCTGCAGTTCCATGCGCATGACGACCGAAAGGGCACCGCCGACGCAGCCGGCCATGATCGCGAAGATCAGATAGAGCGTACCGATATCCTTGTGGTTGGTCGAATACACCCACCGGACCCAGCCATGATACGGCTTGTGGTCGTGGTCGTGAGCTGCAGCGTCTGCCATGTTCGGCTCCGTTCCCTGATCTTTTCTGGTCGCGGCATCAGTTGCCGGCGGCCGCTACCTTGTCTTTGCCGTCGACCTCGGCCATCAGCGCCTTGTTGGCGCCGGGAAGGTCGGTGCCGGCTGCCGCCAGCCAGGTCTTGTACTGGGCGTCGGAGACGACGCGGATCGCGATCGGCATGAAGGCGTGGTCCTTGCCGCAGAGCTCCGAACACTGGCCGTAATAGAGGCCTTCCTTTTCCGCCTTGAACCAGACCTCGTTGATGCGGCCCGGAACCGCGTCGGTCTTGATGCCGAAGGACGGCATGGCAAAGGCGTGGATCACGTCCGCCGCCGTCACCAGCACCCGGGTCATGGTGTTGACCGGCACCACCATCTCGTTGTCGACGGCGAGCAGGCGCGGATAAGCGCCGCGGTCCTCCTTACCGGCCGCCGCTCGGTCAGAATCCGCCAGGATCGCTGAGTTGAAGGAAAGCGTGTTTTCGGTCTGGTATTCGTAGTCCCAGTTCCACTGGTTTCCCGTCGCCTTGACGGTCAACTTGGCTTCCTCCGGCGGTGTGTATTGCGCGGTCAAAAGCTGGAACGAGGGGATGGCGAGCATGAGCAGGACGACGACCGGCCCAACCGTCCAGATCACCTCGATCAGCGTGTTGTGGCTGGTGCGCGACGGGATCGGGTTGACGCTCGCGCGAAACTTCAGGATGCAATAGCCGATGAGAAAGAGCACGAAGAGGGTGATCGGCACGATGAACCACAGCGTATAGTGCTCGAACCAGGCGATCTGCCGCATCATGTCGGTGGCGGCGGGCTGGAAGCTCACCTCCCACGGCGCAGGCTGGGCCGCATGGGCGGACGCGCCGGCGAACAGTGTGGCGGCAGCCCAAGCGCTTGTCAGGAATTTGGCGCCTGCTAGGAATTTTCTCATTGCCGTCATTATCTCCCAGTTCCTCGCGATCGGACCGCAAGAATATCGAACAACGCCGGGACGGGAATCCCGGACAGTCCCGAGGCTGGTTCAAACCATACTCTATTTGCCTCTGCAAGAAATGAGCGGAGGAAACCGTGCGGCATTTTTGCGCGCAAGCGCGGCTGCGCATTTTGGCGGCGGCCGCGGCGGTGGCGGATCGCGGAAGCCCGAGCGGCGGAGTGTCCTGGCAAAATGCGCCGGGCTGTCGCAATTCGGGCGAATTTGACACGGAAAAGCGCACAATTGCCTTGGTCGAGGCAGGCCGGCAGTGGTCTCATCCTTTACTTGCCCTTGGCGCGGCTTAAAGTGCCGTGATTCGCAATGGAGCCGTCATGAACTCTTGGCTTTGGAGACTTGGGCTTTCGAGACTTCGGGTTTCGCGATTGGGGCTTTCGAGAAGCTTGGCGAAGGTCATTCTTCTCGCTGCCGTGTCTGGCGTTGGCCTATCTGGTGTTGGCTTGTCTGGCATCGGCCAGGCCAATGCTGCGCAGCCAAGCGGCAAGGTGCGGTCGACGCATGGCGCATGGTCGGTCATCTGCGACACGCCGGCCGGAGCCACATCAGAACAATGCGTGATGATGCAGAACGTCGTCGCCGAGGACCGTCCCGAGATGGGGCTTTCCGTCGTCGTGCTGCGCACCGCCGACAACAAGGCCGAAATACTGCGCGTGCTGGCGCCGCTCGGAGTGCTGCTGCCCAACGGACTCGGTCTCAATGTCGATGGCAAGGACATCGGCCGGGCCTATTTCGTGCGCTGCTTCCAGGACGGCTGCTATGCCGAGGTCATTCTCGAAAAGCCGCTGCTCGACACGCTGAAGACCGGAACGTCAGCCACCTTCATCGTCTTTCAGACGCCGGAGGAAGGCATCGGCATTCCAGTCGAGCTCAAGGGTTTCGCCGACGGTTTCGCCGCCCTGCCTTGAGACCAAAATCCCAAAGGCCTTACCAACGAAAAGAGATTGTGACTGGCCTTTGGCGATGACAATGGTCATTGCCGATTGTCTGGACGCACCTGCGCGCCTACATCGTGAGGACAATCTCTTTCCACGGACGGACCTGCCATGAACAGCCTCATCGGCCAATTCGACATTTCCGACGATCGCATCAAGCAGATCGTCGCCGAGACTATCAACGGCGCCGACGACGGCGAGCTGTTCCTCGAATACAGCGAGAGCGAAGCGCTGATGTTCGACAATGGCCGGCTGAAGACCGCCAATTTCAACACAGACCAAGGCTTTGGCCTGCGCGCCGTCGCCGGCGAAGCGAGTGGCTACGCGCATTCCAGCGATCTTTCCGAAGCATCGCTGCTGCGCGCGGCCGACGCCGTCTCGACGGTCAAGAGCGGCTATTCCGGCACGTTTGCCGCGGCTCCTGCCCGCACCAACCGCCATCTCTATGGCGACGAGAACCCGATCCCCTCGCCCTCCTTCGAGGCCAAGGCCAAGCTCCTTCAGGAAATCGATGCCTGGCTGCGAGCCGAGGATCCGCGCGTGCGACAGGTGACGGCTTCGCTCGCCGCCTCCTGGCAACATGTCGAGATCGTGCGCGCCGACGGCCAGGTGGTGCGCGACATCCGCCCGCTGGTCAGGATCAACGTGTCGGTGGTGGTCGGCAATGGCGACCGCCAGGAGAGCGGCTCCTACGGCATGGGCGGGCGCAAGGCGTTTGGCGAATTTCTGGTCGAGGAGAGCTGGAAGCACGCGGCCAAGGAGGCGCTGCGGCAAGCGCTGGTCAATCTCGAAGCGATCCCCGCGCCCGCCGGCACCTTCGACATCGTCCTGTCCAGCGGTTGGCCGGGCGTCATGCTGCACGAGGCGGTCGGCCACGGGCTGGAAGGCGACTTCAACCGCAAGAAAACATCGGCTTTCGCCGGGCTGATGGGCCAGCAGGTGGCCGCGAAGGGTGTCACCGTCGTCGACGACGGCACCATGCCCGAGCGGCGCGGCTCGCTGACCGTCGATGATGAAGGAACACCTTCGGCCCGCAACGTGCTGATCGAAGACGGCAAGCTTGTCGGCTATATGCAGGATCGCCAGAACGCCCGGCTGATGGGCATGAAGGCCACCGGCAACGGGCGGCGCGAAGGCTATGCACACCAGCCGATGCCGCGCATGACCAACACCTACATGACCTCGGGCGACATGGAGCCGGACGAAATCATCGCGTCGGTCAAGAACGGCGTCTATGCCGTCTCCTTCGGCGGCGGCCAGGTCGACATCACCTCGGGCAAGTTCGTGTTCGGCTGCACCGAGGCCTACATGATCGAGAACGGCAAGGTGACGCAGCCGATCAAGGGCGCCATGCTGATCGGCAATGGGCCTGACGCCATGCACCGCGTTTCGATGATCGGCAACGACATGAAGCTCGACACCGGCATCGGCATGTGCGGCAAGGCCGGCCAGGGCGTGCCGGTCGGCGTCGGCCAGCCGCATCTCAGGATGAACCAGATGACGGTCGGCGGAACGCGGGTTTGATAGAAGCTGCCGGCTGGTTTTGTGGTCACGAATACCATCCCGGCCGCCACTGCTGCTCCATCTCGTCAAATGCGTAGCTTGCGCCTTGAATTTGGCGCGACCTCCTATTATCTTACGTTTGTCTTACATCTAGGGGCGTACGTGCCGTGGCTGCTACGGAAAAGCTCATAACCACCGTCTCGACCAAGGGACAGGTCATTTTGCCCAGCGCAATCCGGAAACGGAGGGAATGGGACGCCGGCACGCGTCTTCTGGTCGAAGACACTCCGGAGGGCGTGCTACTGAAGCCTGCGCCAGTCTTCGCCGAGACACGGCCAGAAGACGTGTTCGGATCCCTGCCCCATAGAGGCAGGCCGAAGACGTTGGAAGAAATGGATGCGGGTGTGCTGGCCGAAGCGCGGCGGCGCCATGCTCGCGATTGATACCAATCTTATCGTCCGCTACCTGACAGGCGATCACCCGATACAGTCTCCCCGCGCCGGGGCGCTGATCGATAGCCAGCCGGTCTTTGTCGCCATTACAGTGATCCTGGAGGTCGAGTGGGTGTTGCGCAGCACCTATGGTTTTGCGCCGCTCGAAATCGCCCGTACGCTACGGGCGTTTAGTGGGCTCCCCACGGTGGAGGTGGAAGACGGAGCGGTCGTGTCGTCCGCGCTCGACCTCTCGGAAAGGGGATTAGATTTCGCTGATGCGTTGCGTCTGGGCAAGTCCGCTCACTGCGCCGGCTTCGCGACTTTTGACCGTAAGTTCGTCAAGGCCGCAAGGGCGGCCGGATATGAGGGCGTGCAAGAAGCCTAGCCGTCTCCCGACCAGGTTCGAACTGCCCTAAAGCGCGTCGCATTTGACCGGGCTCATGTGACGCGCTTTAGGTTGTTGTTTTGTCGTTATCGCAAAACCGCTGCACACTTTTGCGCGACATGCATTAAAGCCATGAAGCCGGCGTTTTCGGCAGGCGATGGTCGGGATCGATGACCTTCAGACGGGGTGCGTTGCTCTCGTTCCATCGCCAGAGGGCGACGCATGTGCCGCCGGGCGACATGAAGGAGGGGTAGATCACGCCATGCTGCCCATCGGCAATCAGGCGATCTCTCAGCGTGTGCGTCTCAGGCACAAGGCCTTGATCAATGATGTCGCGCCACTCACATCGGTGAATGTCTGCCGTGACGCCGAGCTTGATCAGCACATCAGCGTCCGTCAGGTCGGCCAGCCGCGCGCCTGAAAGTTCGAGCTGCGCAATCAGCGCCGGATGCTGGACAAAGCCCTGATTGTACTCCGCCCAAGCAGTGGACAATTCCCGCGCGGCATAGATCGTCGGGGTCCCCACCGGATTCCAGCGACCGCCAAAGCGGGCCGCTCCTTCGCCGGAAAGCGGCAGATGCGCCCAACGCGGCACGAAGGCGCGCCATAGGCTCAGCCTGTTTTCAGGCATAAATGCCGGAGCGGACTGCCTCCAGATAGGCAAGCACCTTGTCCGTTTTGCCCTCTCGAACGAGATCGTAGGCGGTCTTTCCCGCCCAGCCGGGGATTGGCTGATGCTTGAACCAGATCGCCGCACGCTGTTCATCGCCGGCCATCTCGCCTGCCATCGCCAGGATACGGACAATCGGACTCAATGCGGCGTCGACCTTGCGCGCGCCGGTCTTGGCGGCAAGCGTGTTGCGCGCGACGCCGATCAGACCCGCCAGTTCGGTCAGATTGACGCCCAGCAGTTCAGCTACCCGTCTTGCCGAAAGAAATGGCGTCCGTTCCTCGCCAAAGCGCGATGCTCTGATATCGAGGGCTGCGGTATTCATAACAGGTTCCTAGCACATTTTGAACGACACGCGATCAAAATAGGCTCATTTCTGGCGCAATTCAAGCTCAACGCTTGCAAAGCCTACTACCGCCTTCTCCTCGGCTTCTCCAAAAGCGCGACGGCCTCGACATGCGGAGACCACAGGAACTGGTCGATCGGCGTTACGCTTTTCAGAGCGTAGCCGCCGTCGATCAGGCTGCGCAGGTCGCGCGCCAGCGTCACCGGATTGCAGGAAACCGCGGCGACCAGCGGCACGTCGGAACGGGCAATCTGCTTCGACTGGTCCTCGGCGCCGGCGCGGGGCGGATCGAACACAATGCCATCGAAGGTATTCAACTCCTTGAATGTGAGCGGCCGCCGAAACAGGTCGCGGCGTTCGCTGGTCACGCGCTTCAGACCGCTGGCGAAACGGAACGCCCGGTCGAGCGCCGAAAGCGCTGCCGCGTCACCCTCCACCGCATGGACTTCCGACTTGGCGGCGAGACGTAGCGCAAAGCTGCCGCAGCCGGCGAAGAGATCGGCGACCTTCTTGGCGCGCGCGAAGTGCCGGCCGACGATGTCGGCCATCGCCTGCTCGGCGGCTTCGGTGGCCTGCAGGAAGGCGCCCGGCGGCACCGCGACGGCGATGTCGCCGAACATGACAACCGGCTTTTTGGGCTCGATTATGATCTCGCCATCGATCGAAAGCCTTGCCAGCCCCTGAGCGATGACGAAATTGGAGGCGACGCGGCGCTGGTTTTCGCCAAGCTTGCCGGACTCGTGAACCGCGACATCGAGGCCGGAACCGGTCACTGTGACCGTCATGCGGAACGATTTCGTCGTTGCGCAAACCAACTCGGCGAGTGCTTTCAGACGGTCGAGCTTTGCGACGATTTCGGGCAGCGAGATCGGGCATTCCTCGATGGAAATGATTTCGGACGACAGCGCCCGAACGAATCCGAGCAGCATGCCGGCCTCGCTCCGTCGGGCGGTGAACACGACGCGCCGACGCGTCTGCGGCGCGCACGGCACCAGCGCGTCAATGTCGCAAGTGACACCCTTGCTGTTGAGCGCATGCGCAACCTTGTCGCGCTTCCACCGATGATAAGCTTCGGCCTCAAGATGCTGGATTGCACAGCCGCCGCATTCGGTGAAATGCCGACAGGCAGGGTCGATGCGAAGCGGCGAAGCCTCCAGCACCGACATCAGCGTGGCACGGTCCTTTTCGCGCGCGGCGGTGACGGTTTCACCGGGCAGCGTGAACGGAATGAAAAGCTCGCCGGTTTCGGTCTCGGCGACGCCGTCGGCCTGGGAGCCCAGCCTTGTGATCGTGAAGCGCGCGTTCATCGGCCTCCGATCCCCCTGTTCTCGACTCCGGCGTCTTTGATCCCGGCGAGCAGGAACTCGCGGTTGCCGTCGCCGCCTTCGATCGGTGACAGATGCAGTCCCAGCGAGCGCCAGCCCGGGACGCCGTCGAGCCAATCCTGCAGCAGGCCGGCAACCCGCGCGGCATCGTATGGGTCTTTCAGCAAGCCGCCCTTGCCGATCGCCTCGCGGCCCGCCTCGAATTGCGGCTTGACCAGAAATATTGCTCTGGCGCCGCTCCTGGCAATGGCGAGCGCCGGCGGCAGCGCCAGCTTCAACGAGATGAAGCTGACATCGGAGACGATAAAATCCGGAATGCGATCGGCAAGATCGGCGGCGGAAAGATCACGGGCGTTCAATCCCTCGATCACCGTCACACGCGGATCGCCAGCGATATCCTGATGTATCTGGCCATGCCCGACATCGATCGCCGTGACATGTGCCGCGCCGCGTTCGAGCAAGACCTGAGTGAAGCCTCCGGTCGAGGCGCCGACGTCGAGCGCTTCGCTGCCGGCTGGATCGAGACCGAAATGATCGAGCCCGACGATCAGCTTCAGCGCAGCACGCGACACGTAACCCTGCGCCGGATCATCGACGGCTATGAGGCAATCAGCCAGGACGGTCTGGCCGGGCTTGCGGGCGATGACGCCGTCAACCGTCACAGTACCGCGCTCGATCGCGTCGCGGGCGCGAGAGCGGCTGGGGAACAGGCCGCGCGCGACGAGAAGTTCGTCGAGCCGCTGGCGTGTGCTGGCTGGCAAAGGGGAGTTCATCGGCCTTCATGGCGAAAGCCCGTCACGAAGGCAAGGATATTGGGGAAGACAACGAACATCTTGCGAAAGCGGCGAGCGCATCAGGCCGCGCCACAATCTGTTGGAATATCGCACCAGGTCCGGCACAATGTTGGGAACGATATGCTCGTGTTGCTGCCAGAACGTGAGGAGGACGGATGCTGACCGGAACCTGCCATTGTGGCGCGGCCCACTGGACGTTGGAGGGCGATCCCGGCTCGATCACAGCCTGCAATTGCACGCTTTGCCGCCGCTATGGCGCGCTGTGGGCTTACGATTATGTTGACGAACGCATCCGTCTTTCGGGACCGACAAGTGCTTATACGCGCTCCGGAAAGGATGACCCGTCGCTCGAGATTCTGTTCTGTCCGACATGCGCCTGCGTTCTGGCCTGGCGTGGTTTGCGCTCCAGTGCCGCCGGTCGCACTCGAATCGCCGTCAATGTGAGGCTTGCGCCGCCTGACGCCGTCGCCGACCTGCCAATCGACCATTTCGATGGTCTCCATAAGTTCGAGGACCTGCCGCGCGATGGTCGCTGCGTGCGCGATATGTGGTTCTAATGCATGTCGCGCAGAAGTGCGCAGCGGTTTTGCGACAATGACATGCGTAAAAACAAGAACTTAAAGCGCGTCGCATGAATCCGTTCAAATGCGACGCGCTTTAGCGGAAATCTGACACTCAGTACCGGTGCGGAAGGGCGGAAGATGACCCCTTGGCGGTGGTTCGTTCGCGACCGGCCGAATTCACGCCCATGACCCTGAGCTGACCTTCATCAGCCCATTTCGCTGCCCGATGGCCGACGTTCACCCCAACCAGCGTTCCTGACCCAAAGCCGACCAGAGCAGGACTAGGCTCCGAAGCGATACTCTATTATCATGGAAACAGTTGCCCAGCGCCGGAAACCTCCATGGAGCGCAGGCTTGCGGCGATACTTGCCGCTGACATCGTTGGCTACAGCCGCCTTATGGAAGCCGATGAGGCGGATACCCTCGCGCGCCTGAAGAGCACCCGCGAGAACCTGATCGATCCGAAGATCGCCGCTCATAAGGGGCGCATCGTGAAGCTCATGGGCGACGGCGCGCTGATAGAATTCTCCAGCGTGGTCGACGCGGTCGGTTGCGCCGTCGAAATCCAGCGGACGATGGCGGAGTGCAACGCCGAACTGCCGAAGGAAAAACAGCTCGAATTCCGCATTGGCGTAAACCTTGGTGATGTGATTGTCGAAGGACAGGACATCTATGGCGACGGCGTGAATGTCGCGGCGAGACTGGAAGGATTGGCCGAACCCGGGGGCGTCCTGATTTCAGGAACGGCATTTGATCAGGTCGAGAGAAAGCTGGATTTTGAGTTCGAATTTTTGGGTGAACAAAAGCTCAAGAACATCGAAAAACCTGTTCGTCTGTATCGGGTAGGCCCGCGGGCACGCGCCGCGTCCGGAACAGTTCCAGCAAAACGCAAACGTCATATCGAATGGCGCCGGCTGACAGTCGCGGCGACGGCGCTGATCCTGATCGCCGGAGGTGTAGCGCTTTGGAAGGTGGTCGGGGACGGTTCAGGACCGCCGGTCGAGGTGGCCTCCAGGGAAAGAATGGCGTTGCCGCTGCCCGATAAGCCGTCAGTCGCTGTATTGCCATTCACCAACATCTCGAGCGACGCCGGCCAGGAGCACTTCGCCGACGGCATGACCGATGACTTGATCACCGACCTTTCCAAGGTTTCCGGCCTCTTCGTGATCGCGCGAAACTCGACATTCGTTTACCGCGGCAAGCCGGTAAAAATCAGCCAGGTCGCCGAAGAACTTGGCGTGCGTTACGTTCTCGAGGGGAGCGTACGGCGAGCCGGCGAGCAGGTGCGAGTCAACGCCCAGCTCATCGATGCCCTCACCGGCGGGCATGTGTGGGCGGACAGGTTCGATGGAAACGTCGCCGATATTTTTGCGGTCCAGGACGTTTTTGTCGCAAAGATCGTCGAAGCGTTGAAGGTCAACCTCACCACCACCGAAAAAACGGAAATTGCCCGCGCCAAGCCGGACAACATTGCAGCCAAGGAAGCTTTCGAAAAGGGTTGGAGCCTTTATCTCCGTTACAACGCAAAGGATACAGCTGCCGCCATCACGTCCTTGAAAAAAGCAACCGAACTTGATCCCGAATATGGGCGAGCTTATGCCGCCCTGGCGCTGGCCTACTTCCGCGTCGTTGACTCACTCTGGGGTAAAGAACTCGGTAGGGACGAACCATATTTCTGGTGGGGAGCTCACGATTACGTAGAGTTGGCCAAGAAATATCCAACGTCACTGTCTTATACGGTCGAGGCATTGCGGGACGGTTATCAAGGCCTGGCCAAAGATGCACGCAGGAATGCCGGTCGAGCGATTGCATTGGATCCCAACGACCCCGAGGCACACATCGCAACGGCTTGGGCGCTGACGATCTCAGGCGAACCTGCCGACGCGCTGAATTTCGTCGCGACCGCCATGCGGCTTAACCCGAGCTATCCAAGCCACTACGTTCTCGCTCGTGGATTGGCGCTCTTTGCAATGGGCGATCTGAAACAAGCGGCTGAGGTGTTCGGAGAAGGCGTCAGGCGAAACCCAGACGCAACTGCGCTCTTTCTACCTCTCAGTTCCGTGCTGGCGCAGCTCGGTCGCCGGGAAGAAGCGAGGCAAATGCTGATGAAGTTCCGGCCCGGCATAGGCCAGAAAGGCCTCGAAAACATTCCCGACACCTTACACCACTCGTTCAAATGGGATTATGAACACGCAAATGTCGGGGAGCGCCTGAATGATGGTGTCCGTATCGCTGCGCTGCCGCTGGACGTCACCGTTACGAGCCTGGAAGCAGAGCTTGGCGCCGGCGATCCCTTTTCCCAGCTATATGCAGCAAAACGACTGGGCTGGTTTGGACCAGCGGCATTACAAGCCGTTCCGGCTCTGGTTGAAGCGCTTAAGGTTGAGTATCTCCGCCGGGAGGCCATCGAGGCGCTGGGAAAGATCGGACCTCCGGCACAAGCTGCGATACCTGCGCTTGTCGCACTCCAGAATGAAGCTCTGGTTGGCATTTACGCAAAGGACGCGCTGTCCAAAATCAGAGGCAATTGATGGACCCTGGACGCGCGTCAGGGATTTCCGCTTGTGGCCCAACTCGGACCTGCTGCGATGTCCGCTCCGGAGCCGCTGTTGGGGGACAAGGAGACATCAAACGCGTCCAGTCCGTCATCCCAATTGTCGAGTAGACGGCCTAGGCGAACCACCAGCGTTCGGCGATCTTCGACCCGTCCATCGGCCAGTTCGACGCCAACTCGCCATGGGCGAGAGCCTTGGTGTGGGCATCGACATAGGAGTTGAAGACGAGGTTGATGAGCCCGCCGTCGTCATGCAGCAATTGCTGCATTTCGGCATACATGCCGGCGCGCTTGGTATCGTCGGTCTCCGAGCGGGCGGCGACGAGCAGCTCATTAAAGCGCGGATTTTTCCAGAACGTTTCGTTCCACACCGCTTCCGCCGCATAGCCGGTGGTGAACATCCAGTCGCACGTCGGCCGGCCGGCCCAGTAAGAGGCGTAGAACGGCTTCTGGAGCCAGACATTGTCCCAATAGCCGTCGTTGGGCTCCCGGATCACATTCAGGTTGAGGCCGGCGGCGCGGGCATGCTCCTGCCAGAGGAAAGCGGAGTCGGTAGCACCCGTGAACCCGGCATCCGCGACCGACAGGTCGAACTGGGTGTTCTCGGCCCCCGCCTTCTTGAGCAGGCTCTTGACCATGTCGGGGTCGTAGACGTGCTTCGGCTGCGGATCAGTCGCGAACTTGACGGTCGGCGCGATCGGATTGTCGTTGCCGATGGCGCCGTGGCCAAGAAACACCTTCCGCACGATCTCGTCACGATTGAGCGAGTACTTCAACGCATTGCGCACATCGGGATTGTCGAAGGGCGCCTTCTGGACGTTCATGACATAGACGTAGTGGCCGTAGCCCGTCGTCTCTGAGATCACGAGATCGGGGTTCTGCTTCAAAATGTCGAGCGTTTTCAGATCGCAGCGATCCATGTAATGGACTTCGCCGGTGTTGAGCGCGTTGGTGCGCGCCGTTACATCATTGATCGCCAGGTATTCGACACGGTCGAACCAGCCCTTGTCGGATTTGAAGTAGTTCGGGTTCTTATTAAAGGTGGCGATGACGCCCGGCTCGAACTTTTCGAGCATATAGGGGCCGGTGCGGGTGCCCGACTCCCAGTCGACGCCGCCCTCTTTCGCCGGCATGACCAGGATGTCCGACATGATGTAGGGGAAGTCGGCATTGCCGCCGTCGAGTTCGAACACCACCGTCAAGGCACCGTCGGCGACGACATTCCTGACCGTAGCCAAGAGCGATTTCATCATCGATTTCGTGCCCTCCATGGTGTGATGCCTGACCGAGGCCACGACATCATCAGCGGTAACCGTCTTGCCATTGTGAAAGGTGGCGCCTTTCCTCAGTTTGAACACCCACTTCTTGGCGCCGTCTGACGGCTCAAAGCTCTCGGCGAGGTCGGGGACCACGTTGCCCTTGGAATCGATCTCGGTCAGGCTGTTCGACAAGGTTCCCCCTAGCGCGGTGCCGGTGAACCGGTTGACGTAGGTACTCGGGTCCAGTGAATCGGTGGCGGCGGCATCGCTGATGCCGATCTTCAAGGTGCCGCCCTTCTTGGGCTCGGCGCGCGCGACCCTGACGAACATTGCATTGGCGGCCGTGGCGGTAAGGCCGGAGGCGAGCGCCAGCTGAACAAAGTCACGACGCGAAACCCTGCCTTTGGCGGCAAGCGTGGCGGCCAACTTCAGTTTCGTTTCAAATTCCGTCACAGATGCTCACCCTCGAACGGAAGATCATGCGAGACCCTCGGCGGCCCGAGAGACTTAGGACGATAGCACAACAGGCATTCCCGAGCTAACGAGGACCTCCGGCAGCGCACGGTCGGACTCGTGTCCTCTCGCTTGCTCCCGCGCGGACTTGGGCCTCGCCCGGGGCGGATGGATCGGTCGATATTCAGTTCGTTGGCTGCGACGGAAAGATTGCCAACTGTATTTCGATTACACCAGGCTGGAGTTACTGGGTCCGCCTCTATCACCCGCGCACGCAAATTTTAGATCGCACATGGGTATTCCCGGAGCCGAAGCTGATGAATTGATATGAGGATGTCGAATGTCCGCTCTTTCAAAGCTGCCCTGGAATCGCTTTCGCTAATGTCCGTTTCTGGCTGGTCGCTCATTTCCAGTCGACAATCGAACGGCACGAAACCACCCAGTTCTGCTCTTCACACGCGGTAGCAAGCATCAGGATTTCACTCTGCTTCTAGAAGATTGGCCGCGAGACCGGTGCCAAGAGACACCGTAGGCGAATGCCAAATGACAACGCAAACAGTCGGTTACGACCGCCGGTCGGCAAACTGATGCAAGCCGTTGAGATTTTGATTCAGGCGCTTTGCGCGCTGGCGGTGTGTCCCAGCGCCACGAAGACGGTGCGAACGATACCGGCGGCATCAAGCCCGGCGTCGGCGTACATCTTTTCGGGCTTGGCGTGATCGACAAAAGTGTCGGGCAACACAAGCGGGCGTACCTTCAGGCCGTTTTCCAGCAGCCCTTCATGGGCCAGGAATTGCAGCACATGGCTGGCGAAGCCACCGACCGCGCCCTCTTCCACTGTTACCAGCACCTCATGCGAGCGCGCCAGCCGCCGGATCAGGTCCTCGTCGAGCGGCTTGGCGAAACGAGCATCGGCGACCGTGGTGGAAAGCCCTGCCGCGCCGAGTTCCTCGGCCGCAGCCAGGCAATCCTGCAGCCGCGTGCCGAAGGAAAGGAGCGCAACCTTGGTGCCCTCCTTGACGATACGGCCCTTGCCGATTTCGAGAACCGAGCCACGCTCTGGCAAGTCGACGCCGACGCCGTTGCCGCGCGGGTAGCGGAAGGCGATGGGGCCTTCATCGTAGCTTGCCGCCGTGCGCACCATGTGGCGCAGTTCCGCCTCGTCCGCCGCAGCCATGACGACGAAACCGGGCAGCGTCGCCAAAAAAGTCGTGTCAAAGGCGCCGCAATGGGTCGCCCCGTCGGCACCGACGAAGCCGGCGCGATCGATCGGAAAGCGGACCGGCAGTTTTTGGATGGCGACGTCATGGACGACCTGGTCATAGGCGCGCTGCAGGAAGGTCGAATAGATCGCAGCGAAAGGTTTGAAGCCTTCCGTGGCAAGGCCGGCGGCAAAGGTCACCGCATGTTGCTCGGCGATACCGACGTCGAAGGTCCTCGACGGGAACGCCTCGCCGAAGAGGTCGAGGCCGGTGCCGTTCGGCATGGCGGCGGTGATGGCGACGATGCGGTCGTCCTCTCGGGCCTCCTGGACCAGGCTTTCGGCAAAGACCTTCGTGTAGCTCGGCGCGTTGGCCGGCGCCTTGGCCTGGGCGCCGGTGATGACGTCGAACTTGTTGACGCCGTGATATTTGTCGGCGGCCGCCTCGGCCGGTCCATAGCCCTTGCCCTTCTGGGTCACGACGTGGATCAGCACCGGGCCGTCGGCATTGTCGCGGACGTTCTTCAGCACCGGGATCAGGTGCTCGAGATTGTGACCGTCGATCGGGCCGATGTGATAGAAACCCATTTCCTCGAACAGCGTGCCGCCAGTGACGTAGCCGCGCGCATGTTCGACCGCCCGCTTGATGGCGCGATCGGCGCGCTCGCCCAGATAAGAAGTCAGCTTCTTGCCGAAATCGCGCAAGCCCAGATAGGCCTTGCCCGACGCAAGGCGGGCCAGATAGGCGCTCATTGCGCCGGTCGGCGGAGCGATCGACATGTCGTTGTCGTTGAGGATGACGATCAGACGGGCATCGAGCGCGCCGGCATTGTTCATCGCCTCATAGGCCATGCCGGCCGACATGGCGCCGTCGCCGATAACGGCAATGACATTGTTGCGGCCACCGGAGAGATCGCGTGCCATTGCCATGCCGAGGCCGGCGGAAATGGAGGTCGACGAGTGGGCGGCGCCGAACGGATCGTATTCGCTCTCGGCGCGCTGGGTGAAGCCGGACAGGCCGCCCTCTTGCCGCAGCGAGCGGATACGGTCGCGGCGGCCGGTCAGGATCTTGTGTGGATAGGCCTGGTGACCGACATCCCAGATCAGCCGGTCGTCTGGCGTGTTGAAGACATAGTGCAATGCGACCGTCAGTTCGACCACGCCAAGGCCAGCACCGAGATGTCCGCCGGTGTGGGACACGGCGTCGATCAACTCGGTGCGAAGCTCCAATGCCAACTGCGGCAGATCACGTTCGTCAAGCGTCCTGAGGTCGGCGGGTATGCGGACCTTGTCGAGAAGGGGCGTATGGAGCTTTGCGTTCACTGGTGGTAGGGCCTGCTTTTTATTCACGTGCGAAATAGGCCGCTGGCCGGCGAATGTAAATGCGTGTGAGTGACGCGGGCCAGATTCAAAGTGTTAAGGTTTCCTTTGCGTGTCCAAAACCGCACGCGGCGCTCTAATTGTCCGGCAGAGGAATGAACTCTTCTTCATCCCCAGGAACGATATCGAAGCGGCCTGTCTTCCACTCTTCTTTGGCCTGTTCGATGCGTTCCTTCGACGATGACACGAAATTCCACCAGATGTAGCGCTTCGAGCCAAGTGAGGCGCCGCCGAACAGCATAAAATGCGCTCCACCCTCCGAGGACACGACAATCTCGTCGCCGGGCCGAAACACCAGCAGCCGCTCTGCCGGAAAGCGGTCGCCGGAGATCGAGACCTCTCCCTCCAACGTATAGATGGCGCGCTCCTCGGCATTGGCAGGGATTTTCACGCTGGCGCCGGGCGCCAGGCTGAGGTCTGCATAGAGCGTGTCAGAAGCGGTCACGACCGGAGACCGCAGCCCGGAAAAGGCGCCGATGACGACGCGCCCGCTGACGCCTTCGGCGTCGATCTCTGGCAGACGCATGGCCGCCGTACTCTCGAAGATCGGGTCGACCTCCTCCTTATCGTCGGGCAGCGCCAGCCATGTCTGCAGGCCGGAAACCGACATCGGCGCGCCGCGCAGCTCCTGTGGCGTACGCTCGGAATGGACGATACCGCGGCCGGCGGTCATCAAATTCACGTCGCCGGGCTGGATTACCATTTCGGTGCCGAGCGAATCGCGATGCCTGATCTTGCCGTCGAACAGGTAAGTCACCGTCGACAGGCCGATATGCGGATGCGGACGGACGTCGAGCGCCTGGCCGGCCCGCAAAATCGCCGGGCCCATGCGATCGAAGAAGATGAAGGGACCGACCAGCCGACGCCTGGCGGTCGGCAAGGCACGGCGAACCTGAAAGCCGCCAATGTCCTTGGCGTTCGGAATAACCATCAGTTCGATCTGGTCGCTGGCGAAGGCGTCACCGGGCAGGGGGTCGTTTCCGGGGAAGAAGCTCATGCGGTCTTCCTCAGGCGAAGCGGAGTGCAGACCTGGCTTTCGCCTTGGCCGCCACCTCTTCGCGATTGCGCGGATGCTGTGTCGTCTCGAGGCTGTCTAGCAATTCGCACGCCGACACGGCTATGGCCTCGACGGCGTGGTCGAACGCATGCTGGTTGTGTTTCGACGGCCGCGTCGTTCCGCTCAGCTTGCGGACAAACTGGAGTGCGGCATCGCGGACCTCGTCATTGGTTGCCGGCGGATCGAAATTGAACAGGGTCTTGATGTTTCTGCACATCGTTCGCAATCTCCTCTCATCCTGGAGCCGTTTTCAAACGGGATGAATTTTATCCTCAATCATGATCAAGTCCAAAAGCCGCAAGGCGAAATTGTCGTTCGAGATCATGCATTACTCCGCGTCCAGCGGCTCTGTCCCCACAGGCTTGCCGTCGCGCGAAAGCCTGATCTTTTCGACCTTGTCCTCGGCCGCCTTGAGCAGCCGATCGCAATGGACCTTCAGTGCCTCGCCGCGCTCATAGATGCGGATCGACTGGTCGAGCGGCACGTCGCCGCGTTCCAGATCATCGACGATTTTCTCCAGCGCGTCGAGCGCCTGCTCGAAGCTCATTGCCTTGACGTCTTCGTTGATCTCACCAGCCATCGTCTATCCTTTCATCAGTCGCCCGACATGGGCGGCGACTGAAAATGCCAATCCCTGCAGATCGTAGCCGCCCTCGAGCAGGCTGACGAGCCGGTTGTCGCTGTGGCGACCGGCGCGCTGCATCAGCTGGCCGGTTGCCCAGTCGAAATCGTCCTCGGTCAAGTTGATCTCGGCCAGCGGATCGCGGTGATGCGCGTCGAAGCCGGCGGAAATTATGATGAGGTCGGGCGCGAAATTGTCGAGCGCCGGCAAGATGCGCGACAGGAAAGCGTCGCGGAAAACCTCGCTGCCGGTCTGCGGCGCCAGCGGCGCGTTGACGATATTGCCGGCGCCGGTTTCGCTCACGGCTCCGGTTCCGGGATAAAGCGGCATCTGGTGCGTCGAGCAATAGAGCACCGACGGATCGTCCCAGAAAATATCCTGCGTGCCATTGCCGTGATGCACGTCCCAGTCGACGATGGCAACGCGCTCGGCCTGGTGCTGCCTTTGCGCGTAGCGCGCCGCGATCGCCGCGGTGTTGAACAGGCAGAAGCCCATGGACGTCGTCTTTTCGGCGTGGTGGCCGGGCGGGCGGGCGGCGACAAAGACATTGGCGACGTTGCCCCGAAAGACATCGTCGACGGCGGCGTTGGCAGCGCCGATCGCCGTCACGGCCGCCTGCCAGCTTTTCGGGCTGGCGGTGGTGTCGGCGTCGACGCGAGCGATACCGGTGTCCGGTATCGTAGCGCGGACCCGTTCGACGAATTCCTGCGGATGAGCGTAGAGAATGGTGGCCTCGTCGCCTTCCGGCGCCTCGGCACGATCAAGGGCGGCAAAGGCCTCGTCGTCGAGCACACGTTCGATGGCGCGCAGACGGTCCGGCCGCTCCGGATGACCGGGCGGCGTTATGTGCTCGAGAAAGACCGGGTGGGTATAAAGCCTTGTGACCATGCCCCCGATATAGGCGCGTCCGGCAGCTTTGACCATGTTTTTGGCACGGCCAAAGGCAGACGTTCAACAGGGTTTAGATGCTGGGTGCCGGTTGGGTCCGGCGCGAGCCACCGACCGAGGCTCGGCCAGCCGCCGGGCCCAGTCGGTGTCGGGCACCTAGCCTTCGATGGTCTTGAACAAAGTCAGGCCAGCGATTTGTCAATCTCAGCCGGTGCTTGCGGACTGTCAATCCTGCGGCCTTGCTTGAGCAATCCCTCCAGAAGCACGTTGAAGGCCTTCACCGCCTTTTTCGACGTCGCTTCGGGATTGTCCGAATTTGCGATCCACTGCGCGGCATGCAGCGAGGCGCCGCTGACCAGCCTTGCTGCGGCTTCGGGATCAACCGCAACGATGGTTCCCTCGTCCCTCAGCTTCTGAAGGTTCTCGCTCATCGAGCGGATGCATTCATTCTGGCTCGGCCATTGCGAAGGATCGCCGAGCACCGCCGGTCCATCGCGAAGGACGATACGCTGGATCTCCGGCTCCAGCGCCATCTCGATATAGGCGGTACATTCGTCGACAAAGCCCTGCCAGAGAGTGTCCGCCCTGGCCGAAACGATCTTCAGCCGGGCCAACATTTCCCCGTCGATCTCGGCGATGACCGCCTGGAGAAGGCCCTTCTTATCGCCGAAGTGATGATAAAGCGCGCCACGCGTCAGCCCGGCCGATGCGGTGAAGTCGTCCATCGACGCCTCCGCATAGCCGACAGTGCCAAAGGCATGGCGCGCCGCCGCGACCAGTTTGGCGCGGGTCTCCGCGATCATCTCCTTGCGTGGTTTGTGCCCCATTCGCTCATTCCTTCACATACGCCTCGTATATTAATTGACATACGCGTCGTATGTCATTATCTGATTTGCATACGCCACGTATATAAGTGGCTCGGCCTCAAAAATCCAGGAGTGTTCTCATGCCCAATCCCTATCGCGAAATCTTCAAGGCAAGGGGAGCAAAGGGCTTCGCCGCAGCCGGCTTCGTTGCCAGGATGCCGATGGCCATGGCTCCGATCGGGATCGTCGCGATGCTGTCGCAAACGCACGGTGAGTACTGGCTGGCCGGCGCCGTCTCCGCGACATATGCGCTGGCCAATGCTTTTGTCGCGCCGCAGATATCGCGGCTGGTGGACCGCCTCGGCCAGTCGCGGATTGTGGTGCCCACCACCGTCATTTCCGCGCTCGCTTTCGTAGTGCTGATTGCGGCGGCCAATCAGGACTGGCCGATATGGACACTGTTCGTGTCAGCGCTGCTGGCCGCCGCAATGCCCAGCATCCCCGCAATGGTGCGCGCGCGCTGGACAGAGCTCTTCCGGGATCGCCCCGAAATGAACACCGCGTTCGCTTTCGAGTCGGCGGCCGACGAGTTGGTCTACATCGCCGGGGCATCGCTATCGGTGGGCCTGAGCGTCGCCCTTTTCCCGGAAGCGGGAATGTTGGCGAGCACATTGTTCCTCGCGTTCGGCTCGACAGCCTTCATCCTGCAGCGCTCGACCGAGCCGCGAGTGCGACCGGTGGAAATTGGTTCGCGCGGTTCGGCAATCCGCCTGCGGCCGGTCCAAATCATCACCTTGGCCCTGATCTTCATCGGCGCGACCTTCGCAACCACGGAGGTGAGCACCGTGGCGATCACCAAGGAACTCGGCCAGCCGGGCGCCGCCAGCCTCGTCATCGGCGTCTATGCCCTCGGATCGTTCGTCGTCGGCATCATCATCGGCGCCCTGAACCTGAAAACACCGCTGCAAATTCAGCTTGCCATCGCGGTCGCTATCATCGCGCTCACCACGCTGCCGCTGCTCGTCGCAGAAACGGTACCTCTTCTGGCACTGGCCGTGTTCGTTAGCGGCGTGGCGATCTCGCCGACCTTCATCACGGCATTCGGCCTGATCGAGCGGCGCGTGCCGGAGGCCGTGCTGACCGAGGGCGTCACTTGGGTCATGACCGGCATAGGCATCGGCATGGCGCTCGGCTCCTTCGCCGCCGGATGGGTGGTGGACGCCTTCGGCGCACAGAGCGGGTTCCTGGTGTCGGTGGCGGCGGGCGCAATCGCGCTGGTCATAGTGCTCGCCGGCCAGCGCAGCCTTGCCACGGCGCATACGGTGTCGCAATCCGACGCAGCCGCGGTTCCTGCCGAATAGGCTCCTATGCGTCCGGTCCCAAGCGGGGCCGGACGCATGCCGGCGATCCGCTAGACCAGCCCTAGAGAATCTCGGTCTTGGCGATATGGATGCCGAAGCCTTCCAACCCGACATAGTGGCGTTCGCGCGAGGCGATCAGGTTGATCGAGGAAATGCCAAGATCCTTCAAGATTTGCGCGCCAAGACCGATCTCGCGCCATTCGCTTTCGCGGCGGCGCGCCTCTTCATGGTCCTCGCGATCGCCGGCAGCCGGCCGGTTGCGCTCCTGATGGGCGACGCCGACGGAGCCTTCGCGCAGATAGACGATGACGCCGCGCCGGCGCTCGCCCATCGATTTCATGATGGCGTCCAGCCTGTGGCTGGTGCCGAAGACGTCCGTCACAACATCCTCTGAATGCAGCCGCACCGGCACCTCCTCGCCGTCGCGGATGTCGCCGAAGACGATCGCCACATGGTGCATCGAGTCCCAGGGCAGCGTGTAGGTGAAGACCTGCGCCTTGCCGCCAGGCGTGTCGATGTCCGAACAGGCGACACGCTCGACCAAGGTTTCCTTGCGCTGGCGGTAGGCGATGAGGTCGGCGACCGAAATCTGCTTCAAACCGTTCTTTTCGGCGAAGGCCTGTACCTGCGGGCCGCGCATCACAGTGCCGTCATCATTGACCAGCTCGGAAATAACACCGACCGGCGGCAGGCCGGCAAGCTTGCAGAGGTCGACTGCGGCTTCGGTATGGCCCGAGCGCATCAGCACGCCGCCTTCGCGCGCAATCAGCGGAAAGATGTGGCCGGGGCGGACGAAATCGGACGCCCCGACATTGCCGTTGGCAAGGTTGCGCACGGTCAATGTGCGGTCGTCGGCCGAGATGCCCGTCGTCGTGCCGTGCTTGAAATCGACGCTGACGGTGAAGGCGGTGGTGTGGGCCGAGTCATTGTCGGCGACCATCGGCGAAAGATTCAGCCGCTTGGCTTCCTCGCGCGGCATCGGCGTACAGACGATGCCGGAGGTGTTGCGGACGATGAACGCCATCTTTTCCGGCGTGCAATGGACGGCGGCGACGATCAGATCGCCCTCGTTCTCGCGCCCGTCATCGTCCATGACGACGACGATTTCGCCGCGTTCGAATGCGCGCAGGGCTTCGACGATCTTCTTCTGGTCGTAAGGCATAAGGTGCTCGCTTTGCTCGCGGGAGTAGGGCAGTAGGGCAGTAGGGGAAAGAAGAAAGTTTGTCACCTCGGCAGGTCGCGTAACATACTCCCCTACTGCCCTACTGCCCTACTGCCCTACTGCCTACTCCCCTACTCCCCTACTGCCTTCCCCGTCTGTCCCCGATGACGTAGATAGTGATCGGCGATCGCGCAGGCAACCATCGCCTCGCCGATCGGCACGGCGCGGATGCCGACGCACGGGTCATGCCGGCCCTTGGTCATGATCTCGACGTCGTTGCCGTCCTTGTCAATCGACTTTCGCGGGGTCAGGATCGATGAGGTCGGCTTGACAGCGAAGCGCGCGACGATCGCCTGGCCGGTCGAGATGCCGCCGAGGATGCCGCCCGCATTATTGGAGAGGAAGACCGGCTTGCCGTCATTGCCCATGCGCATCTCGTCGGCATTCTCTTCGCCGGTGATGCGGGCGGCCTCGAAGCCGTTACCGATCTCGACACCCTTTACGGCATTGATCGACATCAGGCCTGAGGCAATGTCCTGGTCGAGCTTGGCATAGATCGGCGCGCCGAGGCCTGTCGGAACGCCGTCGGCGACGATCTCGATCACCGCGCCGATCGAGGAACCAGCCTTGCGGATGCCGTCAAGATACGCGGTGAAGACGGCGATCGATGCCGGGTCGGGCGTGAAGAACGGATTTTCGGCGTCGCCAACGAAATTCCAGTTCCAGTTGGCGCGGTCGATCGATTTCTCGCCCATCGATACCAGCGCACCGCGCACGATCATGCCGGGCACGACCTTGCGGGCCAAGGCTCCGGCCGCCACCCGCGCCGCCGTCTCGCGGGCCGAAGAGCGGCCGCCACCGCGATAGTCGCGCAGGCCGTATTTGGCATCGTAGGTGTAATCGGCATGACCAGGCCGGTACTGGCGGGCGATCTCGCCATAGTCCTTGGAGCGCTGGTCGACATTCTCGATCAGCATCGACACCGGCGTGCCGGTGGTGATCATCGTCTCGCCGTCCTCATCCAGAATGAAGCCGGACAGGATCTTGACCTCGTCGGGTTCGCGACGCTGCGTCACAAAACGCGATTGACCCGGGCGGCGCTTGTCGAGGTCGGCTTGGATCTCAGCGCGCGTGAAGCGGATGCCGGGCGGACAGCCGTCGACCACGCAGCCGAGCGCTGCGCCATGGCTTTCGCCCCAGGTGGTGACGCGGAAAAGGTGGCCAAACGTATTGTGAGACATGAAACCAGCCCTGCCGGCATCGGAGCCGGCTTAGCACATGACCCGAAAATCGGAGCGATTTTTGGGGTCATGCGCAAAATCAAAGTGCTACAGCGTCCTGCGCCCGTCCAACAGGGACGCGCGCCGCTGCAGTCTGCGTTCTATTGGCGTTTTCCGCAGTGGTCAAACTGTGATCTGGCGGATTTAGTTTTGACACATTCGGTTGGTTTCTGCTTCCCTCGATCCGTCTGTTGAACACCCGCCGCCGCCGTGCCGGCGCAATGATAAGAGGACGATGATGCGTATCCTGATCGGCGCCGTTGCCGCGACTTTGCTGATTTCCACCGCCGCCTTCGCCGGCCAAACCGAAGGCCTGATCAAAGAGGTCGATAAGGACACGTTGACGCTGACACTCGACGACGGCAAATCCTACAAGCTGAACGCCGAAACCGATCTCGAAGCGCTGAAACCCGGCATGGATATCGTGATCGCCTACGACGAGACAAACGGCGAGAATGTCATCACCGACATGCAATTGCCGGACAGCGATTCAACCGAATAGAGTCATTCAGTTTGGGCGGTGCTGGCTATTCTCGCGAGCAACGATACCAGTTCCGGCTGGCGGTGGGTCTCGGTTTTGGCGAAGACGGCTTTCAGCTGATTCCTGGCGGTTTCGTAAGTGACTCCCAACTCATCCGCGACGGCCTTCAACTCTGCGCCCGATGAAACCCGGCGAGCCAGTCTCGCCTCGGCAGGGGTCAGCCCGAAGCAAGTCCGCAAGGCAACCTCCGACGGCTGAGGATAAATGTCCGGATCGATAAAGCAGACAACTAACTGACAGGATGCAAAGACGTTCGTGGTAATTCTTGGCAGGCGCGTGGGATAAGCTAGCAGAGGCCTGCCTCCGAGGCGGGGCAGCGGGACGGGGTCCACCATTGCTGGCGGGGTCGGATTTCGCAGCAGCCCGCGAAATGCGCCTAAGGGCATCAGTGGCGTTCTTGTCGGCACAAGCCAGATGGCGGCCGGTCACCCAAAGGTCTCGACCGAACAGGCTCTCTGCAGGTTCGTTCACCAGGATCACGGCGGCGTTCCGGTCAAGCATCTGCAGGCGTGCCGCTTGCGCTGAATGCACCCATCGCTCCTTCGGCACGCGCGAAGCTCAGCATTCTCGCGAGCGCGACCGCGGAACCCAACTGTCTGGAGAAGTCGGCAAGGCTCTGAATCTCGGATGGCGAAAAAGGGCCTTGCTGGATCGACCTCTGGATCGACAGGCACCAGAGGCATCGCCTGCCGCAACCTTCACACCCGCAAACCACCGCAGGCCGAATGGCGCGAGAAATTCCTGATAGTAGGGATGCCTGGCGATTTCCTCGGGTGTCAGGACGTCAAGCTCGCTGACGGCCCCTCTCCGAACCAACAGAGGCAACAGGTTGTACCGGTCGTCCCGGTCGATCCAGCCATCCTTGACGTATGTCTCGAGCGACGGACCCATTCGGCGACTTTTCGGTATGCCGGGGAGATGCCCTTTCGCGTCGAACAGCATTGCGCCAAAGCTTCCAGTAGCGTCCGCAGCCACATCCATTGCAGCATCCCAAAGCGCCGGGTCGGCCGCCGCTTCGGCTATCGCATTGCCCACTGCATTAAGATCGAAAGCTGCGCCCATCTCCGTCCCGCAGCCGAGAAGCAATCCGAGCTTACATTAGCGAACTCGAAACTTCCAGCCGTCCGCGGCCGAGGGAGCCTGACGAGTAGGGCTAGTACACTTGGTCTGACCCAGTTGGGGCATGCGCAAGATTTGAATTTCTATAAAACAGCCTTCGGGAACCGGCGAGGTCACGGGGTCAAAAGACGAACGACGCATTCTTGCGCGTTCAGTTGTCTCGGCGCGAGCGTAAAGCGGGCCGTAAACGTCTTTTGTGAATGGGGGGATCGGTGGCTAAAATTGCAACGCACGGCGCACGCACCGTCCAAATCAATGGCGACATCGCCCCTACCAACGGAACTCTCCACGCTCTTACGGCGACCCCCGCAGTCGCACCGAAACACCGGGGCGCCCTCATGCCTACCCTCATCATCTGCACAAGCTGCCTTATTCCAGCTGCATCCGTCCGCGCGCAGAAGGCCGACACTGCGGTTGACGTGTGCCTCGTCCTGGCCGCTGATATCTCGGCCAGCATCGCCAATGACACAGCCCATATGCAGCGTGAGGGTCACGCCCAGGCGTTGAGCCACCCTGACATCGTGTCCGCCATAGCCCTGACCCGCACTGGGCGGATCGCCGTGACCTACGTCGAATGGTCCAGCCATCATACCGCCCACACCATATTGCCTTGGCGCATCATAGAAAATGCGCGCGGCGCGCGAGAGGCAGCTGACGTTATTCGAGATATGGGCCACCGTACCGGTCAAGACCGCCTCGGCCTCACTAGCCTCAGCTGGGCCATTTCCTACGCGTCCCAGAGCCTGGCCCAGTGCCCCGCCACACCCGACCGCGCGGTTATCGACATCTCAGCGAATGGACCCAACAATGATGGTCCTGCCCCAGAGACTGCGCGGGACCACGCCTTGGCCATGGGCCACATCATCAATGCGCTTGCCATCCCCGCGCCGGTGCTACCACCTAAGGACTTAGCCCTCAGCCTCGACCCATACGAAGGAGCGTGGCAGCACCCAACCGATTATCTCTACACCCACGTTACCGGCGGTCCCAACAGTTTCGCGACCACAGCTCGCACATTGGAGGATTATTTTCCTGTCCTCCGCCGCAAAATCGTCACGGAGATTGCCGGTTTGTCCGACAATCCGCTTGAGCATGTGCAGGAAGTGGAGCTTGCCTGGCGGCCTTGATTCGAAAAGATAGCAGAGCAGGACCGCATCCGCCTGGGAGAGGCCGTACGGGGACCGGCCGCCAACCTCCGCCCGCTTCTCTACGTCGTCCCGACTTGGCATCAATTTCTGAATCAATGTCTGAGAAGGGCTGAACTCGCGTGCTTCAGAGCCACTCCAGGCGCCGGCCCTCCAGCCTGAGCAAGCGATCCTGCGGCACATCCAGGTTTGCGGCTTCCGCCTCGGGCATTCCCAGCACCATGCGAAACAGGGCGCGCACGACGCCGCCATGGGTCACGCAGACCGTCGGGCGGTCCAGCGCGTCGAACCACGGCTTTACCCGCTCGAGCAGCATTTGATAGCTTTCAGCGCCCTCGCCGGGCGGCAGGAAATTCCATTTGTCGAGGCGCCTCTCCCTGCCCGAGCCCAGATGCCGGGCCTCGAGTTCGGGAAAGGTGAAACCCTGCCAATCGCCGAAACTCATTTCGACAAGGCGGGGATCGGTGCGGTAGGCCCGCGGATCGAGCCTCATTGCAGCGCGAATGCGCTCCATGGTCTGGCGCGTCCGCCGCATCGGACTGGCGACAAAGTCGAAATCCTCGGGGTTATGAACGAATTCGGCGAGCCGATGGCCGTTGCGGGTCGCCTGCTCGCAGCCAAGCGGGTTGAGATCGGTGTCGGCCTGTCCTTGCAGCCGGGACTCGGCGTTCCACACCGTCTGGCCATGGCGCGCGATGTAGACGAGCGGATACATCAGGTCATCCGGAGAGCGGTCGAGAGCAGGCTGGAGGCGGGAGATTTCGAGGGGTTATTCCTTGACGGTCGAAATATCAGGCGCATCGACCGCCTTCATGCCGACGACATGGTAACCGGAATCGACATGGTGGATCTCGCCGGTGACGCCGCGTGAAAGACTGGACAGGAAATAGACGGCTGAATCGCCGACTTCCTCTTGCGTTACCGTCTGCTTCAGCGGTGAATTGTATTCGTTCCACTTCAATATATAGCGAAAATCGCCGATGCCGGAGGCGGCCAGCGTCTTGATCGGGCCGGCGGAGATGGCGTTGACGCGAATTTTCTTGGCGCCGAGGTCGACGGCCAGGTAGCGCACGCTGGCTTCGAGCGCCGCCTTGGCGACACCCATTACGTTGTAATGCGGCATCACTTTTTCCGCACCGTAATAGGTCAGCGTCAGCAGCGAACCGCCATCGGTCATCAGCGCCTCGGCGCGCTTGGCGATGGTGGTGAAGGAAAACACCGAAATGTCCATTGTGCGCAAGAAATTGTCGCGCGTCGTCTCGACATAGCGGCCTGTCAGTTCGTCCTTGTCGGAAAAGGCGATGGCGTGGACGAGGAAATCGAGCTTGCCCCAATGCTTGGCGATGTCGTCGAAGACCGCATCGAGCGTTGCCGGATCGGTCACATCGCAATGACCGACGACACGGGCGTTGAGTTCAGCCGCCAGCGGCTCGACGCGTTTCTTGAACGCCTCGCCCTGGTAGGTCAGCGCAATCTCGGCGCCGTTGTCGACGCAGGCCTTGGCTATGCCATAGGCGATCGACCGATTGTTCGCGACGCCCAGGACAAGCCCGCGCTTGCCGGCCATAATGCCTTGTCCACCCGTCATGTGAGCGCTCTCCGCAAGATCTTCTGCTTTGTGGAGTGGCTATCGCACAGGCACAGAGCCCCTTCAAGCGCTCAACACGGACAGTTCAGGGGACAAAAGCATCGCTCTACAGCGCCGCGCGTCCTTTTGGACGCGCAAAACTAGCGCTTTCGGTTGCGCATCAGCGCTTCGAGATCGCTGTCGCCACCTTCAGGCAGCATCAACCGCACGTGCGCGTAGAGATCACCGTGACCGCCAACTTTTTCCGGCAGGCCCCTGCCCTTCAGCCGCAGGACCTTGTCCGAGCTCGACCAGGCGGGAACATTTACCGCAAGCCTGCCGGTCGGCGTTTCGACCGCCACCTTAGCACCCAGCACCGCATCCGCCAGTGCAACCAGCAGGTCGGCGTGGAGGTCGCGGCCTTCGACACGATAGCGCGGGTGCCGCCGGAAGCGGATCTTGACCAGCGCGTCGCCCGGCTGCCCCGGCCCTTGCTCGCCCTGGCCTTTCAGCCGGATCGTCTGGCCGTCCTCGACATAGGCTGGCAGTTTGACAGCGACCTTGCGCCCGTCGGGGAACATCGCCGTTACCTTTTCCGCAGTCGCCGCTTCCTCGATGGTGACGTCGAGCGTCACGTTCAGGTCGGCGCCGGACGGCGCCTGCCGGCCGGCGCCCGTCCCGGCACCGCGAGAGAAGGTCTCGCCGAAAATCTGGCTGAAGATGTCGCTGTTGCCGTCGAACGGATCGCCGCCCGGACGGCCTGAGCGAAACTCGAAGCGCGAGCCGCCCGGTCCTTGCTGCCGACGAAAGCCGGCGAACGGATCGGCGCCGCCGGCGGCACCCTCGAAGCCTTGAAAACGCGGCTTGCCCTCGGCGTCAATCTCGCCGCGATCGAAAGCCGCACGGTTCTTCTCGTCGCCGACGATCTCGTAAGCCTGGTTGGCTGCGGCAAACCGCTCCTTCGCCTTGGGATCCGGATTCTGGTCCGGATGATACTCCTTGGCGAGTTTGCGGTACGCCGATTTTATATCCTTGGCCGATGCGTTCTTGGCAACGCCCAGCACCTCATAGGGGTCGCGCATGCTTCCTGCCCTGGAGAAGAAGTGAGTCCACGATTGCCACCTATATGCGCTCGCATAGGAAGAAATTCCAGTGGCGCGCGGTCATATGATGGCGGAAAATCAGAGCGCTTTGAAGTCCTGCATCCGCCACGCGCCGGCGCCGGCCAGGCACACCTCGCCCTTGAACAGGGCGACGCCGTCGAAGCTTTCGCGCGACGCGGTGAAGCGGCGGCAAAGCTGACCGTTGTCCCTAGACTCCGCCAGTTCGATGATCGAGCCCCGCGAACCGGTATCGGAATTCGCCCAGGGAACGACCTGCCCGCCAAGCTCCTGAATATCGGCGGAAGACACCGCGTTGCGGATCGTCGCCTGGTCCGAGGCGCGATCCTGATCGATCGGTGAGGCAACAGCAGGCGTGCTGCTGGTCAGGATCGAACGGTCGACCTCCGCCTGCTCCAAACTGAAGCCGCCGGCACCGCAGGCGGCAAGCGGCAAGGCGACCAGCACGATCGCGGCGGCCTTGACCGCAGCCTGGGCGCTGGCCGAAGCAATAAGGCTCCATTGCCTGCTGTCAAAAGGTTGCGCGATGCGCGACAATCGGCAATCTCCCCGGCCGGCAATAGAATTTGGAAAAACTATGAGCGAAACTGAGTTAACAAGCGGTGACTTTACCGAGGCTGCCGAGCCATTCCGCCTCTTTGCCGCATGGCTCGACGACGCGACGAAGAGTGAGATCAACGATCCCAACAGCGTAGCGCTGGCGACCGTCGATGCCGAGGGCATGCCGAATGTGCGGATGGTGCTGCTCAAGGGGTTCGATGAAAGCGGATTTGTGTTCTATACGAATTTCGAGAGCGCCAAAGGCCGCGAGATTCTTGGCAGCATGAAGGCGGCGATGTGCTTTCACTGGAAATCGCTGCGCCGGCAGGTGCGCGCGCGCGGGCCGGTGGAGATCGTTACCGAGGCGGAAGCAGACGCCTATTACGCGACGCGTCCGCGCGGCAGCCGAATCGGCGCTTGGGCCTCGAAACAATCGCGGCCTCTGGAGAGCCGCTTCGCACTGGAAAAAGCCGTCGCCGAATACACGGCGCGCCACGCGGTCGGCGAGATCCCACGGCCGAAACACTGGTCGGGCTTTCGTATCGTGCCGCAGACGATCGAGTTCTGGCACGACCGGCCTTTCCGGCTGCACGACCGCGTCGTCTTTTCCCGCAACGCCAAGGGCGGCTGGGACAAGACAAGGCTTTACCCCTAATTACCAGCTCTCTTCCTGGTCATGAAGGCCATCAAGGCCGCGCGGGCCTCGTCGGATTTGAGCCGCTCGCGGAAATGCTCGCTTTCCTGGCCGATGCGGGCAACGAGCTCTTCACGCGAGCCGCGCATCAGGTCACGCGCGATCTTCAGCGCTTGCGGCGGCTTGGCCGCGATCTGCCCGGCGGCGGCAAGCACGGCGGATTCGAGCTCGTTCTCCTCGACCACCGCGTAGATCAGTCCGGCCGCTTTCGCCCGCTCGGCCGAAAAGCCTTCGCCGAGGCCAAGCAGCGCGAAGGCGCCTTGCCGGCCGAGAATCTGCGGCGCAAGCAGGCTCGACCCCGCCTCGGGGACCAGTCCGAGATCGACGAAAGGCGTGCAGAACATCGTGCGCGGTGTGGCGAAGGTCAGGTCGCAGTGCAGGTTGAGCGTGGTGCCGATGCCGACCGCGATGCCGTCGACGCCGGAAACCATGGGCTTTTCCGCCCTGGCCAGCGCCATCAGGAAATCCCAAACCTCGGCGCCGCCCTCGCCGCCGGTGGCGACGACCATGAAATCGGCAAGATCGTTGCCGGACGAGAAAGCGCCGGAAACACCGAGGAAGACGTGAACACGGATCACCGGATCCGCGTCGCCCTCGGCAAGGGTTTTGGACATTTTCGCATACATGGCGCGCGTCAAGGCGTTCTTCTTGTCCGGACGGTTCATGCGGATGATCTGGATGGCGCCCTGGCGCTCGACGAGGATATGGTCTGTCACGGGTGGTGGTCCTTTGTGAGACGCCGGGCTTTTGTAAAACGTCGACCTTGTGGATGTCAGGCAGAAATCAGTGTCTTGCCGGCAGCGGCAAGGCTTTCGGCGCCGCCGATGACCCGCTCCTTCAGCGCGCCCGCCTCGCCGAGCAGGTTTTCGGCGAAGAAACGGCAAAGGGCGACGCGGCTTTGGTCGGCAAGCGCACCGCGTGCCAGATAGGCGCCGCCCGCCGCAAGCGAGATCAGCCGCAGATACGGCGTCGCACCGGCCAGCCCCTCGTCCGAACGCCCGTCGGCAAGCTGCCCTTGCAGGAAACGCGTCGCCTGGCCGAGGTCGTCGAGCGCCTGGTCGAGACTATCGGCGGTGCGGCCAAAACCCTGAAGATTTGAGGTCCGCACTTGATTGGCGACCGCTTTCAGTTCGGCGATGTAACCATGCACATGCTCGCCACCGCCAAGCGGCAGCTTGCGCACCACCAGGTCGATCGCCTGGATACCGTTGGTGCCTTCGTAGATCGGCGCGATGCGCGCGTCACGATAAAGTGCTGCCGCACCGGTCTCCTCGATGAAACCCATGCCACCATGCACCTGCAACCCGAGCGAGGCGACCTCAACGCCGACATCGGTGGAAAAGGCCTTGGCCAGCGGCGTCAACAGATTGGCACGTTCCTGCCAATGGGTGGCTTCATCGCCGACAGATACGCGCGCGTGGTCAATGGCATGCGCACAGGAATAGCTGATGGCGCGCGCAATCTGGGTCAGCGCCTTCATGGTCAGGAGATTGCGCTGCACGTCCGGGTGATGGACGATCGGCGCCATGCCATTGCCGTCATGGCTTGCAGCCTTGCCTTGCCGGCGGTCATTGGCGTAGGCGAGCGCCTTCTGCGTGGCCGTTTCGGCAACCGCCACGCCCTGCATGCCGACGGCGAGCCGCGCATTGTTCATCATGGTGAACATGCAGGCGAGGCCCTTGTTTTCCTCGCCGATCAGCCACCCGATCGCGCCGGGGGTGGTCCCTTCGAAACCGTCGCCATAGATCATGGTGCAGGTCGGCGAGGCGTGGATGCCCAATTTGTGCTCCAGCCCTGAGCAGAAGACGTCGTTGCGTGCGCCCAGCGCGCCGTCGTCGCCGACAAGGAATTTCGGCACCAGGAACAGCGAAAGGCCACGCGTACCGGCCGGCGCGTCAGGCAGCCGCGCCAGCACCAGATGGATGATGTTGTCGGTGAAATCGTGCTCGCCATAGGTGATGAAAATCTTCTGGCCGAAGATGCGGTAGGTGCCGTCGCCGGCCGGCTCGGCGCGGGCGCGCAAAGCGTTCAGATCCGAGCCCGCCTGCGGCTCGGTCAAGTTCATCGTGCCCATCCAGTCGCCGGAGACGAGCTTTTCCAAGTATTTGGCCTTCAGCGCCTGTGAGGCGTGCTTGTCGAGTGCTTCGACCGCGCCCATGGTGAGCGTCGGGCCGATGCCAAAGGCCATGGCGGCGGAGTTCCACATTTCGAGCGCGGCGACGCCCAGCATGGTCGGCAGCGCCTGGCCGCCGAATTCCTCCGGTGCGGACAGCGCGTTCCAACCGCCGTCGATCCAGCGGCGATAGAGCGCCTTCCAGCCGGGCGGCATGGTGACGGCAGCGCCGCTCAGCACCGCGCCTTGTTCATCGCCGATCTTGTAGAGCGGCGCGACCTCTTCTGTGGCGAAGCGGCCGGCTTCCGCCAGAATGGCGTCGACGAGGTCTTCGCCAAGCTCGCCAAAGGTGCCGGCGTCGAGCGCCGGCTTCAGGCCGGCCACATGCTTCAGCGTGAAGGCGATCTCCTCGACCGGTGCCCGATACATGCCGCTCGCTCCTCCTCTGTCCGGCAGGGAAACTTAATATCCGTGCGGACACAAAACCATTCGCTTTTGGGTCGCCTCTCCCGCCTTCTTTTTACGTAAACGTCAAATTTTGTCACGCGGATTTTGCAATTGGAGCTGTTCACGCTAAAATCGGCAAAAAGCCGGACAAGTCGACCGGCGACAGATTCAAGAATACTGGATCGGACCGCCCGTGCTCGCCAGACCTGACGCCTTTCGCTGCATCGAATGCGGCCTGCCCTATCGAGCGGCAGGTTTTTGGCACCATCGGGGCAAGATCGAGGACGGCGCCGCCTATTGGTCGGATCGCGGCATTCTGTGTTCGCCGCAATGCTCGCTGGCCCATCACCGCAAGCGCCAGGCTGAGGGAACGCTGCCGCAAGCGCCGGCGCCCGACCCGTTCCAGCCGCTCTCCCCCCGTTGATGGCCAGTAAAGCCACCACCGGCAGAATTGCGGCATTCGCCGCGGGCCGCCGAAAGTATTTCCTTAACCATGGCGGTTCAGGATCAGGTTTTGGCCAGCAAGGATCTGCTGTTTGAAGCCGCCGGCGCACCCTCTTCGCCGCCTAGGACTCCTCGTCGTCGCGACCGCGATGACAATGGTGTTGGGGCCGACACAAGCCTCGGATTTCTCCGCGCCGTGGAAGGATGCCGACCGGGCGCTGGTGATCGACGCCTACGAATACAATCCCATTGATTGGGCTGAACTTGCGACCGACAAGCGGATCGTCGGCTTCATCAACAAGGCGTCCGACGGGATGCCGCCAGTCTATTTCTGTTTCGGCGACGAGACCGAGACGCGGCTCTGCAAGACGCTGTGGAAGCGCCATGCGGTGGCACAGGAACTGTTCCAGACGCGCAAGGTAGTGGCCAAGGCGCTCGGCCTGAAATGGGGCGCCTATCATCTCGCCCGCCCCGGCAACCCTGTGGGACAGGCCAATAATTTCATCAATTTCGCGAAACCTGGTCCGGAAGACCTGCTTGCCCTCGACATCGAGGATGACGACCCCACGAAATGGATGTCGCTCGAGGATGCAGAGGAGTTCGTGCGCCATGTGCATCGGCGACTGGGCCGCTTTCCGGTGCTCTACACCAACGGCAAGACCGCCAGGCACATCGCCGACAATAAGTACAAATACCGGCTCCTGTCGCGGCTGCCGCTCTGGTATGCGCGCTACAAGCCGGACATCGGCGTGCATTTTCCGATGGGCAACTGGCAAGGCTACGCACTCTGGCAGTTTTCGGCAAAAGCCAATTGCGGACGGTTCCGCTGTCCTTACCGGGTGGCCGGCACGCCCAACGATATCGACGTCAATGTCGCACCGATGGATGCCGCCACATTGCGCGCGCAATGGCCCTTCGGCGGCCTGATCGATGCGCAGCCGGATTACCTCGCCTCGATACCGGTGCCTCTCTCGCGCGAGGCCGGCCTTGCGGGCAATGCCATCACCTACGCCACCGTGGTGGCATCACCGACCTTCTCCGAAATGATCGCCATGTTCAGCGCCCGCTGGGCCAAGTTCCGCAGCAGCTTTCAAATGCCTGCTGTGAAGACGTTGCTGCGCCTTCCGCGAGGGATTGCCGAATATGTGGCCTGGACGCGGAAAGAAAAGCCTTCCGCATCAGCCGTTGAAGCCGCGCCCGCCGCCAGCGATCCGGTCAGCACCGCATCAACCGAGTTCGACCGTGGCCTGCGCTAAAAGCTGAAAGCCGTTCGGCGTCAGCGCGCCTGCTCGCGCGCGACGGCCTGCCAGCCGATGTCGCGGCGGCAGAAGCCTTGCGGCCAATCGATCCGGTCGAGCGCCGCATAGGCTCGTCTCTGCGCCTCGCCGACTGTGCCGCCGACGGCCGTGACGTCGAGCACACGGCCGCCATTGGCGACCAGCGCGCCGCTGTTGATGGCGGTGCCGGCATGAAAGATCTCGACAGCATCGCCCGCGGCCTCTTCGACGCCGCGGATCATCGAGCCCTTTTCCGGCGTGCCGGGGTAACCCCTTGCCGCCATCACCACGGTGAGCGCCGCCTCGTCGCGCCAGCGCACTGAGGTATGCGCAAGCTGGCCGTCGGCAGAAGCGTTGAGCAGGACCAGGAGGTCGTCCTTCAGCCGCATCATCAGCACCTGGCATTCCGGGTCGCCGAAACGGGTGTTGTATTCGATCAGCTTCGGCCCCTCGCCTGATATCATCAGCCCGGCAAACAGCACGCCGGAAAACGGCGCGCCAAGTTCGGCCATGCCGCGCATGGTCGGCTCGACGATCTCGCGCATGGTGCGCTCGATCATCTCCGGCGTCATCACCGGGGCCGGCGAATAGGCGCCCATGCCGCCGGTGTTCGGGCCGATGTCGCCGTCGCCGACGCGCTTGTGGTCCTGTGCGGTGCCGAACGGCAGCGCGGTGGCGCCGTCGCACAGGCAAAAGAAACTCGCCTCCTCGCCGGTGAGAAACTCCTCGACCACGACCTCGGCGCCGGCCTGTCCGAAGGATCCGTCGAAACAGGCATCGAGTGCTGCCAGCGCATCGGCCAAATTCATGGCGACGGTGACGCCCTTGCCGGCGGCGAGGCCGTCGGCCTTGATGACGATCGGCGCGCCCATCTTTTCGACATAGGCCCTGGCCGACGCAAGGTCGCCGAAACGGCCATAGGCGGCGGTCGGGATGTCGTATTTCGCGCAAAGATCCTTGGTGAAACCCTTCGAGCCTTCCAGCCGCGCCGCCGCCTTGGACGGGCCGAAGACGCGAATGTTTTCAGCGCGGAGGTCGTCTGCAATGCCGGCGACCAGCGGCCCTTCCGGCCCGACCACGACGAGGTCGATCTTTTTCTCCGCGCAGAACCGGGCCACCGCCGCATGATCGGCAATGTCCAACGTCACCAGTTCGGCTTCTTGGCCGATGCCTGGGTTGCCCGGCGCCGCGTAAAGCTTCGTCAGCAGCGGCGAGGCCGCGATCTTCCAGGCCAGCGCATGTTCGCGGCCGCCGGAGCCGATCAACAAAACACGCATGCCCAGATTCCTTGCCATTCCACGATCAGGACTGCGCTATTGCGCCCCGGACGATGGGTCAAGACATTTGGATGATTTGGGACCAATTGCGCACGGGAACGTCGGACATCAACGGGAAAGGCTGTTTCGCCGCCTACGATATTTTACGGCATGACCATTTGGCTTGATGCTTGACGGCGTTCGCCTCTGCTGCCACTTCAGCACGATGGAACCCATCCAATCGAAAGCTGCCCAGGGCCGCGTCGCCGATGCGCCGAGCGGCCACTGGGTCTACCGCATTCTGCCGCGCTGGCTGTGGCCCTATGCGCAGCTTGCCCGGTGGGACCGGCCGATCGGTTGGCAGTTGCTATTGTGGCCGTGCTGGTGGTCGGCAGCCCTTGCCGCGAGTGCCTATCCACGCCCTACTGATCCACTGCTCTCGCTGCTGCCGGCGCCATGGTATCTCGTGCTGTTCCTGATCGGCGCCATCGCCATGCGCGGCGCCGGCTGCACCTACAACGATCTGGTCGACCAGGACATCGACAACCAGGTGGAACGCACGCGCTCGCGGCCGCTGCCGGCGGGAAAGGTCACGCGCCGGCAGGCCTGGGCGTTTCTCGTTATCCAGGCATTGATTGGACTCGCTGTGCTTCTGCAGTTCAACAGCTTTGCCATCCTACTCGGCATCTGCTCGCTCGCCGTCGTCGCCATCTACCCATTCATGAAGCGATTCACCAACTGGCCGCAACTGGTTCTCGGCCTTGCCTTTTCCTGGGGTGCGCTGATGGGATGGGCGGTCGAATTCGGCGATCTCGATGGCCCGCCCGTCATGCTCTATATCGGCTCGATCCTGTGGGTGATCGGTTACGACACGATCTATGCGCATCAGGACAAGGAGGACGACGCCATCGTCGGCGTGCGTTCGACCGCACGCCTGTTCGGCGACAACACCAAGACCTGGCTCGTTGGGCTTTATGGCGGGGCGCTGGTCTGCTTCGCCATCGCCTTCGCCTCGGCGCAGGCGCCGGTGCCGGCGCTGGCCGGGCTGATCGCCGCCGGCGCCCATATGGCGCAGCAGATAGCAAGGCTGGACATCGACGATCCGGACCAGTGCATGCTTCTGTTCAGATCGAACAACCAGGTCGGCTGGCTGATCTTCCTTGGCCTGATCGGCGGTGGGCTGTGGGTGGCGTTGAAGCCGCTGGTGTAGTTATTCCCGCGAGATAATTTCCTGGCCGCCAATCACCAGCCTGAGGCCGAGATCGCCGGCCCTGCGACGGGCGAGGAAGCGCGGAC
Organism: Mesorhizobium sp. WSM4840; assembly: GCF_055811755.1. Taxonomy (NCBI): domain Bacteria; kingdom Pseudomonadati; phylum Pseudomonadota; class Alphaproteobacteria; order Hyphomicrobiales; family Phyllobacteriaceae; genus Mesorhizobium; species Mesorhizobium sp. WSM4840. The sequence goes on from NZ_JBVVQD010000022.1 coordinate 60,514, forward strand.
GACGCGTGGTCGAAACCCGACCCTTGCGGCGGTTCTGCGCCGGCAATGTCTTGATGGCGGCGCCAAGCGATTCCTCCAGCGTGCGGGCGATGCCGTCCGATTCGATCAGAAGCATCGGCAGGCGGTAGGCAGCGGCCCAGGCGCGCCAGTCGGCGGCGACATCCTCGAGATCGTCGGCCACCAGCAGCGGCACCGACAGCATCGGATCATTGTGCAGAAGCTCCAGCGTCACCGTGACATTGCCATCCGGATCCTCCATCGCGCGGGCGGCCACGCCACGAAACGCGTTGGCAGGCAGAGCAATGAACGCTGGCACGCCGCTCATCTCCAGCATGCGGCGAATGACGGCGCCACGGTGGTCGATGGTGAACGTAACGTCGCCGTAATCGTCGCGCGTGGCGTAGCTCACCACCTGCGGCAGGCGGAATGGGTCGAGGCGCATGTTGCGCCCGGCCCAGACTGGCTTCAGTCCAGTGTTCATATTGTGCCTTTCCTGTCTCTCCTGAGAGCCGGTCTTCCGGTTCTCCGGGCCGGTTTTTCCAGCCTCGTTATGGGGAAACGTTAGCGCGGGCTTCTTATCGCAGCGCTTAAGAAAGTCGGTTAAATTTTGCTGATCTCAAGGGGATGGTTATCGGAATGCGACCATTCACAAGACATCGAAAGGATCAGATAACCTTACCGGGATTCATGATGCCGGCCGGGTCGAAGGCCGTCTTCACCCTACGCATCAATTCGATCGCCATCGGCGGCGCCGTCGCGATCAATTCATCGCGCTTCAGCTGGCCAATGCCGTGCTCGGCCGAAATCGAGCCGTGGAAGCTGCGCACGACATCATGCACGGCCTTGTTCATGGCGTGATAGAGCTCGAGAAACGCTTCGTCATCGCCGCCGATCGGCCGGGAGATATTGTAGTGGAGATTGCCGTCGCCCATGTGGCCGAAACAGACCTCGCGCGCGCCCGGGCTGACCGATTGCACGGCGCCGGCCGCTTTTTCGATGAATTGCGGGATGGCCGCCACCGGCACCGAGATGTCGTGCTTGATCGAGGCGCCTTCGGGCTTCTGCGCCTCGGGCAGCACCTCGCGGAAATTCCAGAAGGCATCGCCCTGCGTGATGCTCGCCGCAATCACCGCATCACCGGCGATCTCCTGTTCGAGGCCGGCTGAGAGCACCTCTTCGATCAGGGCCCTCGCATCCTCCGCCGAGCGGCCCGAAGAGATCTGCATCAGCACATACCACGGCCAGTCCCCGGACAGCGGCCGCACGACGCCTGGCGCGTGCAGAAGCGTAAAGTCGTAGGGCCTCTGGCCGATCAGTTCGAACGCGGTGAGCGCGGCACCGGCGCGATCCATCGCCAGGCTGAACAGAGACAGTGCCGCCTCAGGTGACGACAGGCCGGCAAAGGCCACCTCGCGCCCCTTGGGCTTGGGGAAAAGCTTGAGCACGGCGGCGGTGATGATGCCGAGCGTGCCCTCCGCGCCGACAAACAGGTTCTTCAGATCGTAGCCGGTGTTGTCCTTCTTCAGCTTGCGCAGATCATCGAAGACCTCGCCAGTCGGCAGCACCACTTCGACGCCGAGACAGAGCTCACGCGCATTGCCATAGGCAAGCACACCGGTACCGCCGGCGTTGGAAGAGAGATTGCCGCCGATCTGGCAGGAGCCTTGCGCAGCAAGCGACAGCGGAAACAGCCGGTCGGCGGCATCGGCCGCTTCCTGCAGCGTCTGCAGGATGACGCCGGCCTCGACGGTGACCGTGTTGGACAGGATGTCGATCTCGCGGATGCGGTTCAGCCGCGACAGCGACAGCACGATCTCGCGGCCGGACATATCCGGCACCTGCGCGCCGACCAGCCCGGTGTTGCCGCTTTGCGGCACCACCGGCGTTCCCGTCTCGGTCGCCAGCCGCATAATGCGGCTGACCTCGTCGACGCTGCCGGGCCTCAGCACCAGCGCCGTTCGGCCATGCCACAGGCCGCGCCTTTCGGTGAGGTAGGGCGCGATGTCCTGCCGGTCGCGAAGCGCATATTTGTCGCCGACGATGGCCGCAAAGCGGTCGATGATGGCGGGGTCGATATCCCGGGATATGTCGTTCATAGCTGGAAACTATGGCCCTGCGTCGATCTTGTCACGAGGGGCGGCGGCGCGCGAAAGCCGGTCGTTGATCGCCTCGCCCAGCCCGTCGAGGGGGATCGGCTCGACGGCGATTGTCTTGGCGCCGCTGCGATCGAGATCCTGCATATGGGCAAAGAGGTTGGCCGCGGCCTCGCGCAGATCGCCGGTCTCCGACAGGTTGCGCAAGGCGGCAGCGCCTTGCCAGCCTTCGGCACGGCGGGGCCCGAACGCCAGCAAGGCTTCGCCCATTGCGACTTTTGCGGCGTTGACCCGCACCGCAGCACCAGGCGCGTAATGCGAGGCGAGCATGCCCGGCGCCTCGATGCCCGCCGCACCGCGCGACAGCTTCACGCCGGCGGCCGCTTCGATCTCCCCGGCGGCAATGCCTCCCGGTCGCAGCAGCCGCAGCTTTCCCCCCTCGATCTTCACGATTGTCGATTCGAGCCCGACCGACGTCGCGCCGCCATCGACCACCAGCTTGATTTTTGCACCAAGATCCGCCGCCACGGCCTCGGCCGTCGTTGCACTGATCTTGCCTGAGGAATTGGCGCTGGGCGCGGCAAGCGGGCGTCCGAGCCTGGCGATCAGTTCGCCGCCAAAGCCCTTCGGCATGCGCAGCGCAATCGTATCGAGCCCGGCGGTGACCAGCGGATGAATGCCGTTGCCGGGCCGCTGCGGCAGCACCAGCGTCAGCGGTCCCGGCCAGAATGACTGCGCCAGTCTTTTCGACAGCGGATCGAACAGCGCGAGGCGCTCGGCCATCGCCAGATCGGCGACATGGGCGATCAGCGGGTTGAAGCGCGGCCGGCCCTTGACCTCGAAGATGCGCGCCACGCCAACGCCATTGGTGGCGTCGGCGGCCAGCCCGTAGACGGTTTCCGTCGGAATGGCGACGACATCGCCGACTTCGAGCAGCGCCAGCGCCCGCTCCATCGCCTCGCCGGCGGCAAGTATCTCAGCCACTCTCATCACCTTACAGATGCGGGACCTCACAGGTGTGGGTGCGTAATACGGTGACGTTTACGGGGCAAGTCCGGACGTTAGCGAATTATCAAATCGCTAAAATGCTAGCTTTCCTCGCAAGCCCGCATCAATTCCCGGACGATATGGTGCCGACTTGTTGGGCAAGGGGAACTATCATGGTCTGGGTGCGTATCCTGGCAGCGCTCGGTCTCACTCTGGCGGCGGGCGGAGCACAGGCTTCGTCATTCGTTGTTCTCGGTGCACCATCCTCGACGCCATCCGTCGTCAGGCTCGGCGCGCCTGAAGCGGTGAAGATGGCTGGGAGCTCCTCGACGCCATCGATCGTGGCGCTCGGCGAACCAGTGCCCGACGTCACCTATGAAAAAGTTGCTGCGATCCCGAGCCAGCCCAAGCATGACTTCATGCAAAGCCCGATGATCATTCGCGGCGGCATCGTCGGCGACGCCTTCGCAAAGCCGGCCCCCAGCGTCGCACCTGCCGCGACAACCGCTGTCGCAGCACCTGGGGCGGCCACCAGATCCGACGAAAAGATAAGTGCAACGAACAGCCCGCCTGAGCCCGCAACGCCGCAACCGACGCCCATTCCCGAGATCGACCAGGCCAGATAGCCGTTCGAGGCCAGGACGACGCTCGCGCGCCGCCTGGTTCATTGAGTAAAATTCCGTCGCCTGAAAAACCTCAGGCCGCGACTTCGTCGTCCGCGTCGGTGGCGTCCGACTCTTCCTCTTCGTCGGTGTCCTATTCGTCAGCGTCCGGCGCTTCGGCCTTCACGCCGTCTTCCTCGTCCTCGTCGTCATCCAAGAGGGTAGCGGCTTTGTCGTCTTCAGCGCCTTCCTCGGCCGTCGCGTCGCTTTCGTCGTCACCGTCCTCATCGTCTTCCGACAGATCGGCAGCTTCGATCGCGGCAGCTGCCTCGTCGAGGGTTGTTTCGGAAACGGGCTCAAGCGTCTCGGCGGCGGTTTCTTCTGTCACTTCGATGTCGCGAGCGGAATTCATGAAAGCCTCCGCGGGGTTGGCGAACATGTTCCTTGTGCCAGCAGAGATGATCGTCATATGACTGTAAGCCGGCTCGACCGGCTATTGGGAAAGAAATATTTTCCCAAGCCTCAGCCGGCGATTTTCGAGAAATCCGCAACCTTGTCGGTCGCTGCCCGGATGCGTGCCAGCAGTGCCAGACGATTGGCGCGCACGGCCAGGTCCTCATCATTCACGAGAACGCGTTCAAAGAATGAATCAACCGGTTCACGCAACGCGCTAAGCGCCAGCATGGCGGCGGAAAAGTCTTCATTGTGAATCGCTTGGCCGGCTTCTCTCTCGGCCTGATTCACCGCGGCAAACAGCGCTTTCTCGGCATCTTCCCGGAATAGAGCCGGCTCAACACGTTCGGCGATGGTCGTTTTCTTCTTCTCCTCGGCAGCCAGGATATTGGCCGCACGCTTGGTGCCGGCAAGCAGGTTCTTGCCGTCCTCGGTGTCGAGGAACGTGCCAAGTGCTTGGACGCGGCGGACGATTTGGAGCAGGTCGTCGGACCGCGAAGCCCCCTCATCCGGCCGCTCTGCGGCCACCTTCTCCCCGAGGGGAGAAGAGGTCGCCAACGCTGGCGTCAGTCTCTTCTCCCCAGCGGGGAGAAGGTGGCCCGAAGGGCCGGATGAGGGGGCTTCGCCACTTGACAACACCGCGTCAATCAGATCGTGCCGCGCGCCCTGGTCGCGGAGATAGACCTTCAGGCGGTCGTGGAAGAAGGCGAGGAGATCGGCGCTAAAGGGCCGTCCGGACGCGAGATAGTTCGCCATCTTGTAAACGCGGTCGAAGAGAGATGTCAGCGCAAGCCGGACACGATTCTCGACCAAAATCCTGATCACTCCCAGCGCCGCCCTCCTCAGCGCATACGGGTCCTTTGACCCCGTCGGCTTTTCGTCAATCGCCCAGAAGCCGACCAGCGTGTCGAGCTTGTCGGCGAGCGCTACGGCCACCGATACCGGGTCGGTCGGAACACGGTCGGACGGGCCCTGCGGCTTATAATGTTCCTCAATCGCGGCGGCGACCGAGGGATGCTCTCCCTGCAGCAGCGCATATTTGCAGCCCATGGCGCCCTGCAATTCCGGGAACTCGCCGACTACCTCGGTGGTGAGGTCGGCCTTGGCCAGGACGGCAGCACGACGTGCGAGCGCGGTAATCTCCCCCCTTGAGGGGGAGATGTCGCCGAAGGCGACAGAGGGGGTCGGCACGTCCTGACGCGACGCCCTATCGCGGACAGAGAATGCCGGCGTTTCACGCGAGACAACCCCCTCTGGCCTGCCGGCCATCTCCCCCTCAAGGGGGGAGATCGACTTCGCCACGATCGGCGCCAACACCTCGGCAAGCCGCGCAATGCGCTCAACCCGCTCACCCTGCGTCCCGAGCTTGGCGTGGAAGGTGACGCCGAGATGGTCGAGACGGGCCATGCGCTGGTCGAGCGGCTTTTTGAGATCAAGCCCGAACTTTTCCGCCGATGCCTGCAACTGGTCGAGATCAGGCAGGTCGCCCTGGTCGGTCTTCCAGAAATAGAGCGCGTCGGACAGGCGGGCGCGCACCACCTTGCCGTTGCCGTGGGCGATCTCCTTGCCACCGTCGCTTGCTTCGATGTTGGCGGTCAGGATGAAGCGGTTGGAAAGCGCTTCACCGACACCCGGTGGCCGCGTAACGAAGCACTTCTGGTTGGCGCGGATGGTCAGCCGGATCACCTCGGCCGGAATGGCGAGAAAGTCCTGCTCGAACTCGCCCATCAGCACGACAGGCCATTCGACCAGGCCTGACACTTCCTCGAGCAGCCCCTCGTCCTCGACCAGATCGAGCCCGTTGGCGAAAGCGAGATTCCTGCCGTCGGAAAGGATGATCTCCTTGCGCCGGTCGGCGTCGAGCACGACCTTCGCCGCCTCCAGCTTGGCGGCATAGTCGTCGAAGCGGCGCACGGTGATCGCGCCCGGCGCATGAAAACGGTGGCCGTAGGTGACATTGCCCGAGCGGATGCCGTCGATCTCGAAGTCGACGACCACCGGCTCCTCGGTCTCCGGGCCGAAGGTGCAAAGGATGGATTGCAGCGGCCGTACCCAGCGCAACGATCCGGGTTTCGCCGAGGCCGGCCCCCAGCGCATCGATTTCGGCCATGGAAAGCCGCGGATGATGCCCGGCACCAGTTCGGCGATGATTTCTTCCGCCGCCCGGCCCGGCTTCGCAATATGGGCGACATAGAAGTCGCCCTTCTTCGGATCGGCATGGACATGCGCCTCGGCGATCGAGGAAAGGCCGGCCTTGCGCAGAAAACCTTGCACCGCCTGTTCGGGCGCCTTGGTCGAGGGTCCCTTGATCTCCTCGCTTATGTCCTTCGAGCGCGCGGTCACGCCGCGAATGTCGAGCGCCAACCGCCGCGGCGTCCAATATTCGCGCGCCGCCTCATAGGTCAGCCCGGCCTCGACCAAACCGTCCGTCATCATCTTCTTCAAGTCGCCCGCCGCCTTGCGCTGCATGCGCGCGGGAATCTCTTCCGAACGGAGTTCTAAAAGCAGGTCGGGCATTGATTGTGCTCACGCGGCAAAATGGTCCGGGCGGGGCATAGCAACTCGGCTGGCCGCTGTCACCCTTCCCCATGCAATCGGCGTGTCTACCGACGATTTCCAAAAAATTTCCGCTGCCTGTCGGGTCGAAGCGGGGCTATCCGTCCTTGGGTCAAAGATTTCCATGAACCGAACGCAGCGCTGAAGCGACCAACGCTCAGGCAGGGAACTATTGGCTGAACGACCATGAAGTCGGCATCGACATTCCTACAGATCCTCGCGCTCAGCGCCTGTTTCGCAGCGCAGGCTCATGGGACGTTCGCGATGCCTGGCGTTAGACAAGCGCTGCGGACGATGGCTGGCTCCAGCGGCCAAGGCGTATTGCCAATCAGCGCTTCAGTCGAAATCGCAAATAGCCTCTGGAGCTAAGCCGCCAGCCCGCCAGCCTGCGTCAGCAAAAACGCCTCGCCGCAGGCTTTCGCCAGATTGCGTACCCGCAAGATGTAGCTCTGCCGCTCGGTGACGGAAATCACGCCGCGCGCGTCGAGCAGGTTGAAGACGTGGCTGGCCTTGATGCACTGGTCGTAGGCGGGGAATACCAGGCGGTGGTTCCCCTCCCCTTTGGGGGGAGGGTGGCCGGACGAAGCCTGGCCGGGAGAGGTCGCTCGGGCAGTGCTCGACGTCCTACTTGCGGTGCCTTCTGAGGCAACCCCCTCTGCCCGCTTCGCGGGCATCTCCCCCTCGAGGGGGGAGAAGGGCGCGCCGGCATCGAGCAGCGCCTTGCACTCGGCTTCGGCGTCCTCGAAATGCCGAAGCAGCATCGCCGTGTTGGCGAATTCGAAATTGTGGCGCGAATATTCCTGCTCGGCCTGCAGGAAGACGTCGCCATAGGTCACCTTGTCGGCGCCCTCGCGGCCGTTGAAGTTGAGGTCGTAGACATTGTCGACGCCCTGCACATACATGGCCAGCCGCTCCAGCCCGTAGGTGAGCTCGCCCGCCACCGGCGCGCATTCGATGCCGCAGACCTGCTGGAAATAAGTGAACTGCGACACTTCCATGCCGTCGCACCAGCACTCCCAGCCCAGCCCCCAGGCGCCGAGCGTCGGGCTTTCCCAGTCGTCCTCGACGAAGCGGATGTCATGCAGAAGTGGATCGACGCCAATGGCCGACAGCGAGCGGAGATAAAGCTCCTGCAGATTAGCCGGGTTCGGCTTCAGGATCACCTGGTACTGGTAATAGTGCTGAAGCCGGTTCGGGTTCTCGCCGTAGCGCCCGTCCTTGGGCCGGCGCGAAGGCTGCACATAGGCCGCGTTCCAGCGCTTTGGCCCGAGCGCGCGCAGCGTCGTCGCCGGATGGAACGTGCCGGCGCCAACTTCCATGTCGTAGGGCTGGAGAACGACGCAGCCATAGTCAGCCCAGTAGTTATGCAAGGTCAGGATCAGCCCCTGGAACGAGCGGCTGGGATGCATATGGGCTGGGATATCAACAGTCACGGCGGCCTCGACGGGAAAGGCGGGGATGCGGCCCTCCCTAGAGCGCCCACCGGCAAGCGTCAAGGCAAGGGGCCGGCCGCAGAGGCGTGTCCCAGCAAAAACCGCGAACTCGCCGAGGAAGTCGTCGAAGCAGATCTGGACCGCCCGGAAAGCCTCAAAGCTGCATTTGAAGGGGCATACGGCGTCTTTCTGGTCACCAATTTTTGGGAAGAAGGTACCGACGAGTTCAAGCAGGCAACAGCAGCGGTGCGCGCCGCCAAAGAGGCCGGCGTCCAGCATTTTGTCTAGTCAACGTTGCCCAATGTAGAAGCAATCAGCGGCGGCAAGCCCCACGTTCCCCACTTCACCGGCAAAGCCAAAATTGATTGGATCGTGAAGAAGGCCAGCTTTGCGCATCATACGTTCGTTATCGCGCCATTTTTCTACCAGAACTTTGTGGGCGCACTTGCTCCGCAAAAGCAGGAAGATGGAAACCTGGGCTGGGCTCTTCCCCTTGATCCGGACGTACGTTGCATTCACATGGGCGACATCACCGAACTCGGCGACATCGTGGCCGGCGCATTCGGACACCCGGATGAGCCAGGAAACGGCGAGCATCTGCCTTTGGTCGGTGATTTCATAAGCTTCAATGAAATCGTCGACACGCTGAAACGGCAGGGACATAAGATTTCATTCAAACAAGTCCCAACGGACGTTTTTGCTACCTCTTTTCCTGGGGCCGCCGAGGTGGCAGGGACTTTTAGCTACTTCCAGGTTCACACTTACCTTGGCCCGGGTCCGCACGACGAGATTGCGCTTGCAAACAAAATAGCAGGCAGGCAAGCGAGCAGGTTCGCGATGTGGGCTCAAGTGAATTTCCCGGCCCAAAAGACGGACGCCGAGAGCGGCGTGGCGGCCTGATCGTGGCCCTTGCTGGGAGCCAGAGAGCGCCCAGCGGTCAGTCCCGCGCCTCAGCCGTTCGGCGGCTCTCATGTGTGGTATGGTGTCATTCGGCAGGGCGTCCAGCACCCTCGAGGAGACAAAAGTCATGGATTCCCAAGGGATGGCTCAGATGTCCTCCGTCGATTCTCTTGCAGCGAGTTTATTGTCGGCGACATTGATGTTCGATCGGGCGTCGTTGCTGGCGCTCGAGGCTTTAGCTGCCGAATCCGACCGTCGGGTCCTGAGACGCGGTGAGGTTCTGGTTCGCGAAGGCGATGCGTCGGACAGGTTTTTCATCGTGCTGTCTGGACGCTTTACGGTACACAAAGGAGATTCGACTGGCTCGGTCGCCGAGATCGCACAGGGTGAACTCATCGGTGAAATCGGTTTCTTCGCAGGACTACCCCGCACGGCCACTGTCCTTGCAGCGCGCGATTCGATCGTCCTTGAAATCGGTCGCAATCATTTCGAGAAGGCGGCCGAGACATTGCCGAGCCTGAGAGAGGCGGTCACGGTATTTCTGGCGCGCCGGTTTGCCACCCAATCTCCGAGTTCGTCGCGTCTCAAGGAACCTGCCAAGATCCGAACGCTTGCGATCATTGCAGCCGGCGGAAGTCGCATCTCACCGGTGCTCATCCAGCACCTGCGGCAAGCGTTCGGCGCGGCCACGCGCGCTCGGTTCGTTTCCCGGCTTGAGATCCAAGCGAAGTTCCCAGGTCTTCCGATCGACGACCAGCCGATCCTTAACTGGTTGAACGAACTGGAGGCGGAAGCCCAATTCAACGTCTATGTTGCCGATGAGGAACCTAATGAATGGACCCAAGTCTGCATTCGCCAGGCCGATACCGTCCTGTTGCTGGCCAACGCGTCCTGCTCGCCTCGCCTGAACCCGTCTGAGGAACTGACGCTAGCGGTCCATCCGCCATCGACCAGTCGGCTTGTCCTAATTCACGACAATCGCTCGGCAGCGGTCTCCGGTACCTCTGCATGGCTCGATGAGCGACCCTATGTTGACCAGCATCATCATGTTGCGCTGGACGACGGGTCTGATTTCCAGCGCCTGGTCCGATTTATTTCGGGCAAGGCATTGGGCTTCGTGGCGGCAGGGGGTGGGTCCCTCGGCAGCGCTCATTTAGGCGTCTACAAGGCTTTCGTTGAGGCGGGCGCTTGCTTCGACTATCTCGGCGGGACAAGTTCCGGAGCGGCGATGATGGCCGGCTTCGCAAGAGGCTTGGATGCCGACCAGATCGACCGAGGCACCCACAACATATTTATCAAGAGCCGGGCGTTTCGCCGTCCCACCTTGCCGCATTTCGCGCTTCTGGATCACAAAGCGTTTGATCGGGCTCTTCGGCTGGAATACGGCGACGTTCTGATCGAGGATCTTTGGCTTCCGTTCTTTGCGCTTTCGACCAATCTGAGCAGCCGTCAGCCCCATGTCCACCGTCGTGGAAAGCTCTGGCACGCCGTTCGGGCGTCGGGCTCCATCCCGGGCGTCCTGCCGCCGTTCTTTACAGATGACGGCGATATGCTGGTGGACGGCGCTATCATGAACAATTTGCCGCTGGAGCAGATGACGGAGCTCAAGACCGGACCCAATGTCATCGTTACCTTCGGGACGAGTGCACCGCAGAAATACGACATAGACTATGACCGCATCCCCGGAGCTTCCGAACTGGCATTGGCCTTGCTGAACCCTTTCGGTCGTGCCCGCTTGCCTCGGGTTCCCAGCATGCTTCAGGTCATTGCCTCGAGCATGCTGGCACACCGGCCGCAGGACATTGCCGTCGGCGAAGAGGATATCTTGGTCTGTCCGGAGGTTCCGAACACGATCAGCTTCATGGATTGGAGTCGGCATTCCGAGTTGTTTTCGGATGCCTACGACCGTACGACCCGATGGATCGAGGAACATCTCCGCCAGAACGACTCAGGGCTCCGAGCGGTGCTCGGCACCGAGCACGATTAGCATGGCTTATAGTCCAGACCCTTAGCGACAGCGGCGACGAGCCCCGCATAATCGAATTCAGAGTATTCAGCCCTTCGGCGCGGGCGCCGGCTCGGGCTTGACCTTCGGGGTTTCCTGCGCTGTGTTGGATTCGATCGGCGGCAGGCCCTTTAGCAGTTTCTGCTGCAAGGCGGCGAGCACGTCGGGATCCGGCTTCAGGTCGCGGGCCTGGTTCCACTGGAAGGTGGCTTCCAGCCTGCGGCCGACGCGCCAATAGGCATCGCCGAGGTGATCGTTCAGCACCGGATCTTCCGGCTTCAGCGACACGGCGCGCTCCATTTCGCGCACAGCGTCTTCAAACCTGCCCATGCGGAAATAGGCCCAGCCCAGCGAATCGACGATGTAGCCGTCGCTCGGCCTGAGGTCGACGGCCTTCTGGATCATCTGAAGGCCTTCCTCGAGGTTGACGTTCATGTCCACCCAGGAATAGCCGAGATAGTTCAGAACCTGCGGCTGGTCGGGGAACAATTCCAGCGCCTTGCGAAAATTCGGCTCGGCCTTGGGCCACTCCTTCAGCCGCTCATAGGCGATGCCGCGCTGGTAGAAAATATTCCAGTCAGCGCGGGTCGGGGACTTCAGCATCGCTACCGCATTGTCATAGAGACCAGCCGCGGAGCGGAAATCCTCCTTTGAGGCATAGACGCCACCGAGCGCCTGATAGGCACGCATGTCGTCGGGATGCGCTTGGACGAGGGCCTTCAGATGGGCGATGGCCTCGTCATAGCGGTCGAGATCGGCAAGGTTGAGGCCGAGCTGCAGTTCCGAAAGCGCCTTCAGTGGCGAACTGGCCGGGATGCGGCGATAGAAGGCGATGGCGCCCTCGCCGTCCTTCAACTGCTCGGAAACGGCGGCGAGTTGGACAAGGGCCGCGTCGCTGTCGGCCCGCAGTGCCAGGGCATATTGCAGATAGAGGCGAACGAACGGCTCGCCGCCACCGCGATTGAGCGCGGTGGCGAGATCGAGCAGAATTTCCGAGGCGCCGTCGGACGGGCCTACAACGAAGGGTTCGACCTTCTCGCCCTTGGTGATCTTGTCGCGAAGCGCTGATATCTCGACCTTGCCGGGGGCAAATGCCTCGGCCTGATCGAGCACGGACAGCGCCTTGTCATTGTCGCCCTTGCGGGCAAGGAAGGAGGCATAGGCCTGCGCATTGCGCATCCAGGTTTCGGGCGCGGCGGCGCCGGTCGCGGTGTCCTGCAAGGTCGCGGCGTAAATCGCATCCGCCTTTTCGGGCAGGCCCGAGGCATCGGCGATAAGCGCGCGATGGAAGGATTTGAAGAGGCCGAACCAGTCCGGGCCCTGCAGCCTGTCGATCGAGGCCATGGCCTCGCCGGGGTCGCCGGCGCCCTGCTTGGCCCAGCCGGTCATGACGCCGGAGATCAGCCGGTCGAGATCGGATTCGAGCGAAAGCTTGAGCCAGTATTCGGCCTTGGAAAAGTCCTTCTTGTGAAAGGAGCCGACGGCCAGCGCCAGGCGCGAGAACCGCTCGACGTCGGGAACCGTCTTGAGCTTGTCTGCATAGACCAGGGATTCTTCGAAGCGCCCTTGCGCGATCAGCGACAGCATCAGGCTTTGCTGCAACGAGGTATCACCGGGAGCGAAGGCGAGCGCCTGCTTGTAGTAGGCGATGGCGCTGTCGAGATCATTGTCGCCTTCGGCGACCCGCGCGGCAAGATAGGCCCCCGAGAACGACATGATATTGACCGGCTCGGTGGTCTCTTTGGCATAGGCGGGCAGACCGGAGATCGCCATGCCCGTCACAACTGCCAGCCCTGTCAGCCAGCGCGCACATCCTTGCCGCATCGTATCCCTTTCAGTCAAAGCCATGCCCGCGTCAGCGGGATCGCCGTAGACTCGATCTTTTCCAGGTAAAGCATGGCCTTTTTGGGGTCACGCTTCAACCCGGCCCGAATTCACAATCGGGTCATGCTATCAAAAACCACGCGAAAATGCGCCCAACTGCGACCGTCGACCGCGCTTTGCCGGCCTGACGCGCCGCCGGCCTGTCCTGCTGCAGCACCGGCGCCGCGATGCCGTAAGCGATCCGTAAGCGACGGGCGGCGAAAGTTTACGCAGCGGAATGATGCGTGGAACTGTGCAGATGGATGCCGTTGCTTCGCCCAGGAAGATGCCGATGCTGGAAATGCCGCAGGACCAGCAGGCCTTCGCCATTGTCGATCGAATCTACGAAGCGGCGTTCGCGGCCGAGCTGTGGCCGGAGGTATTGGCGGCGGCAAGCGCGATCTCCCGCTCGGCAAACGGCGCGATCTTTGTAGTCAGCGATCATTCGCCGGTCCGCGCCATCACCGAAACGCATGTCCAGCCCTTGCTCGACGCGTTCATGAAGGGGGATACTTGGCGGTTCTCCGAGAGCGTGAAGCGCATGTGCGCCGCGCAGCCGGCAACCTTTGTGTGGGTCGATAATTTCATCATCTGCGAGGAGATCGAGTGCGATCCCGTTCGCAAAAGTGCCACCGCGTTTGGCATCGGGCCGCATCTGTGCACAGCCATCCCCATGCCTGGCCGCGAGCTTGTCCTTTTTGTCTTCCAGCGCTGGCTGAAGGACGGGAGTTATGACCAGGCCGCAATCGGACTGTTGAACGGACTGCGTCCGCACCTCGCACGGGCGAGCCTTGTCGCCGGGCGCCTGGGCCTGGAACGGGCCAGGACCGCCGTATCCATTCTCCGGGAAATCGGGCTGCCGGCCGCAATCATGAATGGATCGGGCATGAGTGGATCGGGCCGTGTGCTGACGGCCAATCCGCTTTTCGAAGACATGGCCGACGTCTTCCTTCCCACAGCCCATGGCGGCATCGCGATTGCCGATCAAACTGCAAACGCGCTGTTCCAGCAGGCGATCGCGCAGAACCGGGATAACCGCGTCGTGCGGTCCATCCCCGTCGCTGCCATCAAGGGGCGGTCCGCGCTGGTCGTTCACCTGTTGCCGCTGCGCCGCGCCGCGCATGATATTTTTTCGGGCGCGGACATTCTCGTTGCCGCAACCGTGGTCGGCATCGGCGCGACTGTTCCATCGCCCAGTATCCTTTCAGGCCTGTTCGACCTGACGCCGGCAGAAGCCCGGCTCGCCGTCGAGCTTGCCTCGGGCCTTTCGGTGCAGGAGGCGGCCATGGAAATCGGCATCGCCGTCAAATCGGCCCGCACCTATCTCGAGCGAATTTTTCGGAAAACCGAAACCAGCCGTCAGAGCGAGCTCGTGGCGCTGCTGAAGAGCGCGTGGTCATTTTCATGACCTCGACAGTTTGCCGGGCGCGCTGACCGTCACAGAGCCCTGCCCTACTTGCTAACCATGCTGCTGCGGAACGTGCATGATTTCACCGCCGCAATTCCGGGAAGACCAAAATCGCGGGCCGGCGCGGTGCCGGCCGCCGGCGATGTCTTTCAGTTCACCCGGCTGATGCAGAAATCGATGACGTCGATCAGCGCCGATTTCTGCGGTGTCGCTTCGAGCGGCGCCAGCGCGTCGCGGGCGATCTCGCCGAAATGGCCGGCGCGCCCGATCGTGTCGGCGATCGCGCCGTGACGGGTCATCAATCCGATCGCCTTTTCCAGCCCGGCGTCGTCGGTGACATTGTCCTCAATGGCGCGCTTCCAGAAGATGCGCTCGGCCTTGGTGCCGCGCCGGTAGGCGAGGATCACCGGCAGCGTCACCTTGCCTTCGCGGAAGTCGTCGCCGACATTCTTGCCCAGATCCTTGCTGGTGCCGCCATAATCCAGCGCATCGTCGATCAGCTGGAAGGCAAGGCCGAGATTCATGCCATAGGAGCGCAGCGCCGCGCGATCGTTTCGCGTCGCCTGGGCGATAACCGGACCGACCTCGGCGGCGGCCGAGAACAGGGCCGCGGTCTTGGCCTTGATCACCGCGAAATGCTCATCCTCTGTGGTTTCGAGGTTCTTGGCGGCGGCGAGCTGCATCACCTCGCCCTCGGCAATGATCGAGGCGGCGCTGGACAGGATGTCGAGCGCTTCCAGCGAACCGACATCGACCATCATGCGGAAAGCCTGGCCGAGCAGGAAATCGCCGACCAGCACGCTCGCCTGGTTGCCCCAGATCATGCGGGCGGTCTTCTTGCCGCGCCGCATGCCGCTCTCGTCGACGACATCGTCGTGGAGGAGCGTGGCGGTGTGCATGAACTCGACTGATGTGGCGAGCTTGACATGGCCGTCGCCGGAATAGCCGAACATCTGCGCTGAGGCGAGCGTCAGCATCGGCCTCAGCCGTTTGCCACCCGAAGAGATCAGGTGGTTGGCAATCTCCGGGATCATCTCGACGTCGGAACCGGCCTTCGACAGGATCAATTTGTTGACACGCCCCATATCGGCCGAAGTCAGGTCGATGAGATCCTTAATGGAGGCGGCTTCCCGCTTCCCGTTTTCGATGTTGAGAACGACACCCACGACAAACTCCCGTCTTATGTCACGCGCACGACGGCACCCCGATACCGCCGCAAACTCTAGGGCGCTACCCACAGGCACGGCAAGAGGCGATTTGGCGCGGTCGAGGTGGCGACGGAAGCCACCCACGTTTACATAGACGCTGCAACCTGCGAGTTTCTTCCTATGATAGAGCTTATCCGCACCAACGACGCCGTGATCATCTCCTTTGTCGAATCGCTGATGCGCGATGCCGGCATCGGCTGTTTCGTCGCCGACCAGAACATGAGCGTGCTCGACGGTTCGATCGGCATCTTGCCCAGGCGCATCATGGTCGAAGCCGACCAGGCCGATGCGGCGCGGCGCATCCTGACGGATGCCGGCATCGCCAACGAGATGCGCCAGAAGTAATGTCCGCGGCGCGCGCCACCCTGGTCCAGGACACGCCGGCCCATACCGTCGATGCTTTCCATCGCGGGCGGTTCTGGCTGGTGCAGCCTAAACAGGCAGGCCATCGCGCCGGCATGGACGCCATGATGCTGGCGGCTGCCGTGCCGTCCTCCTTCGCCGGGCGCCTTGCCGATTTCGGCGCCGGTGCTGGCGCCGCAGGCCTGGCCGTGCTGTCGCGCTGTCCTGATGCCGAGGCCGTGCTCATCGAACGGTCTCCGGAAATGGCGGCCTTCGCCGCAACGACGCTTGCCCACCCCGGTAATGCGCATCTCAACGACCGCGCCTCGGTGCTCGCCGCCGACGTCGCGCTGTCGGGCCGGGCGCGAACCGCCACTGGGCTTGCCGACAATTCCTTTGATTTCGTCATCATGAACCCGCCCTTCAACGCGGCCGAGGATCGCGCCACGCCCGACCCGCTCAGGAAGGCGGCGCATGTGATGGAGGACGGGCTGTTCGACAGCTGGATCCGAAGCGCGGCTGCTGTGGTCAGGCCGCGCTGCGGTCTTGCCGTGATTGCCAGGCCCGATCAGCTCGGCGCCATCCTCGATGCGATATCAGGCCGCTTCGGCGACGCCGAGATGCTGGCCGTCCACCCTCGCCCCGAGGCAGCGGCGATCCGCATTGTCGTCAGGGCAATACTCGGCGCACGCGGAAAACTGTCGATCCGCCCGCCGCTGATGCTGCATGCACAATCGGGCGACGGCCCAACCGAGCGGACCGAGATGATCAACAACGGGCTGGCTTCGCTGTTCGGCGACTGAGCCTTTTTCTACCGGCCGGCGGCGCGGCATTGCCGTTGGCCGGCGAATCCCTACATGCCTTCAAGCCAATCGAGCGGAGACCCCGTGAAACGCTTCCTGAACCGCCTGCTGCCGAAATCCTGGCGTTCCGACATCGTCGTCATTCCCGTCATCCGGCTGCACGGCACGATCATGCCCGGCGGCGGCCAGTTCCGGCCTAGCCTGTCGCTCGCATCCACTGCCGGCCCTATCGAGAAGGCGTTTTCCTTCGATGCGCCCGTGGTCGCCATCTCGATCAATTCGCCGGGCGGCTCGCCGGTGCAGTCGCGGCTGATCTTCAGACGCATCCGCGACCTGGCGACCGAGAAGAACAAAAAGGTACTGGTCTTCGTCGAGGACGTGGCGGCGTCGGGCGGCTACATGATCGCGGTCGCCGGCGACGAGATCGTTGCCGATCCGTCGTCTATCGTCGGCTCGATCGGCGTGGTGTCGGCCTCGTTCGGCTTTCCCGAGTTGTTGAAGAAGATCGGCGTCGAGCGCCGCGTCCACACGGCCGGCCAGAACAAGGCGGTGCTCGATCCGTTCAAGCCAGAGAAGAAGGAAGATATCGAGCGGCTGAAGGCGCTGCAGCTCGAGGTCCACGAGACCTTCATCGACCTCGTCAAGGACCGGCGCGGGGCCAAGCTCAAGGACGACCCGGACCTGTTCACCGGCCTGTTCTGGACCGGCAAGAAGGGACTGGAGCTCGGCCTTGTCGATGCGCTTGGCGATATGCGCAGCGTGCTGAGGGCCCGTTTCGGGCCAAAAACCCAGCTCAAGCTGATCACGGCGCCGCGCGGCCTGTTCGGCCGCTTCGGTTGGTTCGGCTCAAGCAGAGGCGGCTTTTCGGCGCCCGAGATCGCCGCTGCTGCCGCAAGCGGCGTGATCGATGCGGCGGAAGAGCGCGCGCTATGGGCGCGCTTCGGGCTTTGAAAAACCGGCGAAAGCGTTTAACTTAAAAGCTTGACCGGCCCGACCGGCGCCGCAGTCGGCCTTGCGAGGGAGGAGTTTGACATGCCACAGATCATTTTCTTTATCGCAGTCGGCCTGCTCGCCTATTTCGGCTATCGCTCCTTCGTCAGGGAAGCCGAGCGCGTGACGGCCAAGATACGGCGCACCGAAAAGCAGGCTACCAACGGCACAATGGGCACGCTGGTCAGAGACCCGAAGACCGGCGAATACCGCCTGGCCAAGGACTGACATCATCCCCCTCGTGACTGAGACAGTGGCTTCCGGCAATGGGGTCCGGGCATTGCATGCGCATGCCAAGTTAAATCTCGCGCTGCACGTCACCGGCAGGCGCGCCGACGGCTATCACACGATCGAGAGCCTGGCGGTGTTCACGCGCTTCGGCGACCGGGTTGACATCGAGCTTGCCGACAGCGACGGGTTTTCCGTCTCGGGCCGATATGCCTCCGCAGTCCCGCTCGACGACAGCAATCTGGTCGTTAAAGCGCGCGACGCGCTGCGAGAGCAGGCCGGTCAGCGGCACACACCGCCGGTCGCCATCAGGCTCGAAAAAAACCTGCCGGTCGCATCCGGCGTCGGCGGCGGGTCGAGCGACGCCGCAACGGCGCTACGCGGGCTGGTTGAGATATGGAGGCTGGACCTCGGCGATGCCGACCTGGCGCGAGTCGGCCTCTCGCTGGGCGCCGACGTTCCCATGTGCCTTATGGCAAAGCCGCTGATCGCGCGCGGCGTCGGTGACGAACTGTCGGTCGTGCCGGGCTTTCCCGCGATCGGGCTGGTTCTCGTCAATCCCGGCACTGCCATCTCCACGGCCGAGGTGTTCAATGCGCTTTCTGATCGCGACAATGAGGGACTGCCGCCGCTGCCGCGCGACCTCGACTTCCACAGCATCCGCAATTGGCTGGAGATCACCCGCAACGATCTCGAGCCCGCGGCGCGGGCGATCCAACCCGCCGTCGGCAAGGCGCTGTCGGTGCTCAACAAGTCCGGAGCGGGGTTCGCCCGGATGTCCGGTTCCGGCGCAACCTGCTTCGGGCTGTTCGAGGCCGGCAATGTCGCCAAGCGCGCGGCCGTCGATATCCGCAGCCGCCATCCCGACTGGTTCGTCGCCGCGACGCGAAGCATGACATCGGAGGCTGACACGCATGGCCAGGATTGACGAGAGCCGCTCCTTCATTCCCGTGCGCATCGCGGTGCTGGCCGTTTCCGATACGCGCAGCCTCGCCGACGATAAATCCGGCGAAACGCTGGCCGACCGCATCGTGGAGGCCGGCCATATCCTGGCCGCCCGCGACATCGTCACCGACGACCGCGAAAAAATCCGAGACAAGGTTCTGGGCTGGTCGAGGGACGACGCGATCGATGTCGTCATCACCACCGGCGGCACCGGCTTTACCGGCCGCGATGTGACGCCGGAGGCGCTGGAGCCGATCTTCGAAAAGCGCATGGACGGCTTTTCCGAAGTGTTCCACCGCATTTCCTATGACAAGATCGGCACTTCGACGATCCAGAGCCGGGCGACCGGCGGCGTCGTCAACGCGACCTTCGTTTTCGTGCTGCCGGGTTCGCCCGGCGCCTGCAAGGACGCCTGGGACGGCATTCTGAAGCCGCAGCTCGACTACCGGCACATGCCCTGCAACTTCGTCGAGATCATGCCGCGCCTGGACGAGCATCTGCGGCGCGGCGGCACCAAGACAAGTTAGGCCAGGTTCCCAAAAGGCTGTTTCGGGCCAAAAATCAGCGCCAAAAATCAGCGAATAACCGGCTCGCCGTGGAACCGCCGACGCGAGGGCGGCGAAACGCCGAAGCCGACTTCCATCATCAGCCGCGGTTTGCGCGTCGGCACGGTGCCCATGTGGAAGCCGAAGGGATCCTCGACAAAGCCCAAACCTGCCTCGCCGGTCAGCATAATCGGGCTCTGCGCGCCGTAGACACTCAGAACCTCTTCCGCGGGGTGGCCGACAAGAAGCGTCATCTGATGCTTGAGGATGCGGCGATTATGGCTGCCGCGAACATAGACATGCGGACCGGTCTCGGCATCGACCGGATTGAGATAGAAGAAGAATTTCAGCATCCGCCAATCGTCGAGATCGAAGTGGTATTTGCCAAGCGACGCCAGGTTCTTCTCGGCGTCGGAGACGGAGCTCGTCGGAAAGCTCCACCAGACGCGCGTGGTGATCAGCTTCGCCTGGCTGCCGAGATAATGGGCTGCGATGTCGAGAAGCAGCGGGTCGCGCTGTACCGTAAGCGCAGCGTTGCAGTCGAGAACCCGCTCGAAAAAATGGCCGCTGAGCAAGGGACGGCCGAAGTGCTTCTCGGCCTCGGCATGTTCGGCCGGCAGGAACTCCAGGCGACGGTCGAAATTGCCGAAGCAAGGCGTGCGCTGCGCAAAGCTGGCGATTTCCTCGTGGATCGACGACGGCAGGGCAAGCCCGGAAAAGAGGCCGTCCGAGCGGAGCGCGCCGACCACCGCGTCACGATCGACGCCAGCGAACATCGTCTCCTGGTCTTTTTGTGTGGGTCGAACCGGTTTTGCGCCACGCCAATGCAACCGCCGCGCCGGCATGGTGCGCGCCAGCATAAACATCGGCAGCCATGCCGGATTTTCGCGAAGGTCCGACAGATAGGTCGGAATCCGCACCGCAATGCGGCGCAGCAGGCTGCCGTTTCGGGCGATCGACTCGAGGCTTGCAGCACCGGATTGGTCAGGACTTGAAAGGGTCATCAGGATCCTCAGCTATAAGGGCGCGTCGACGAAGCGTCGGCCGCTCACCGCTCAGGCGTTACCCAAACCCATCCGCCCGCATCAAAGGAATGGTAAGCCCCGGTTAGATTTTGTGCAATGCACAATGAAAGGAGCTGTCGCAAACTTTCCGGCAAGCTTGACGGAGCATTAAGGCTCGTTGATTTCGCGACAGCGAGTGTTTCGAGCGAGGTGGAACGAAGAGGTTGCGCACGGTGGAGAAGATCGCGACGAAGCGATTCAAACCCCGTCGAGAATGACGATCGTCGGCCGGTCTGGCAGGGTCTTCAGCGAAACCGTCAGCGACTGGCCGGACAGGAATTCCACTGCGAAATCGTCGCCCATCCTACCTGTGAATTCGCTGATCGGAGTCGCATGGCGATGCATCGGCAGGATCATCGAGGAATAGAGCCGCGCGGTGATTTCGGTCATCCGGTCGAGCGACAGCGTCATGCCGCCGTCGATAGGCACCATAAGGATGTCGAGCCGGCCGATGGCGCCGTAATGCGCGTCTTCCAGCCGGTGGTGCAGATGGCCGAGATGGCCGATGCAGAGCCCCGCCACTTCGAAAATGAAGATGGAATTGCCGTCCTTGCCGAGGTCGCCGCCATTGCGGATATCCGTCGGCACGTTGCGGATGTAGACATCGTCCACGACAAGGGCGTGCCGCGCCGGACCGCCGTCCGGATTCCAGCCGCGCAGCACATACTCAATGGCGGGATCCGGATGGTCCGAATAATGGGTGCGGTGCGCCTTGTTCATGGTCACCACGCGCGGCAGCGGGTCAGCGCCGTAAACGCCGGAAAAGTCGGTGGCGATCCTGACGCCGGCGGGCGTCTCGATGATGTAGGTCGAATGGCCGGCATAGGTGATCGTAACGTCGCCGTCGACGAAAGCCTCGGCCAGCGGAGGCGTCTGCGCCTTTGGCGCTGTGAAGCTGGCATAGGTGGCCGACGGCAGCGCTTCGGCGATCGCAACGCATCTCGACGGCGGCGGCTCTTCCTGGGCCGACGCGGCGAACGGCCAGAAAGCCAGGCTCAGCAGAACGGCGGCAGATAGGCGGAGCATGACTGCCTCCCTGGCAGGATCGGCGCTCATGCCACGATAGCGCCAGCAATTGTGATGGCTATCATCGGGACAGTCACGTTTTCGCGAGCGCCGGACGGGCTGGTCGTCTGAACCTTTTGTCCCGACTTACGCGACAAATCGCGTCGAATGGGACGCGCCACGGCCCTGCCGCCCCGATGATATCGTCAACGATCAGGGCGTCGGACGGAAGACGCCGTTCTCGTCGCGCTTGAGCGGCGCCTTTTGCCGGAAAAGCGGGGCACCAGGCGCTTCGGTGACCGAAACGCCCTCTGTCCAATCGGCGGGTGCAATAGCGATGTAACGCGCATATCCGCCTGACCCGCCAAGCGGCTTGGCAAAGCCGATTGTAACCAACGCCCCAGCCTCAGGCACCTTGTCGAGGTTTGCAACACCTTCTGCCTGCGTGAAATTGTTGTGAAGCAGCCAATGTTCGCCCTCGAGATTGGGCGTGGTGTCGGTGTCGAGCGGCTCATGACCATGAAACAGAATCTTCCGCTCCAGATGCAGGAACTTCAGCGCGTCCAAACTGACGCCTGGAAACGGCTTCTGGTTGAAGCGGGCGGCATCGGACCATTTCTTGTACCAATCCGAACGCACGAAGACGACCGAACCCTCCGGTATGCGGCCGTGCTCCTTTTCCCATTCTTCGATGTCGGCGACCTGGAGGTGATAGCCTTCGTCGGTCTGCACCTTGCCGCTGATGTCGATCACGACGAGCGGCCGCACGGCATAAGTGGCCGGCAGGTCGCTGATCGTTGCACCGAGTGGGTTCCAGTGGGAGGGCGGATCGAGCTGCGTGCCATATTGGTCCGTCGACAATTCGTAGGCGCTCCCGACGAACCCATGCTTGTCATAGGTGAACTCTTCGCCGGCCTTGACGTAGCCCTCGATGTCCTTCCCGGCGACAGCCGGTTTGAATTTGGCATTGGCGAAGCCCGGCCATACGGGCTGCACCGGCTCGAAGGCGTGGGTCAGATCGATGTACTTGGCCGATTTGAGCGTGTTCTCATAAACCGACCAAAGCGACGATTCCTGCGCCACCGCGATCGCCGGCACTGACCAAGCGGCTGCCAGCGAGGCGATACGAACGAATTTAGATACATTCATCTGCAATCTCCCCGAATATTGCTGAGTATCGCGAGTTTCCCGCAGGACGACAAGCATATGCATTCCTCCCAAGAGTATCGCGCCAATGCGGATTCCATCATGCCGCTTTCCGCCCACGGCTTGCGCGCCGCCTCACCCTAACGAAGGACGCGACGTTCCCTCGCCCGCTATGGGGAGAGTGACGACCGTCACTTCGCCGGCGCCACCCAGATTTCGGCGTCGAGCCTCTTGGTCGAAAGGCCGCGCGCGATGGCTTCGGCGCTGCGGGCGTTTTTCGATAAGGCCGCGGCCTGACGCTTGCTGATCACCAGCCCTTCGGCCAGAGCCCGGTTTCCCGAAAACACCCGCGACAGGAACGGCACGCGACTGCCGCGCGCCCGCGAAAACCGCGCCGGCATGGTTTGCCGGGCCGTGTGGGCGACGACTTCGTCGATCCAGCCTTCCGCCAACCGCGCCCCCGGCTCCAGCAGCAGCAGCCAGTCGCCCTTGGCCTGCCTGATGCCGGCGGCAATGCCGCCGCTCGCCACATAAAGGCAGCCGGCATGTTCGGCAACGCGGTACGTCTGGTCGGTCGAGCCGGTGTCGCAGACGATGACATCGCGCACCACGCCCTCGACCGCGCCGCCAATCAGCGAGGCAAGCGTGCGGGCAAGTCTCTCTTCGTCATTCAGGGTCTGGATGAGAACGCTAAGCATCGTTAGCCGAATAGCGGAATGCGGGGCGCAGTGCCAGTTTTTGCGTAGCATGGCAAAAATGTTCTTGATTTGTTCTGGTGGATAAAATAGGATTATTTTCATGAACAGAGCGATTCGACAGCCAGCCGACAGTCCCTGGGAGAGGGCAAAAATGGAACAGATCGTACGTGCCGACATTGCCGCCTTCGGGGCTGGAAGGGCCGAGATGGCCAATGCAATGATCGAGCAGAGTGGCGTCCGAATCCGTCCAGACCGCAATCGCGGCCGGTCCGCCGGCATCAACCCGTCCGGCCGGTTCGAACCGGTCAGCCGGCATGTGTTCGATGATGGCTGGAACTCGCTGGAGGAGCTGCCGCCTTTCAAGACCGAGGTGCAGGTCGAAAAGCCGCGCACCATCATCACCCGTAACGAATCGCCCGACATTTCCTTCGACCGCTCGATCAACCCCTACCGCGGCTGTGAGCATGGCTGCGTCTATTGCTTCGCGCGGCCGACGCACAGCTTCATGGGCCTGTCGCCGGGGCTGGATTTCGAATCGAGGCTGTTCGCCAAGCCGGATGCGGCGCGGCTACTCGACAAGGAACTGTCGAAGGACGGCTACCAGCCGCGCACCATCGCCATCGGCACCAACACCGATCCCTACCAGCCGATCGAGAAGCAGTACCGGATCATGCGCGAGATCCTCGAAGTGCTGGAGGCGCGCGGCCACCCGGTCGGCATCGTCACCAAGTCCGCGCTGGTGACGCGCGACATCGACATCCTGTCGCGCATGGCCGAACGCGGGCTGGCCAAGGTGGCGCTGTCGGTGACGACGCTTGACCGGATGCTGGCCAGAACGATGGAGCCCCGCGCGTCGACGCCGACCAAGCGGCTGGAGGCGATCAGGCAGCTTTCGGACGCCGGCATTCCGGCCTCGGTCATGGTCGCTCCGATCATCCCCGGCCTGACCGATCAGGAGATGGAACGCATCCTCGATTCGGCACGTGCAGCAGGAGCGCGCGAGGCCGGCTATGTCGTGCTGCGCCTGCCGCTGGAGGTCGCGCCGATCTTCAAGGATTGGCTGCTGCGCCATTATCCGGACCGCTACCGTCACGTCATGTCACTGATCCGCTCGATGCGTGACGGCAAGGATTACGATTCGGATTGGGGCAAGCGCATGAAAGGCGCCGGCCCCTATGCCTGGCAGATCGGCCGGCGCTTCGAGATCGCCGCCAAACGGCTTGGCCTTAACGCCGAGCGGCGGTCGCTCAGGACCGACCAGTTCGTTGCGGCGGCCAAGGCAACCGAGCAACTGATGCTGCTGTGAAGACATCGTGTGCCGCCGCTGCCGGCGGCACATGAAAAATCCCGTCCGGCCTGTCCTTGTCCCCGGGCTTGCAGACGGTGCCCTCCGGGTCCGGTGCCTCACCCGACCCGGAGGGGCTTGCGGAGAATCGGAGCCGATGCGAACCTCGCCGCAACATGGCTCGCGCGCGTTCTGATTCTCCGCTTCTCTTCGAAATCGTTGAGAGACCCGATTTCTCTTTCGAGGCGAAGGCGATGGCCGAAGGCCTATGGCCGGTGGCGGGAATGGACGAGGCAGGCCGTGGCCCGCTCGCCGGGCCGGTCGTGGCGGCAGCGGTGGTGCTCGATCCCGCCAACATTCCCGACGGCCTCGACGATTCCAAGCGCCTCAGCCATCTGCAGCGCGAGGCGCTGTTCCTGAAAATCCTCGGCTCCGCTCTTGGCGTGTCGATGGCTTCGGTCGGCGCGGAAGGCATCGATGGCAGCAATATTCTCAGGGCAAGCCTCGAGGCGATGCGTCGCGCTTTGGTCGGGCTCTCGGTGCAGCCAAAGCTGGCCCTGGTCGACGGACGCGACGTGCCGCCCGGACTGCCATGCGAAGGCAGAGCGCTGATCAAGGGCGACCAGCGCTCGCAGTCGATCGCCGCCGCGTCGATCGTCGCCAAGGTGATGCGCGACCGCATGATGTGCGGCTGCGGCGGCCATCACGCGCATTACGGTTTCGAACTCCATATGGGCTACGCCACGGTCCGCCACCGTGCCGCGATCGAGGTGCATGGACCGGTGGCGCGGCTGCACCGCGCGTCCTTCGCACCGTTCCGGCTTGGCGGAACCGAGGTGCAGGACGAAGAGAGTTTTTCGGGTCTGGATTAAGCGATGGTCCATCGTCGCGCTTTCTCCCCCCTTGAGGGGGAGATGGCCGGCAGGCCAGAGGGGGTAGCAGCGCGTGAAGCGCCAACCTCCTCTCTCATTCGACGTATTATCCGATATCGCGTCGCGCCAGCCGAGGCGACCCCCTCTGTCGCCTTCGGCGACATCTCCCCCTCAAGGGGGGAGATTACCGCTCAGGCGCTTTCGCCTAACAAAAAAAGCCGCCAGGTTTCCCGGGCGGCTTCGATGACTTCCTGATGAAGTCGCTTAATTCAGCTTGGACTTCACATCCTGAAGCGAGGCCTTGAACAGGTCGGCGCCCGCCTTTGCGTCAATCTTGCCGGCGAGCAGCGTGCGTGCGGCTTCGACGGCGATATCGACGGCGCTGGCGCGCACCTCGCTGATCGCCTCGCGCTCGGCCTGACCGATCTTCTGTTCGGCAAGTGCGGTGCGCCGGGCGACATAATCCTCGGTCTTCTTGTGCGCCTCGGCAGCCAGCATGTCGGCCTCGCGCTTGGCGGCGGCGACGATGGCGGCGGCCTCCTGCTCGGCTTCCTTGCGCTTGCGCTGGTATTGGCCGAGCAATTGCTGGGCCTCCTCGCGCAGCCGGCGCGCTTCTTCAAGCTCGTTGCTGATCTTGTCGGCGCGGGCGTCAAGCGCCTTGGCGATCAGCTTAGGCACCTTGACGTAGACGGCAATGGCCAGAAAAATGACGAGGGCAACAGTGGCCCAAAGCGTCGCGAGTGATGTGGCGTCCATAATGCGCTCCTCACCGGGCCACGGATTTGACGGCTGCCGCGATCTCGGCCTTGCTGGCCTTGCCGCCGACAAGCGCCTCGACGATTGCCGAAGCAGTGTCCTCGGCGATCGTGCCGACTTCCTTCATGGCATTGGCCTTGATGGACGAAATGCGAGCCTCGGCTTCGCCAAGCTTCTGGTCGAGCGCAGCCTCGACCTTCTTGCGGGCGGCCTCGGCTTCCGCCTTGGCGGCATCGTTGGCCTGCTGGCCGATCGCATTGGCCTTGATCTTGGCCTCCGCCAGTTCCTGCTCATAGGCGGCAACGGCGGCATCGGCCTCGCCCTTCAGCCTGGCGGCATGATCGAGATCCTGGGTGATGCGGTCGTTGCGGACATCGATGATGCCGCCAACACGCGGCATCACCACCTTCTTCAGGAACAGGTAGAACAGCCCGAAGGTGATCGCCAGCCACACAAGCTGCGACGGGAATGTCGCCGGATCGAATGGCGGGAACACGCCGTGCGCCTCGGCAGGCACACCGGTGCCGGAATGCGTATCGCCTTCCGTGCCGGTATGGCCGCCTTCGACAGCGGGCGCGGACTCTTGCGCAAAGGCAGATGTCACGAACATGGACTATCCCCTGATGTCAGGCCTGCCGCTGATTGCGGCCGGCCCGTCCAATTCCCAATGTTAGCCGAACAGGGCCAGAAGCGCGATGAGCAGGGAGAAGATGCCCAGCGCTTCAGTCACGGCGAAGCCGAAGATCAGGCGGCCGAACTGGCCATCCGCGGCCGACGGATTACGCAATGCGCCCGCCAGATAGCTGCCGAAGATGTTGCCAAGGCCAATACCGGCGCCACCCATGCCGAGGCATGCGATGCCGGCGCCGATGAACTTTGCTGCTTCTGCTTCCATGTGTTCAACTCCTTTGGATCTAAAAATTCCGTTGCGATTTTCTATCCCGGCAGCAAGGCCGGAAACTCTTGGGTCAACCTGGGTCAGTGCCCGGGATGCAGGGCGTCGTTCAGATACATGCAGGTCAGCACGGCAAAGACGTAGGCCTGCAGGAAGGCGACCAGCAGTTCCAGCGCCGTCAGCGCCACAGCCATCGCCAGCGGCAGGACCGATCCGGCAATGCCGAGCGTGCCAAGCGCGCTCAAGCTCACCACGAAGCCCGAGAACACCTTCAGCGTGATGTGGCCGGCCAGCATGTTGGCGAACAGACGAACCGAGAGGCTGACCGGGCGCGAAACGAAGGAAATCACCTCGATCAGCACCACCAGCGGCAGCAGGTAAACCGGCACGCCATGCGGCACGAACAGTTTCAGGAAACCAAGGCCATGCTTCATGAAGCCGTAGACGACGACGGTTCCGATCACCAGCGCGGCAAGGCCGAAGGTGACGATGATATGGCTTGTGACGGTGAAGAAATATGGAAAAAGACCGAGCAGATTGGCAACGAGCACGAACATGAACAGCGAAAATACCAAGGGAAAGAACTTCATGCCTTGGGTTCCGGCTGCGTCCCTCAGCATGTTGCCGACGAATTCGTAGGCCATTTCCGAGACCGACTGAAGACGGCTAGGAACGAGGCTGCGGCTCGAGGTGCTGAGATAGAGAAACGCCGAGGCAACGGCGACGGTCGCGACCATGAAGAGTGCAGAATTGGTGAACGACAGGTCGTAGCCGCCGATCTCGATCGGAATCAGCTTGTTGATATGGAACTGGTGGATCGGATCGACCTTGTCAGCAGCCACTTTAAATCCCCATCAAAGCCGCGCGCGGCTTTAGTGTCCTGTTCACTGCGCCGGCAAGCGGCGCCTCAAGTCATTCTTTCGGATCGCGGGCTTTGTCGCCCTGTCCGAATTCCGCCATAAGTCCCGCGGAGCGCAGGACATTGAGCACGCCGGCGCCAAAACCGAGCAGCAAAAAAACGATCAGACCCCATGGCGATGTCCCCGCCACACGGTCGATGATCCAGCCAAGACCAGCACCAACCACTATCCCGGCGATGAACTCGCTGGATAGCTTGAGCGCCTGGCCATATCCGGCCGCACTGCCCGCTTTCGCGTCGTCTTTCCCCTCGAGCCGGTCCGGCCGCCTTGTCGCAAGCGATGCTTCAAGGTCGCGCCGGCGGCGCTCAAGATCGTCGTCGCGGATGTCGGCTTGACGCTGTTTGCCGCGGCCGGTTTCTCCGGTTCCGTCTGGCCCATTCTTGTCGGCCATCGCAACCCCCTTGCCCGTTCAGATCGTCACCGTCCGTCCGCTCTTAAGTCGCCGGCAACATAGTTAGAGGGTCCGCGCCCGTCAAGCCACGGGCGGGACTTCCGCCTTAAGTATTTTCTCCATTCATATCAATGGCTTGCCAGGGTGCGACATCGTGCCCGCTACCGCCGCTGGCGTGCCGCGGCCGAATCCCTGCGGCGACGGGTCTTCGATCGGCCGCGCCCGGGGCCTTGCCGGAGCGCTCAGCTCCAGCCGCCGCCATAGGTGCGATAGAAGATGTGCAGGCCGATCCTGGTCATTTTTTTCATCGTCCGCGCCCAACCCGGGTTGACGTAGTTGGCGTAGTAATGGGTCGACGATCCGACTTCCGGGATGAAGATCTTGCCGGCAGTGACCGCCATGGCGATGTCCTGCGCGGTCTTGTAGTGGGCGGGACTCTGGATGCGCTTCTTCCTGCCGTCGCAAGCGAAGGAAAACTGGCAACGGTTGAACCATTTGTCGTTCTGATAGACGACGCCGCAGATTGAGTTCGGATAGGCCGGATTGCGAACGCGATTGAGGATGACCTGGGCGACGGCGGCCTGGCCGCGCACCGTTTCACCCCGCGCCTCGAAATAGATGCCGTTGGCGAGGCAAGTCTGTTCCGCTTTGGAGAATACGCTCGCCGGCAGCGGAGTTTGCATCCACGAATGATCGCCCTTGGCCACCGGCGGAATGAAGCGGCCATCATTCGGCTTCTCGTCCTGAAGCAAGGCCTCGAAGGGCGAAGCCTGGGCATAGTCGGGCGCGGCCGCTGCGTAGGCCGTCGCCAGGACGTCGGGGCGATCGTTGTTGACCAGTGCGGCCAGCATGGCCGGCACGCCGGGATCCGGCTTCTTGTCGACGCGCCTATGAAACGCGGCGGCAATCTGGATCTCCTTGCCTTTGATCTCGGGCTTGGCGAAAGCCATTTTCAGGCCACTGTCCATGCTCGGGCGAAGCAGCGAGGAGGAGCGCTCAAACACCGAGCCGGCATTGAAGTTCTTCGGCGGCGCGACCGGCGAGACGATGATGATGCGGCCCTTCTTGTCGGCGCGCATGATGCGGTCCTCGTCGGGCGTCGTGCTGGCCACGCTGCCCTTGCCGCGAAACGACACGGCGCCGATGCCGGGCAACCGGACGCCGGAACCCGAGATCGAACCGGTGGTGTCGGAATCGAGGAAAGGCATTTCGGCGGCATGGACCGAGCCGGCGACGGATTTCTCGACATAGGCGTTCCAGCGGGCGTTCGGCGCCTTGAGGCCGGAAACCAGGCTCGTCATGTCCTGGTAGGCAATGGCATTGGGAAAGCCGACCCAGATGCCAATTCCAACGACCAGAGGAGACAGAAAGGAACGTCTTTTCTCACCGGCGAAAGCGACAAGCCGCTTCAAAACACGTCGATGCACGGAACTCTCCAGAAACGCAACGGACCCCACTGGAGAGGCACGATGATGCATTAACCTTGATGGGGCGTTAACGGAGTTCGACAGCGCCAATCATTTCAAAGGCTTTGTTGGAAACGGCTCCAACCGTCCCAATGACCGCTCCGCAGAGCGCTGTTCAGAGATGGAGGGATTCTCCTCTATGCCACGAACATGCTTTACGGCCCGCCATCGGCGAGCGGTCTCTTGCTTCAATGAGGTTTTTCGGTGGCGTGCTGGTCGGTCAGGGGATAATTCCCCGAGGGCCCCGGCGCAGCTGGATCTGGCGGGTACCGCAGCATTTCTTGAACTTCATACCTGAACCGCAAGGACATTGATCATTGCCGCCGCGTTGCAGCCGGCCGACCAGGGGCAGCAGCGCTGCGGAAGGCAGGAGCGATGCCGCAAGGGCAGCCAACTTGGCCGAGATTCCCGGCACGACGAGGCGACGACCGGATTTGAACCCTCGCCACGCCCGTTCGGCCACATACTCCGGACCCACCTTGGGCAAGATGTTGAAGAGCACCGTCTGATTGGCGCCTGACCTTGCGAGAAACTCCGTCGACACCGGGCCTGGCGCCACGCATGTGACCGTCACACCGGTTCGGCGCAATTCCTGGTGAAGCGCCTCTGAGAAGACGCGCACGAAACCTTTGCTAGCGAAGTACAGAGCCATATAAGGCCCAGGAAGGAACCCGGCCACGGAACTGAGATTGAGCACCCCGCCCCGTCGGCGCGCCACCATGCCCGGCAGAAAATGGAGGGTCAGTTCCGTGAGGGAATGTATGTTGAGATCGATGATACCGAGTTGACCATCAATGGGCAGCGCCGTCGCCGCGCCCCGCAGGCCATAGCCGGCGCTGTTGACCAGGACATCACAGACCAGGCCGTGTGCGGACAGAAAGCCCTCCAGGCGCGTTGGCGCATCGCCTGCCACGAGATCCAGCTCGAGCGTGAATGCCTCGCCGCCCGCCTCCCGAACCTCAGACGCCGCGGCGGCCAAACCCTCGGGCGAGCGGGCAACCAGCACAACCGCACCGCGCTCCCGTGCAGCGACGCCCGCAATCGCCCGGCCAATTCCACCCGAGCCGCCAATCACGACGACGGCTGGCCGGAATTCATAGTGCGAAATCACGTCGCGTTACTCCGTCTTGCAGGAGCGGAAGCACCTTGCCTGAGCAGCACCACTTCATTCGCGACGGTGCCGTTCAGGATCTTTTCGAATCGCTCCAGTGCTCGTGCGACGTTCGCTCCATCCATGACCCGGTGATCGTAGTGGATGCGGACATTCACCGATCCGTCTTTTTCGATCGGACCGTAGTTTAGAAGCGTGGTCAGTGGTGTCAGCGGGTTGAGTGATTCCGCACCGAGACCAGAATAGACGGACAGTTGGAAGGTACCGAAGTAATTTGCCCTTTGCCGGCCGATGTTCAACCCTAGCCACATAAGCAGCCACCTGACTGGCGCAGGCGCACCTGCCATCCGCAAGGCACGCCGGAACTCCGGGACCTCCAGGATCGGCCGTGATCGAGCCGCGTGGATGGACCCCTCAAGTTCCGTGATGGAGTAGCGCTCCGGGCACTTGATGCAGCTCAGCAGAACGGCCGGCTCGCCGTCATATTCGCGCTCGTGGGCAATCGAGGCTACGCTTGCCGGATACTCGTAAAGCTGCGGCCAGGGCAACTTGACATAGGCGCGCCGCAGCTCCGGCATCTCCAGGGCGAGAAGCGCATATCCTTTCAGGAAGATCGCAGTCCACGAGGGCCTGGTCTGCTGCGCCATTCTAGCCCTTACGAGTGGGCCGAGGTTCATCTGACGCTGCACCGCGACGCGTGGCACGCCGATCGAAAACCTCATCAGATCGCCAACAAGGCGCCGGGGCGCCGAAAGCTTGAGGGCTCGGCCTCGCATCAAACGACCTCTAATAAAGATAAGGGAATATTCGCTTGGTCCTTTCCATATAGGCGCGGTATTGCGGGCCTAAATTCTCCAGCATCATACGCTCTTCCTTATCCACTCTCAGCAGGAAAAGCACTGCGAATCCGATCAAACCAGATATGCCCGCAACCCAGTTCGGCAGCAGAAAGAGCTGGCCGAGCCCCATAAGCAGAAACGAGGTGTACATCGGGTGACGGACCAAGGCGTATGGCCCGGCGCTGACCAGTTCATGCCGCTCGCGAATCTCGAGCGTGATCGACCAGTTACGGCCAAGTTCCTTGTGGGACATGCGAAAAATCCACAGCGCGGAGCAGAAGATGATGGTTCCGAGCGCCACCGACCACACGCTGGCCGGATGGTCAGCCGCTGCGGGGATGCCGGTGGCGACATAGAAGCCAGGCAGGATAGCCAGGCCAAGGAGAGCCGATGCAAGCCCGACGGTGTCGGAACTTGAGCGGCCGCCAGCTACAATTCGCACGCGCCTTGCCCGGCGCTCGAAGGGATACCGGATCACATACCAGGCAACGATGCCGATCACCCAAATGATCTCGCCAAGTGAAGCTACAGAAATGGTCACTTCAGGTCACCGGAGCCTTTTCTCGATCTGGGACTACGATAAACCGTCGCAACGATGTCAGCGTCCGAACTGTCGACCGAAGACATTCAGAGCGCGCTCCTTTCGGAGTTGACCGGGCGAATGAGGCGAAAGCGGGTTTGCCAATCGCATTTCAACCGCCGTTCATCTCCCGAAGCTTGGTTATGAATTGTTGCGGCCGGAGCCAGGTACCGGGGGTCTTATACCCCATCGATCTGGCGATGTCCGCTACGAATGCGTTGCAGTTGTAGAGCGAGGCGTGCCAAAGTGGAGAGCTGGCCTGCAGCCTTCGTATGCTCGCGACGACTTTCCTATATTCGGCTTCGGTAAGTAAAACACGCCAGCTTGCCGACCGGTAGGCATCTTCCAGGTCGCCGTCCGTCCACCCGGTCGAGGCTGGCACGGGCGCCAAATGGCCGAGAACATAGACATTGGGATCACTGGACTTCGGAGCGAGCCCCGCGACTTCGGGGTTGACCATCCGTCCCGCCTGGTTCAATCGTCCAAAAATCACGAAGGAATGGCCGTAGGTAAGGGCGTACCGGGAGCGGAATTCGATGAAATGCCGTTGGGCTTGAGTTGATGCCGCCGCGGGCGCCATCATCGCCGCGGATCTCAGTGCCCGATCATCGGACACGAAAGTCGGCTGGGGCTTGTTGTCCTGCGACTGACATGACGCCGCGACAAGCGCGAGCAGGGCCACAATTGTTGAACGGCCACTTACAAGCGTCATCTCATCCAGAACTCCGAGGACCGCAGACCTAGTGCCAGCCTATGCCCGCCAACCTCAGGTAGGCTGCGAATCCGGCCTTGGCCCCTGCATATCGATGGGGAAGGGCCTGGCGGCCCTTCCCCAAATCTCCGAAAGCCGGTGCTTATTTAATCACGGGCTCTTCTACGGCAGCGGGTTCCGGCGGAGGAGCCTTCCCCTTTCCTTTACCGATCCAGCCGTTCGCGCAGCCGCTCAGGCTGGCAACGGCGAGGGTAGCAACCATTACAATCAACATCCTGCTCATCAAGCAATCCTTTCCCCAGGGGCGGAACAGCCAATAGAATCGCCACAAATAAAACGATATGCAGCCCCACCAAGTTAGCTGCGATCTACACCAACGCCTAGTGCAGAAATGACACAGTTGGCACCCGGTTGCAGGCGGCTGCTTTGCGGTGACGTGCCGGCAGGGCTCACCATCCAACGGAGATCAGGCCTGCCCACCATCAAACAACCACCACCGTCGTGCCCAAAGGAGTACGTTCGTAGAGGTCAATGATGTCGTCATTTATCAAACGGATGCACCCGTTCGATACCGCTGTGCCTATCGTCCATGGCTCGTTTGTACCATGTATCCGGAAGTGGGTGTCGCGCCCGTCGCGATAGAGATAAAGGGCACGCGCACCTAGCGGGTTGTTTGGTCCGCCAGGGACCCCCCCTGCATACTGCACCAGGCGCGGCTTGCGCCTCATCATGCTGGCGGTGGGTGTCCACGACGGCCAGTCCGCCTTGCGGGCGACGGTCGCTGTACCCTTGAACGAAAGTCCCTGCTCGCCGACGCCGACGCCGTAGCGCGTCGCCCACCCGTCGGTCTCGACGGCATAGAGAAAACGTTGCGAAGTATCGACGACGATCGTTCCAGGCGGCTCGTTTCCGTCGTACCGCACATGCCGCCGTCGGAAACGAGGATTGAGGCCATTCCTTGGTCCGAACGCGGATGAAATCGGCTCCGCCACCTGTCGTAGCGTCGACGTACATCCGGAAAGCATCAGAGCCAGACTACCCAGCACGAGCCCCCGGCGCGCAATGTGGTGTTCTTCCATTTCTACCTGCTAGGAAACTGGTTAATCTACCCCGCCCTCGTCTCTACCATTCCAAGGCCTGCGGGCCAAGTCTCGCTGTGTGGTGGCAAAATGAATTCACAGGATTGACAAGCGAATTGGAGCGAAACTTCTTGCGATAAGCGTCTGCCTCTGCTCGGTTATGTCACAATGGGCAAAGGACAGAGACGATGAAGGCTGACTTCCATGGGAAAGTCGCGATTGTGACCGGTGCAGGCTCCGGAATAGGAGCGGCTGTTTCACGGCAACTCGCGCAAGAAGGAGCCGAGGTTGTTGTCGCCGACCTTGATGCCGAGGCCGCGCACTGCAAAGCCGCCGAAATAAGGTCGCAAGGGGGCAGGGCCTACGACTTTGCGGTCGATGTCACGGATGCGGCAGCCGTCGAAAAGCTGATCGAGTTCACTGTCCAGAAATGCGGCGGACTGGATATGGCGGTAAACAATGCAGGCATCGACGGCGTTCGAAAAGCAACGGCAGACTATCCGCTCGACAACTGGCACAAGCTTATAGACGTCAATCTGAATGGCGTCTTCTACAGCATGAAGTACGAAATCGCCGCCATGCTGGATCGAGGCGGAGGCGCCATCGTGAACATGTCCTCGATTCTCGGTTCCGTCGGCTTGCCAACTGCGTCCGCATACACGGCAGCGAAACACGGGGTCGTTGGACTGACCAAGGTTGCGGCGATCGAATATGCGAGGATGGGCATCCGGATCAATGTCGTCGGCCCCGGCTGGATCGAAACGCCGCTTTTGTCGGAGCAAGTGGAGGCATTGACCACCCGGCGCATGGCAGCCCTTCAGCCGATGGGCAGACGCGGCAAACCGGAAGAGGTAGCGGCTCTTGTGTGCTTCCTGTTGTCGGATCAGGCCAGCTTTGTCACTGGCAGCTACCATCTGGTCGACGGAGCTTACACCGCCCATTAGGTGCAGAGGCTGTCCCACTCGTGCTGGCTACTGTCAGGGCGATGACGCCGCAGATCGCCGGCTGCCCGCACTGCCTGAGATGGCGCTGTTCCCGCATCGCAAGGAAGGCCGAGCCAGACCCGGTGGCGGCGCGACTTGCCGACATCCTGCTGCAGGTGGCGGTGGAATCGCCTACCCGAAAATGTGCAGGCGCTGCCCGCGAGCGGCCTGCGGAGCGTAGCCTGATGCTGGCGCCCAGAAGACGCGCAGCTCAGCGGCGTTTTTTCGCCTTGCTGGCGAACGGATTTTCCGAGGTGCGCAGGGCGATGCGGATCGGCACGCCGGGCATGTCAAAGGCTTCGCGCAGGCTGTTAGAGAGATAGCGGACATAGGATTGCGGCATCGCGTCCGGCCGTGAGCAGGACACGACGAAGCCCGGCGGGCGCGTCTTGGCCTGGGTGACATATTTGATCTTCAGCCGACGCCCTGCCACGGCAGGCGGCGGATGATGCGCCAGGATGCCTTCCAGCCAGCGGTTGAGCTTGCCGGTCGAGACGCGGCTGTTCCACACTCTGTGCGTCCGGATGACGGCATCCATCAGCTTGTCGAGGCCGCGCCCGGTTTCGGCCGAGACCGGAACCGCCTGCATGCCGCGCGCCTGCGGCAACAGCCGCTCGGTCTTCTCGCGCAGTTCCGCCAGGAGTTCCTGGGGGTGGTCGATCATATCCCATTTGTTGAAGGCGATCACCGGCGCGCGGCCCTCGCGGATGATCAGGTCGGCGATCTGCAGATCCTGCTTCTCGAAAGGAATGGTGGCGTCGAGCACGATGATGACGATCTCGGCAAAGCGAATGGCGCGCAGGGCATCCTGCACCGACATGACTTCCAGCTTTTCGTGGATCCTGGCCTTGCGGCGCATGCCGGCGGTGTCGAACAGCTTCAGGCGGCGGCCATGCCAGTCCCAGTCGACGGAGATGGAATCGCGGGTGATGCCGGCTTCCGGCCCGGTCAAGAGCCGCTCCTCACCGATCAGCGCGTTGATCAGCGTCGATTTGCCGGAATTTGGGCGCCCGACGACGGCGATGCGCATCGGTTTGGTATCGTCGTAGCTCGGCTCGGCATCCGGATCGGTGATGTCCTCGCCGATCAGCACCTCGCTGGCGGCGGTCTCCTCGTCCGCATCCTCTTCTTCTTCGCCGAAGGCGCGCGCCTCGCCCAGTGCTGATATCACCGCATCGCGCAAATCGGGCAGGCCCTGGCCGTGTTCGGCCGAGACCGGGATTGGCTCGCCAAGGCCGAGTTCCCAGGCCTCCAGCATGCCGCCCTGGGCGCCGCGCGCCTCGGCCTTGTTGGCGACGACGACAACCGGTTTGCCGGACTTGCGCACGATCTCAGCGAAGGTCTTGTCGTCAGGCATCAGCCCGGACTTGGCATCGATCGTGAAAAAGATCAGGTCGGCTTCCCGGATGGCGATCTCGGTCTGGGCGCGCATGCGGCCCGGCAGCGTCGAAGCAGCAGCATCCTCGAAGCCGGCGGTGTCGATGACGTCGAAATGCAGATCGTAAAGCTTGGCGGCATGGACGCGACGGTCACGAGTGACGCCCGGCGTGTCGTCGACAAGCGCCAGCTTCCTTCCCACCAGACGATTGAAAAGGGTCGATTTGCCGACGTTAGGCCGGCCGATGATGGCGACTTTGAACGTCATGCGGCCCTACATCTGCCAGCATGTCGTCGTCCCAAAACCGCTGCACACTTTTTGGCGACATGCATCTGCCATGCATGTCGTTGTCCCAAAACCGCAACACACTTTTGGGCGACATACATTACGACACGCTGCCCGACCCACGGATCAGCTCGGACATCAACGTCGCCCGCTCGCGCGCGTTGCG
This sequence comes from Mesorhizobium sp. WSM4840, assembly GCF_055811755.1. Taxonomy (NCBI): domain Bacteria; kingdom Pseudomonadati; phylum Pseudomonadota; class Alphaproteobacteria; order Hyphomicrobiales; family Phyllobacteriaceae; genus Mesorhizobium; species Mesorhizobium sp. WSM4840. The sequence continues at coordinate 97,506 of NZ_JBVVQD010000022.1, forward strand.
CGGGGCGCCGTCATCCGAGGCGATCTGGTCGAACAGTTTCAGTGCGTCCGTCGCCTTGCCTTCCTTCCAGGCGGCAAGGCCGAGCGCCTCGCGCGCGGTATGGCGCAGCGGATTGGTGTCGGCGGTGAGCGTCTCGACGCGGCTGGAGACATCGGCGAACGAACCGTGGTCTACGAGCAGCAGCGCTGCCCTGATGCGCGCCATGTCGCGAAGGCCTGATGGAATGTCCGTGTCGGCGGCGACCTCGTCGAAGTCCTTGACGGCGGCGACGACATCGCCCTTATCCGCCTTGACGGTTGCCGCGCGCATGCGGGCGAGCAGCGGATAGGCGCCGTAGCCATCCTTTTCCAACGCAGCGAGGGCAGTCAGCGCTTCGTCGCTCTTGCCCTCATTGGCAAGCTTCAGCGCCTGCGAGAAGGCGTCGCCCGAGCGATTGGCGCGAGTCTCGTCCCAATAGCGATAGCCGACGAAGGCCGCGGTGCCGACCACCACCAGTATCGCAAGCGCAAGCAAGGCAGGACCAAAACGGTCCCATAGCGCATGCGCCTGATCGCGACGCATCTCTTCGTTGACTTCGCGGATAAAACTGTCGTCCGACATCTCAAAACCATCCTGCCCGCCCCAGGGCGGTTTAGAGCGACGTGCGTCCATGGAAAGTACGCTCTAACACTTTGAATTTGCGCATCGTGCTTCCTGAAAATCAATGCTGCTTTTCAGGCCGATGCGGTAGCCCGCGTTTTAGCGAAATTTTGCCGGCATGGAAGGGGTTGGACAGGAAAATCGGCTAATCGCCGACACGTGGCCGCCCGAGGCAACCGCACCCGCGCCACATTTCGCCGATAGCCGGTGCTCGAACCCTCCTCCAATCCAGATCAGATGCTAATGCCTCGTTCGTCCCGCGTTGTTGCATTCTCCATCGCGTCGCTTGCTGCAGCGGGCGCCGCTGTCGCCGATCCGCCCGCGGCGCCACCGCCGGCAAGGCCGAAACAGGCCGTCATCATCTCGTTCGACAGCGCTCGCGATATTTCGCAGTGGAAGCGCAGCAGGGCGCTGGCCGCGCGCACCGGCGCGCATTTCACTTACTTCGTGTCCTGCGTCTTCCTGCTCTCGCCGGAAACGCACAAGGCGTACATGGCGCCCGGCAAGACATCGGGCAAATCCAACATCGGCTTTGCCGCCTCGAAACAGGACGTCGCCGACCGGCTCGAGCAGATAAACCTTGCCGTCTCAGAAGGCCACGATATCGGCAGCCACGCTTGCGGCCATTTCGACGGCAAGGACTGGAGCAAGGCCGACTGGCTGAGCGAGTTCGGTTCGTTCAAGCATATTCTCGAGAACGCCTATTCGATTAACGCTATTACCGCTGAACCCGCGGGCTGGCGCGAAATCGCGCGCAAGGCGGTCGGCTTTCGCGCCCCCTATCTGTCGGCAAACAAGGCGCTCTACGAGGCGCTGCCAAAGGCGGGCTATTTGTTTGACGCGAGCGGTGTGTCGCGCGGCCCTGCCCGGCCACCGACCCGCGACGGCATCACACGCTTCTCGCTGCCGCAGATCCCGGAAGGTCCTGACACAAGGCGGGTGATCGCCATGGACTACAATCTCTATATCAGGCATTCCGGCGGCTTCGAGCGGCCGAGCAAGGCGGACGAATTCGCCAACCGGACCCATGACGCCTTTCGCGCCGCGTTCGATGCCCAATACCAGGGCAAACGCATTCCGCTGGAACTCGGCTTCCATTTCACACTGATGAATGACGGCGCCTACTGGCACGCGCTGGAACGCTTTGCCGGCGAGGTCTGCACCAGGCCCGACGTCGAGTGCATCAGCTATCGCGACTATGTTTCGCGGCGCGATGGCGGCCAAACGCAGGCGTCGGTGGGCGGCTGGATCCGGAAGTGACAGCCGCCCGCCACTGTTAGCTCACCGGCTGATCCTCAGGGCGCAAGCCGGCTCGCTCTCGCTCCAGATAGTGCTGGTCGATTTCCGGCAGCGGCGCCCCTTCAAGCGTCGCCTCGAAGGCGCGCAGGCGCTTGTAGATGGATATCAGCTCGACGATAGTCGGCCAGGAATTCACGAGATATTGGAACGAAGTGGCGACTTGTGAAAAGGCGGTGACAATTTGCTGGAAAACGCCAAATGTTATCTTACCGATTGCCAAGGTTGGAACGAGAATAAGCGTAGCGAAGACGTTGTCGACTTGAAGGTATAGATAGCGGACCATGTCGAAATAGACATAGTGTGCATAGAGAGTGAAATAGTTCTTGCGAACATTTCTGAAAAGCTCGACCAACGTTGGTGGCTGCGCTCGCGCCGTATCGTCCTCACCGAGGACAAGTTCCTTGCGCAGAGCGGCTTCAACACGCTGATTACGAAATTCCAGCCCGGGCAGCTTGACGCCGACGACTGCCAACAAGCCGGTGCCAAACAACGACCAGGCGATCGCCGCAACAACCAACGGATAAGGGATTGCTCCGACTATTGGGAGAGTTGGAACATGGAGAGAAAGGGATGCCAGCAAGGGTAGAAAAGCAATCAGGGTCATGATGGAGTCGATGAAGTTCACTCCGAGCCCCTGCATTGTGCCCGAGAAGCGCATCGTGTCGTCCTGAACGCGCTGCGACGCCCCTTCGATATGGCGCAGCCTCGGCCAGTAAGCGGTAAAATAATCGTTCATCGCCGTACGCCAGCGGAAAACATAGTGCCTGACGAAGAAAACGTTCAGAACGGCAATGGTCATATAGACCAGGGCCAAAGACAGAAACTGCCATACTCCGTAGTAAAGCTCGGCAGGCGCAACGGACCCGGGCGTGGTGAGCGCCTTCTGCACCATGTCGTAAAACATGCCACGCCAGTCATTGAGCGCCACACTTATCTGCACGATGAAATTGGTGACGAAAATAATCAAAGCAGAGCCAAGGATCGACCAGTTCTGCCAACGGTGTGGGGCATACAGCGACCAAAAAAGGTAGAATACGCCCATACCGGCGAAGAAATATGCGTAGAACCAGAGGAATGCCGGCGTCAGGAATCTTATTGGGCTGATGACGGGTGCGGCCCGCGGATCGACCGGCGGCATCCCAAGCATCGTGCCAAGGTGTTCGCCGCCGAAAAACCACAGGAGGACGAGCAGAAGGCTCCAGACGGCGGCCGAGATGAAAAAAAGCTTCGGCTGCGGGAAGAAGGATACGAACACGGTGGGGAAATCCTCGGTCGATGCGCAAATCAGCGGCGTTGCTGTTCAGCGGGCATAAGGTCACACATCGATCGGAATGAAAATGGCCGGTGCGCGATGCCCGGCACCGAGCAAGACCACAATCATGGCGATTTTGGCGCAGCCGACCAGATGACCGCGCCGGAGACAAGCAGGACGGCGGCGGCCACAATCGATGCGAGGAAGAAGTCGCCCGAGGCTTCGGCAAGCAGCCCGGCGACGATCGGACCGATGATCTGACCGAGGCCGAACGAGGCCGTCATCAACGCCAGGATCCGGCGTGGCGCTTGCGGGGCAAGCTGCCTTCCGGTCTGCAGACCGAGCGCGGTGATGGCGATGAAGGTCCCGCCAAGCAGAAACCCGCCGAGCAGCGGCCCAATGTGTCCGCCCATGGCGACGCTCGCGGTGACGCCGACCACCTCGACGATGCACCCGAAGGCATAAGCCTGGTAGAGCCCGATCTTTCCGGCGATCTTCTGCCAAAGCCAGACCGAGGGAATCCCGGCAAGGCCGGTGACCATCCAGACCACGGCTTCGAAGACGCGGCCGCCGCCGCCCTGCCGGACGATGGCGACCAGAAAGGTCGCCGTCACGATATAGCCGAAGCCGAACAGCCCATAGGCGACAATGATCTTAGTCAGCGAGCGGTCCTTCGGCAGCGCCGGTTCGCGACCATCGGCGCCGTTGGCGGTCGCAGTGCTGCCGAGCAGCAGCGCCACGAGGGCAAAGGCGCAGGCTGAGATCGCGGCGGACCAGAACCAGGCCGCCGTCCAGCCGGCATGCCCGGTGACGAGGACAGCCATCAGCGCCGAGGACGCCGCAATGCCGAGGCCGACGCCGCCAAAATGCAGCGCCTGCAGGTCGTTTCGCCCGGCCGCGGCCAGATGGCCGAAAACGATGCTGGACATGAAGACCAAGACAAAGGCGCTGGCCACACCGGCAAGAAAGCGGATGACGAGAAAGGCCGGGATAGTACCGGCCAGGCCCATCAGCCCGGTGAGGACTGCGGTGGCGGCAAGACCGGCCAGCATCAGCAAACGCTCGCGACCGTGCGCCCAGGCGCCGACGGCCGCCAGCGCACCGATGAGATAGCCGAGATAGTTGGCGGATGCGATCCAGCCGGCATCGGCCGGCGACAGGCCAAGTTCCTCCATCATGCCGGGCAGGATCGGCGTGTAGACGAAGCGGCCGATTCCCATGGCAACGGCTAGGGCAATCATGCCGGCGAAGGCGAGACGCACAGGGGATGGCAAAGCGGTTTTCATTGCAGTGCACAATAGGTGCACGAGCCTGTCAAACAATCCGCTTCTTGTTGGGCCAGAACGGCTCGCAATGGCTGTTGGCCAGAGTCCACCGCAGAGGGCCGGCCCGCTAAATCTGTTTCATCAGCCGCAGCCGACCTGCGCGGTGCCCGTCTCGTAGGCAGCGCGCCGGGCCGTCAGCCTAAACGGCATGTCGCCGAGTTCACGCTCCGACATGGTGTCGAGCACAGGATGCGACAGCGGATCGGTCGCCCATCGGGTGGTCTCGCCTTCATGCGACCGGCCTTGCTCTGTACCGGCAACGGAAAAGACCCTGAGCAGTGATAAAATCTTCATCGGATTTTCCTCAAGTGGTCTGCTTGTCTCCCTAAAATCTGCCATTCTGCCCGATGTTTCAATTGAGATTTCAACCGTGACGGTTTAGAAAAACTGCATGGCCATGCTGAACCGCGTCCACCTCAACGGCCTGCGCGCCGTGGAAACCGTCGCCCGACTGGGATCGCTTTCGGCTGCAGCGAGCGAACTCAACGTGTCCGCCAGCGCCGTCAGCCAGCAGATCAAGCGGACAGAGAAGCAGCTGGGCCAGGCGCTGTTCGAGCGGACGGCAAGCGGTCTCGTGCTGACCGAATTCGGCACCGTCTTCACCGCCCGGCTCGGGGCAGGTTTCCGCGAACTCGCGCAAGCCGTGGCGCTCGCCGACCAGGCCTCCGAATGCACGCTGGTGGTTTCGGTCGCGCCGGCTTTCGCGTCGAAGTGGCTGCTGCCGAGACTGTCCCGTCATTTCGCCCGGCATCCGAATGTGCTGTTGCGCATCGACGCCTCGGTGCGAATTGCCGATCTCGATCGCTCGGATATCGACATCGCCATCCGGCTTGGCGACGGGACGTGGCCGGGTGCGCGGGCGGAATTGCTGCTAGCGCAGGAGTTCTTCCCGGTCTGCGCCCCGGTGATCGCCGACAAACTGAAATCGATCGAAGATCTTGCCCTGACCTGCGCGATCACCGACGAACGGGCGATGATCAGTTGGGAAAGCTGGTTCGAGGCCGCCGGGGTTAAGCCGATCACCTTCCTCAAAGGCGCGCGCTTCACCGACCCGATGCTGTGCCTGGAATCGGCGATCGCCGGCCACGGCGTCATGCTCGGCTGGCAATTGCTGGCTGCCGACGCGCTGGCCGACGGCCGCCTTCTCGCCCCCTTTGGCGTCCGCGCCCAGAGCGGGCTCGGCTATTGGCTGGTGACCTCCGCCACCAAGACCGAAAGCCGCAAGGTCAGGGATTTCAAGGTCTGGGTCCGCGAAGAGATAGCTGCGACCATGGCGCATTTCGGGTCGCTCGCCAGCGCGAACTGAACCCCCCGCGTGCAATCGCGGTGGAAAGGAGAGCCGTGCGGGTCTATGTAAGAACCAGACTCCCACATCGCGACAGGCAGGATCATGACCACACATTCGCGCGGCGTTTCCGCAACGATCGACCCGGTGAAACTCGACAGGCTGGCCGAAGCCGCCATCAAGGTCGGGCTGCAATTGCAACCGGGGCAGGATCTGGTGCTGACATCGTCGATCGCAGCTCTGCCTCTGACGCGACGGATCGTCGAGCATGCGTACAAGGCCGGCGCCGGCCTGGTGACGCCGATCTTCAACGACGACGAGATGACGCTGGCGCGCTTCCGCTATGGCGCCGATGCCGGCTTCGACCACGCCGCCGGCTGGCTCTATGAGGGCATGGCGAAGGCCTTCGCCAACAATGCGGCGCGGCTTGCCGTGCGCGGCGAGGATCCGTCGCTGCTGTCGGGGCAGGATCCGGCGAAAGTGGCGCGCGCCAACAAGGCGAATTCAGTCGCCTACCAGCCGGCACTGGAGAAGATCACCGGCTTCGACATCAACTGGAACATCGTCGCCTACCCCGACCTGGCCTGGGCCAAGCAGGTGTTTCCCGGCGATACCGACGACGTCGCCGTGGCAAAACTCGCCGACGCCATCTTTGCCGCCTCACGGGTTGATGTGGACGACCCGATCGGCAACTGGAAGGCGCACAATGCGGCTCTGCGCAGCCGCACCGAATGGCTGAACGGCCATAATTTCCATGCGCTGCATTTCACCGGACCCGGCACCGACCTGACCGTCGGGCTGGCCGACGGCCATGAGTGGATGGGCGGCGCCTCGACCGCCAAGAACGGCGTTACCTGCAATCCGAACATCCCGACCGAGGAGGTTTTCACCACCCCGCATGCAAGGCGCGTCGAAGGCCATGTTTCGAGCACCAAGCCACTGTCCTATCAGGGCACGCTGATCGACGGCATCGCGGTGCGTTTTGAAGGCGGCCGCATCGTCGAGGCGAAGGCTAGCCGCGGCGAGGATGTGCTGAAAAAAGTGCTCGATACCGATGAAGGCTCACGCCGGCTCGGTGAGGTCGCGCTGGTGCCGCATTCCTCACCGATCTCGGCGAGCGGACTGCTGTTCTTCAACACGCTGTTCGACGAGAACGCCGCCTGCCACATCGCGCTCGGCCAGTGCTATTCGAAATGCTTCATCGACGGCGCCTCGCTCAGCCAGGAGGAGATCGCGGCGCGTGGCGGCAACAAGAGCTTTATCCATATCGATTGGATGATTGGTTCGGACAGGATCGACATCGACGGCGTCGGCAAGGACGGCGGCCGCGTACCGGTCATGCGCAAGGGCGAGTGGGCGTAAGGAGCCGCCAGCAAGCCGTCTTGGCGGTCAGCCCCGGAGTTGACGATGAAACTCGATATCAAGGTCAAGCGCATCTACGAGCCGCCCTCGCCTGGCGATGGGCAGCGGGTGCTCATAGACCGCGTATGGCCGCGCGGCGTCCGCAAAGAAGACGCCGCGCTGACGCTATGGCTGAAGAACCTCGCGCCAAGCGATGAATTGCGCAAATGGTTCGGCCACGAGCCGACGCGCTGGATGGAATTCCAGCAGCGCTATCGCGGCGAGCTCGACAGGAACAGCGATGCGGTCGGCCAGTTGCGCGCCCTGCTCGACAACGGCCGGGTGACGCTGCTCTACGGCGCCCAGGACGACTTGCACAATAACGCGGTGGCCTTGGCCGACTATCTCAGCCTGAGGGGCTGAGGCAGCGCGCACGCTGCCGGTTGTTCGCTGGTATAGCGGTGCTTATTCGATATCAACGTCGGGGGCAGCAGTCTTTGCGTTCACCCTCTCAAGCAACGCTAGTAATCCCTTTAGAATTTCGATTGGCGATGGCGGGCAGCCCGGAATGTGCAGATCGACAGGCAGCACCTCCGACACGCCGCCGACGACTGCATAGCTCCCGGCGAAACAGCCACCGTTCCTGCCGCAGTCGCCAAGCGCGACCACCCATTTGGGATTGGGAGTTGCGTCATGAGTCCGTTTCAGTGCCTCGCGCATGTTTTTGGTGACCGGCCCCGTGACAAGCAGCACATCGGCATGGCGCGGCGACGCGACGAACCGGATTCCGAAGCGTTCGACGTCATAGAAGGCGTTGTTGAGCGCATGCATTTCGAGTTCGCAGCCGTTACATGAACCAGCGTCGACCGCCCGGATCGACAGGCTGCGGCCCAGTCGCTTGCGGGCAGCGCCGTCTAGCGCGCGCGAGAGTTCGTCGATCGCCGTCTGGCTCGCCTTGGGCGGACGCTCTGTGAGAGGGGGCCGTGTCAGGCCTTCGAAGAGGTGCTTGCGCATGGCGGAATGCCTTAGAGATCGTGACCGGAGTAAGAGCAGTTGAATGACTTGTTGCAGAGCGGAAAGTCGGCGACGATGTTGCCTTCAATGGCCGCCTCAAGCAGCGGCCATTGAAACCATGACGGGTCACGCAGGTGACAGCGCTCGATCATACCGCCTTCGCCAATGCGCAGCCAGGCCAGAATGTCGCCCCGGAACCCCTCGACCAGCGCCATGCCTTCACGCGGCCCGCCGGTCTTGGTGACGCCGGTCTTGGTGACGCCTGTCTGGGTAACACTCGCCTCGGCGACATCGACGCGGATCGGGCCGTCAGGCAGCCTTTGAAGGATCTGGTCGGTCAGCGATAAGCTCTGCTCGACCTCGTGGATGCGGATCCAGACGCGCGCATTCACGTCGCCCTCCTGAAGGAGCGGGACGTCGAAGGCGAGTTCGTCATAAGGCGGGAAGCCTGGGCTGCGCCGCGCATCGAACTCTCGGCCGGAGGCGCGGCCGACATAACCGCCCGCTGCGTATTGCCGGGCAAGGGCCGGCTTGAGCCGGCCGGTCGCGACGGTCCTGTCCTGCAGCGACGCCGTGTTGTCGTAGAGTTCGATCAAATGGGGGAACCGCTGCCTGATCTCCACGACGAGGGTCCGGATCGCGGCCGTTCCCGCCTCGCTAAGGTCGCTTGCCACCCCACCCGGCACGATGCGGTCGCGCATCAGGCGATGTCCGAAGGCCGCATCGCTGGCGCGCAAAACCCGTTCGCGCAGCACGCCGCAATGGGTATGCATGAGCGCGAAGGCAGCGTCGTTGCAGATGGCGCCGATATCGCCCAGATGGTTGGCAAGACGCTCCAGTTCCGCCATCAGCGCCCGCAACCAGACGGCGCGCGAGGAAATCTCGACGCCGAGCGCCGCTTCGACCGCGCGAGCAAAGGCCAGCGAATACGCCACGGTGCTGTCGCCGGACGTCCTCCCCGCCAGTTTGGCCGCGCGCTCGACAGGCGAACCTGTCATCAGGCCTTCTATGCCCTTGTGCACGTAGCCGAGACGCTCTTCCAGCCGGACAATTATTTCGCCGCTTGCCGTGAAGCGAAAATGCCCCGGCTCGATGATGCCGGCATGCACGGGCCCGACCGGGATCTGGTGCAGGCTTTCGCCTTCCGCGGGAAGGAAGCGGTAAGAGGCCATGGCTGGCGCATGAGCCGGCGCTGCTGATGCTTCCGCCGCCAATGCCCCCGCTGCCACGGGATGAATGACGCCCCATTGGCCGTGATCGAGCCAGCGGCGTGTGTCAGGAAGCCCTTGCGGCAGCAGCCCGAACAGGTCCGCGGCGGCGCGCTCGAGGCGCAGTGCCGGTGGATGCCGCTGGCCGACCGATGGGTAGCGGCCGCCGGGGCATTTCAGGCTGATGACGCCGATATCAGCCGCGTCGAGAAGCGCCATGTGGACGGTGTCCGGCTCGCCCCAAAGACCGAGCAGGCTCCAGCGGCCCTCGGCAAGCTGCTCGACGGCAAGGTTCCAAGCCTTCGGCGCCACCATGGCGCGCCGCCAGGGGACATGGTGCTCGACAGGGCGTCCGGCCTCGATGAGGTCGGTCAGCGTGGGCATCTTTCTTTTGCTCATCCGCTTCATCCCAGGATGGTCGCGACATGCTGGAACCACGTGACCAGAGGTGCCGGCAGGTAGATGCCGGCGCCAAACACCAGGGCCAGGTGGGAATACATCGGCACGTAGGATGCCTCGACGGGCGCGGTGCCACCGCGCGGCTCGCCGAAGGCGACGCCAGTCAGCCGCAGCAGCAGGGCGCCGAAGGCGATGAGAAGCCCGAACACCAGTGGGATCGCCAGAAGCGGCTGCCTCGCAAAGGTCGAGCTGACGACCAGGAATTCGCTCATGAAGATGCCGAGCGGAGGCAGGCCGGCAATGGCAACGACGCCGATGACGAGCCCCCAACCGAGTCCGGGATGCGTTTCCGTCAGCCCTCTGATGTCGGCGATTTTTTGTGTTCCCTTGACCTGCGCGATGTGCCCGACCGCGAAGAAGATCGCCGACTTGGTCAGGCTGTGCATGACCATGTGCAGCAGGCCGGCGAAGTTCGCGAGCGGGCCGCCCATGCCGAACGCGAACACGATGATGCCCATGTGCTCGATCGAGGAGTAGGCGAACAGGCGTTTGATGTCGCGGCGGCGGTAAAGCATGAAGGCCGCGAAGATGAGCGAGGTGAGCCCCATTGCGACCATCAATGGTCCCGGGGCTATCGCCTCCGGGCTTGCCGCGAGCAACAGCTTGAAGCGCAGCACGGCATAGAGTGCGACGTTCAGCAGCAAGCCCGAGAGCACCGCCGAGATCGGCGTCGGGCCTTCGGCATGCGCGTCGGGCAGCCAGGCATGCAAGGGAGCAAGGCCGACCTTGGTGCCGTAGCCGAGCAGCAGAAAGACGAAGGCGACGTTGAGCAAAGCCGGGTCGAAATGCGCCGCCTGTTCGATGAGCACCGTCCAGACCATGGCGTTGGTGCCCTCGCCGACGACCGGCTGTGCGGCCATGTAGACGAGGATGGTGCCGAACAGCGCAAGCGCGATGCCGACGCTTCCCAGGATGAAATATTTCCAGGCCGCCTCCAGCGCTTCATGCGTGCGATAGATGCCGACCATCAGCACGGTGGTCAGCGTCGCAAGCTCCACCGCCACCCACATCAAACCGATATTGTTCGACACGAAGGCGAGGTTCATGCCGAACATCATGATCTGGTACATCGCGTGATAAAATCGCAGGTTCGGCGCGGTCAGCCGGCCGGTCTCCAGTTCGTGCGCAATGTAGGACGCGCTGAACACGCTGGTCGTGAAGCCGACGAATGTGTTGAGCACGATGAAAACGATGTTGAGATCGTCGACGAGCAGGTATTGGCCTGGCTGCGGCCGGTCGGTGATGAACAGCGACAGCGCGGCGAGTAGGGTCAGGAAGCTCGCGGCGACGTTCAGGCCTGCCGACATCCGGTAATTCGGCAGCGCCGCCAGAAGTGCGGCCGCGCCGACGGGTATCAGCAGGATGGCGGCCACCGCGTCGAAGGGAGCGGTCAACGGCGTTCTCCCCTGTAGTCGTCGAGCGCGCCGACATCCACCGAGTCGAACCGCTCGCGGATGCGGAACAGGAAGACACCGATGACGATGAAGGCGATCAGGATCGAGAAGGCGACGCTGATCTCGACGACCAGCGGCATGCCCTTGGCGCCGGTGGCGGCCAGCACCAGGCCGTTTTCGAGCGACATGAAGCCGACAACCTGGCTGACGGCGTTGCGGCGGGTGACCATCACCAGCAGGCCCAGCAATATTATCGACAGCGCGAATGCGAGATCCTCGCGGGCGAGCGGGTCGGCTTCGGGTGTGACCCGCAGCATCAGCACCATCGACAAAGCCACCAGACCGATGCCGGCAAGCATGGTCGGACCGATGCCGACGGCGGTCTCGATGTCGCGGTGGATGCCGAGCCGCTGGATGATGCGATGAAGCCCGACGGGAATGACGATCGCCTTGAAAATGAGGGCGATCGCCGCGGTGACATAAAGGTGATGGGCGTCCTGGACGTAGGCCTGCCAGGCCACGGACGAAGCGAGCACGATCGCATGAAGCGCAAAGACGTTGATCAGCGCAAACAGGCGATCCTGATACAGCATCATGAAACTGACCAGCACCAGCCCACCGGCGAGCAGATGAGCGATGTCGAAGGTGAGACCGTTCATCAAAGGCTCCGTGAGACGAACAGCAAGAGCGTGCCGAGCAGCGCCAGCATGAGGGCGGCACCGAGGAAATCCGGGACGCGGAAAACGCGCATCTTGGCGATGGCGGTCTCGAACACGGCAAGCAGAATGCCACAGGCGGCAAGTTTGCCGATGTAGACAACGACGCCCAGAGCATAGGACCCTGGTCCGGCCCGAGCGGTCACCAGCCCCCACGGAATGAAGACGCAGCAAATCAGCGACACATAGAGCAGCAGCTTGAGGAAGGCGGCGAACTCGATCATCGCTAGATGGCGGCCGGAATATTCCAGGATCATCGCCTCGTGAACCATGGTGAGTTCCAGGTGGGTGGATGGATTGTCGACCGGTATGCGGGCGTTTTCGGCGAGCGCCACCATGACGAGAGCGATCAGCGACATGCCGAGCGAGACCCGCAGGCCGACATCCGGCGAAGCCATGACGGCGGCGACGGTGGAGAGTTGCGTCGCGCCGGCGACAAGCGCCAGGCTGAACACGATCAAAAGCATGGCGGGCTCGGCCAATGAAGCGATCATCACCTCGCGGCTCGCGCCGATGCCGCCAAAGCTCGTGCCGACATCCATGCCCGCCAATGCCAGGAAGAACCGCGCGCTGCCGAGCAGCGCGACAATGGCGATGAGATCGGCGGTCCAACTGAAGGTGAGGCCGGTTGCGAATGTCGGGATGAGCGCGGCGGCGACCCAGGTGGCGGCAAAGATCAGGTAGGGTATGACGCGAAACAGCCAGGATGCGTTGTCCGCCAGGACGACCTCCTTGCGCATCAGCCGCAGGAGATCGCGGTAGGGCTGGAACAGCGAAGGTCCCCGGCGGCGCTGCAGTCTCGCCTTCACCTTGCGCACGAAGCCGGTCAGCAGCGGTGCCAGCAAAAGCACCAGCACCATCTGCGCGCCCTGGACGGCCAGTTCAAGGATCAGGGCCATAGCGCGAGCACCAGAAGCAAGGTGACGAGGTAGAGGAAGACCAGGGTCAGATAGCGCCGGATGGTCAGGAACTGCAGATGGTTCAGCTTCTCGGTCGCATAGCCGACAGCGCCAGCGATCGGCTGGTAAAATGTCTCCCAGATCACATCGTGGATTTCCACAGTGAGGCGTGCCGGCCCGGTGGCGCCCGGTGGTGGCATTTCCACCTTTTCCCGGGCACGGAATGCGAATGTGCCGAAGACGCGGCGAATGGGCTGCGCGAAACTGACGGCCGTATATTGCGCGGCCGGCGTGACGTCGGGAAAGCCGCAACCCCATGCGGGGCCGCGACGCAGCGCATGCGAGGCGAAGCGGTGAATGACGAACGCCGCAAGCGATGCGGAGATTGCAATGAACACAAACACCAGCAGGCCGTTGTAGGAGCTGCGGCTCTCGGCGATCGGCACGATCGACAGCCAGGGCTGCGCCATCTGCACCGGCATGCGGTTGCCGATCAGCGAAAGCGTCACCGGTGACAGACCGTCTATGATCAGGCCCGGCAGAATGCCGGCAAGCAGACAAAGGGCCGCGAGAACGAACATTGCCGCCAGCGAGTAGCGGTCGACCTCCTGCGCCTGCTCCACCGCCGCGGAGCGTGGCCGGCCGAGAAATGTGATACCGAACGCCTTCACGAAACAGGCCGCGGCCAGCGCCGCCGACAGCGCCAGCAGGCCACCGACAGCGGGCACCATCACCTTCAGGCCCCATTGCGGCAGATCGGGGCTCTGCAATATGGCCTGGAAGGCCAGCCATTCGGAGACGAAGCCGTTGAAGGGCGGCAGTGCTGAGATCGAAACGCAGCCGACGAGAAAGACAAAACTGGTCAGCGGCATGCGATGGATAAGACCGCCCAGCTTCTCCATGTTGCGCTCGCCGGTCGCCGTCAGCACCGCGCCCGCGCCGAAAAACAGCAGGCTCTTGAAAAAGGAATGGTTGAGAACGTGGAACAGCGCGGCGGTGAGCGCCAATGCTGCGGCCGACGGCATCGCGTTGGCCTTGAAGGCGAGCGCGAGGCCAAGGCTAACGAAGATGACGCCGATGTTTTCGATGGTGCTGTAGGCAAGGAGCCGCTTGAGGTCCTTCTCCATCAAGGCGTAGAGGATCCCGAGCACCGCCGTCAGGCCGCCAAGGAAAAGCACGACGACGCCAGACCACCATGCCGGCTCACCGAGCAGGTCGAAAATGACGCGTATGAAGCCATAGACGGCGACTTTCGTCATGACACCGCTCATCAGGGCCGAGACATGGCTTGGCGCCGCCGGATGAGCAAGCGGCAGCCAGACGTGGAGCGGGACAAGGCCGGCCTTTGAGCCGGCGCCGAGTAGTATGAGAACCAGGGTGGCGGCAGCGACGAACCGGCTTGGCTCGGCGGCTCGCATCGCGTCGAATGTGTAGGTTCCGTCCGGTCCAGCCAGCAGGCCGAAAGCGAGCAGCAGCGCCAATGTGCCGAAGCTCGCCATCAGCAGATAGATGTAGCCTGCCCGTGTATTGTCCTGTTCGCGATGGTGCGCCATGACGAGCGCCCACGAGGCGAGCGACATGAACTCCCAGGACAGCAGGAAGGTGAAGGCGTCGTCGGCCAGCACGACAAGATTCATGCCGGCAAGAAAGGCCGGGAAAAACGGCAGCACCCGGTGCGGCGCAGGTTCGTGATGGCCGTAGCCAAGCCCATAGAGGCTAGCTACCGCGCCGCCCAGATTGACGACGACCAGAAAAAAAGCCGACAGCGCGTCGAGACGGAAATGAGCGCCGATCCACGGCAGTCCGAGCGGCAGCGTAACAGTGGATACGCCGGCAGGATCGCCTGTCAGCCCCGCTGCGGCGATCGCGAACATGACGGCCGAGATGCCGAGGATTGCGCCATAGGCCAGATGCGTCGCCGAGCCGCGCCGACTGACAGCGACGGCCACTATGGCGGTTCCCAAAAACGCGGCGACACCCCACAAAAGGAGGGCAACGATCGACATCACGGCAGGCTCCCGCCTACCTCGGCTTCCGCTTCGCCGACGCCGGAAATCCTTGCCGGATTGAGGCCCGCCTTCAGCCGCACGCCCCGTCCGCCAGCCTGGCTGGTCGCGCCTTCCCCGATCAACTCGATGCCGGCAGCCTCAAGTGCTGCAATCAATTTCATCAGGGAATCGACATTGCCCCGGATCATCGCCTCGCTGGCTTCCATGCGCTGAATCGTCGGGACCGAAAGGCCGGACAATTCGGCAAGCCTGCGCTGGTCGATACCGAGCAGCGCCCTGGCGGCGCGCAATTGTGGTGCAGTTATCACCGGAGACCCTTCGGCTCAGCTTTGACATATGATGTCTCAGCGTTGCAGCATACATTGAAATGTTCTATCGTCAATTACTGATGTGTGAGGCATCGATTTTGATGGCGACCCCTGAACCACATCGCCCGGAATCCAGAAGCAGTCGAAGATTCTCTCGACATGGACGATGCCGCGGCTGCAGCATCGCCTTAGGCAAGAGTGCAGTCACCCGCAACGGCTGCTCCCGCGTGCAGTTAATGTATCCTCGTGTAATACCGGTCATGGTAGCGGCTGACGACCTCGGCCGCCTCGTGGTCGGACCACTAATCATTGATCATCCGGTCGCGAATCCCCTCAGGCGACACGCAGTTCCGTGGCCGCATCGAAGAGATGTACCTTGCCCGGCAGTACCGAAAGGTTGATCGCGGCGCCGGCGTTGCGGCGCTGGTCACGCGGCACCACGGCGACAGCGTCGTATCCCGCCACGCGCAAATGAATCTGAACATCCGCGCCGGTCGTTTCGGACAGCACGACCTCGCCCTTGATCTCACCCGCATCCGAAATGCCGAGATCGTGTGGCCGCACGCCCATGATGACCTTTTGGCCTGGCTTCGCCTTGATCTGCGGTGACAGGCCGATCGACACGCCTTCGGCGACGAAGCGAGGACTGCCGCCGGCGGTCTCGACAGCGCCGGCGATAAAGTTCATCGAAGGCGAGCCGATGAAATCAGCGACATATTTCGAGTTCGGACGCTCGTAGACCTCGTCGGGCGTGCCGATCTGCACGATCCTGCCGGCGTGCATCAGCACGATCTTGTCGGCCATCGTCATCGCCTCGATCTGGTCATGGGTGACGTAGATCGTGGTCGTGCCGAGACGGTTGTGGAGTTGGCGGATTTCCACGCGCATATGTGTGCGCAGCTTCGCGTCGAGGTTGGAGAGCGGCTCGTCGAAGAGGAAAACGGCCGCATTCCGCACCATGGCGCGGCCCATGGCGACGCGCTGGCGCTGGCCGCCCGACAGTTCCTTGGGGTAGCGGCCGAGGTAGGGCGTGAGATTCAGGATTTCCGCCGCCCATTCGACCTTCTTCCTGATCTCCGCCTTTGGCACGTTCGCCACTTCCAGACTGAAGCCGATATTGTCGAACACCTTCATTGTCGGATAGAGCGCGTAGTTCTGGAACACCATCGCGATGTCGCGATCGCGCGGGTGAACATCATTGACCCGCCTGTCGCCGATCAACAGGTCGCCGTTGGTCACGCTCTCAAGCCCTGCTGTCATGCGCAGGAGCGTGGTCTTGCCGCAGCCCGACGGGCCAAGAAGGACGACGAATTCGCGGTCGGCAATCCCGAAGGAGATGTCCTTCATCACCTCGACATGCCCGAAACTCTTGGCGATGTTCTTATATTCTACGGTAGCCATTCTCTCTCTCCAGAAGCCCGGATTCGGGTCGTCAGTATTTCTGCCTGGTCGGCGTGATGACGATTTCCTGCACGAGAGCGTTCTGCGGCATCTGGTAGGTGTGCAGCATGAGGTCAGCGACGTGCTCCGGTCCGATGCCGCCGCCGATCTTGAGCTTATTGGCCTTGTAGTTGGCGAGCGTCTGCGGATCGAGGACGCCGCTCAGAACTTCGGTTTCGATCACCCCGGGCGAAAGCACGACCACGCGGACGTCATAGTCGGAAAGATAGTCGCGCAGCGATTCCGACACGGCGTGAACGAAGAATTTCGTCCCGCAGTAAACGGTATGATCCGGATAGATTTTTCGGCCGGCGATCGAACTCATCATGAACAGCGTTCCATGACGGCGCTCCATCATGCCCGACATCACGGCGTGGACCGAATTCAGCACGCCTTTCGTGTTGATGTCGATCATCTCGTCCCATTCCTCGGGCGGCTGGCGGCCTATGTCGGCAAGACGCGCGATGCCGGCATTGGCAAAAAGCATGTCGACCGGTCCGTATTCTGCTTCCGCCTCCTTCACGGCGGCTGCGATTGCGGCGCGGTCGCGGACGTCGACCTGCCGGGCCATGCTGTTGGGGAGGTTCAGCGCCTCCATGCGCTCCAGACGGCGGGCCATCATCAGAACAGGATGGCCGGCGCGCGAAAACACCCTGGCGACCGCCTCGCCGATACCAGAACTCGCTCCTGTCACTGCTACGAGCTGTTTTCCAGCCATTGCTTTTCCTCTTGGGGATTGTCGATACCCGGGGTGGGGGGGGGGGGGGGGGGGGGGGGGGGGGGGGGGGGGGGGGGGGGGGGGGGGGGGGGGGGGGGGGGGGGGGG
>NZ_JBVVQD010000023.1:0-69393 GCF_055811755.1 Mesorhizobium sp. WSM4840
CGCGCTGATCAGTCCGGCCCATGCCGGAGAGCACGGCGTCCAATGCCGTCAGCTACACCACGCCAGTGGGCACGATCCTCGGCGCCTCCAAGACCTTGCCTCCGCCGGCCGGCTTCACCAATTAGGGTTGATGCCATCGGTCAAAACCAAGCAGCCGGAATTCGCTGGGCAAGGCGACCTGTTTCGTGCGCCCAACGATCTGCCGGAAGGATTTCACTACCAGCCGGAGCTGATCACGGCGGAGGAAGAGGCCGAACTGGTGCGGCAGCTCGAAAGTCTCGCCTTCCAGCCTTTCGACTTTCATGGCCATCTCGCAAACCGGCGCGTCGCCGGTTTTGGCCTGCGCTATGATTTTGACCAACGCAAAGTCGTCGAGGCGCCGGCGATCCCTGCTTTTCTGATGCCGCTCAGAGACAAGGTGGCGGCATTTGCGCGGCTGCCCGCCGATGCTTTCGTGCAGGTTTTGATCAACGAGTACCGACCCGGCGCGGGTATCGGCTGGCATCGCGACAAGCCGCATTTCGATGCCGTGGCCGGCGTTTCTCTTCTTGCGCCATGCAGCTTTCGGCTCCGCCGGAAGAACGGCGCTGGATGGGATCGCGAGACCATCATCCTCGAGCCAAGGTCGGCTTACCTGATGACGGCACCGGCGCGCACCGAATGGGAGCACAGCATCCCGCCAGTTGTCGAGCACCGCTATTCGATTACCCTGCGGACCCTGCGGCCGAAACGGCCGCTTCGGTCAGAAGTGGTGGTTCGATGACCAGGATCGAGACCGGCTCCTGTTTTGCGGTTCGATAACGGCTAAGATGGATGGTGACCCGTTCTGGATTTGCTCCGACCATGATGACGATTGCCGCAAGGCCATAGGGAGCCCGCTGGCCGTCTGGGTCGGCTATCGACCGGCCCAATTCAGACTGCTGACCGGCTGGCCAAAGACGTTCTCAAGGACCCGAGGCGTGCTCCGCACCTTCTGCGCCGATTGCGGTACATCCATAGCCTATCTCGACCGAGGGCTTCCGGAAGAACTCTATGTGACGATCGGCTTCTTCGACCACCGCGAACGCTTTGCGCCGCAGGCCCATGCCTATTGGGATGTGAAGCTGCCGTGGGTGGAATTTCGTGACGATCTGCCGCGTGTGGGAAGATATTCAAGACGGCGCGATCCGGCAGTCGGAAATCCAGCCGATCGGTGACCGGCAAAACGCCGCCGATGGAACCCGAATGGCCCTAGCCGAATTGAATTGCGATCAGTTCGTAATCCAAACACCAGCGGCGATCAGGGTTGACCGATGTCTCTTATCCCGGCCTACGAAGACATCGCGGCACGCCTGCTTCTGACCGTGCTCGCCGGTTCATTGATTGGCCTCGACCGGGAGGCGCGCGGACAGGCGGCCGGCCTCAGGACAACCATCCTGGTCGGGCTGGCCGCCGCGATCGCAATGACACAGGCCACCATTCTGCTGGAGGTTGGCGGCAAAGCTCCGAATTCCTTCGTCCGTATGGACGTTCTGCGCTTTCCCCTGGGCGTGTTGACAGGCGTCGGCTTCATCGGTGGCGGCGCCATTCTTCGCCGGGGCAGTCTTGTCAGCGGTGTCACCACAGCAGCCACGTTGTGGATGATGACGATGATCGGATTGGCTTTCGGGGGTGGCCAATACGCCTTGGGCGCAGCCGGGACGGCGCTGACGCTAATCATTCTGCTCGTGTTGAAATGGGTCGATCTGGTGATACCGCGCGAACACCACGCCGTGTTGGCGCTCACCTGGAAGGCGGCGGATCATGACGACCTCGACGCGATCATCGGGCCCTCCGGTTATCGGGCGCGCCTGGTTGGAATGGAGCGGCGCCCAGATCGCGACAGCCCCATGGTGTTGTTTGAGATCAGCTGGAGGCGGCCTGAAAGGGGACCGCCGCCGACGGATTTATTGACACTGGTAGGTGAGCATTGCGAAATCGAGAAGTTTAATCTCGTCAGCGAATCTGTGTGATAACCGCTACACTGATTGCCAAGCAGGTCGGGCACTAGGCCGGCAATCGAATTCGGATCGCGCATCGACAGCCTAAAACGGGCATCATCGCTTCTTCACTCCGCTTTCGGTACCTATCGGTTGAGCGCAAGGCATAGATCGGGAACAGGCAGCAAGATTTGGCACAACGATCGGGAAGCGCAGACCTTCCACTTCATGGCGGACGCGTGCCGAAATGGCTTGGCGACCGCATGACGCGCCTTGGCGCGGTCATGTGCGAGGCGATCATTCACCACTACGGTCGCGAGGAGCTGCTGCGCCGGTTGGCGCATCCCTTCTGGTTCCGGTCGTTTGGCGCCGTCATGGGAATGGACTGGCATTCATCCGGCATCACGACCAGCGTCATCGGCGCCCTGAAACGTGGTTTGACTCCGCTCTCCGGCGAACTCGGTATTCACGTGTGCGGCGGCCGCGGCGCGCATTCGCGCAAGACCCCGCACGAGCTTGCCGCCATCGGCGAGCGCGTCGGCTTCGACGGAACAGGCCTGGCAACTGCCAGCCGGCTCGTCGCCAAGGTTGACAGCGCCGCCGTCCAGGACGGCTTCGATCTTTATCTGCATGGCTTCATCGTGACCGATGATGGCGACTGGGTCGTGGTGCAGCAGGGCATGAACGGCGACAACAAGGTGGCGCGCCGTTATCATTGGCTGTCCGAAGGCCTGAAGAGTTTCGTCGACCAGCCGCATGCCGCCATCGAGGGCGCCAACCAGGGCGAGATCGTCAACCTGACCGACCGCCGCGCCGATGCCTCGCGCAAGGGGCAGCCGGAGCTGCTGCAGGACCTCGGACCGGATCGCATCCTGAGGGAATTCGCCGCGCTCGAGCGTGACGTGACTACAGAACCGGAGCCCGAGCAGCCGGTGCTGCCGCACCTAGTCATGCCGGCGCACCACGACGTTCGCGAAAGCGATGTCGTCATGCGCCGTCTTCATGGCAACATGGCTGCGGCTGCCGAGCGTGGCCCCGCCGATTTCTCCGACCTTCTCCTGGTCCCCGGCGTCGGTGCGCGCACGGTGCGGGCGCTGGCGCTGGTGGCCGAGGTTCTGCATGGCGCGCCATGCCGTTTTTCCGATCCCGGCCGCTTCTCGCTGGCGCATGGCGGCAAGGACAGGCATCCATTCCCGGTGCCGCTGAAGGTCTATGACGAGACGATCGGCGTGCTGAAGTCGGCCGTCCACAAAGCAAGGCTCGGACGCGACGAAGAAATCGGCGCCTTGAAGCGGCTCGACGACCAGTCACGGCAGGTCGAACGCTATGTCACAGGTCCCAGCTTGAAAGAAATTGTCGCCGGAGAGTTCGATCAGTCGCATCTGCTCGGCGGTCGCAGCGTGTTCGGCTGGGAGGCCGCATCCGAGGCCCCCGCGGACGTCGAACAAATCAAGCAAAAGGGATAATCGGCCCGGAACGCAATTCAGCGGACCTGTCTCGATCCGCGTTCGGCTTCAGGCATCCAGATCGATCAAGGCGATGCCGAGTTCCGGCCGCTTCCTGCGGCGCAGGTGGCCAGGCGCTTCCACCAATGTGACTTCGAGTGTCGGCCGAACAATGCCTTCGAGCAGATGTCCGCCCCGCGTCGTGCCATCGCGCAACCCGAGCACCGCGTGGATATGAAGGCTGGGCTTGCCGTCGTCGCCGATCGCGACATCGCCGATAGCGCTGAGCACCTCACACTGTTCGCGGACCGGGATTTTGCGAAAGGTCTTTTGCCCAAAGTCGAACCAGCCGACGGTCGCCGTTTCGAAGGCGCCGAGCGCAGTCAGCGAGGCGCCGCCAATGTCCTGCTCGACCGCGAAAGAGGTAAGCGCCGCGAACGCTTCCTCGCCAGGATCAAGCACCACCACAAACGTCCGTTGTCCGGCGCTTTCGGCGACGAGTTGCGATTTCATGATTTCACTCCAGACGCCATCTCGGCTTTTGCGTTGTCGTCTGTTCTGTCGATGGGGTTTGGCGGCGCTAATTGTGTCGCGCCACCAAATCGGAAATGTAACTAGTAGCCGCCGATGATCGGCAATATCTCGCCGGTGATGTAGCTCGAGCAGTGCGGCGAGGCGAGGAACACATAGGCCGGCGCGATCTCCTCCGGTTGTGCGGGCCGTTTCATTGGCGTGTCCGCGCCAAATTTCGAAACGTCACCGGCTTGCTTGTCCGACGGGTTGAGCGGCGTCCACACCGGGCCCGGCGCCACGCAGTTCACCCGAATTCCCTTTTCGATGAGGTTGCCGGAGAGCGCGCGCGTGAAGGCATGAATGCCGCCCTTGGTCATCGAATAATCGACCAGCTGCCTCGAGCCCTCGATGCCGGTTACGGAGCCGCTGTTGATGATCGCCGAACCGGGCTTCATATGCGGCACGGCCTCCTGCGTCATGTGGAAGTAGCCGTAAAGGTTGGTCTTCAGCGTCGTGTCGAAATGCTCTTCGGTCAGCTCGCTGAAGTCGCTGGAATGGACCTGGAAAGCGGCGTTGTTGACCAGCACGTCGATCCGGCCGAATTCCTTCACCACCTCAGCCACAGCCTTGTGGCAGTGGCGGCGTTCACTGACGTCGGCCTTGACCAGCATGCAGCGCCGGCCCTCGGCTTCGACGGCCTTCTTCGTCTCTTCGGCATCCTTGTCCTCGCAAAGATAGACGATCGCCACATCCGCGCCTTCGCGCGCATAAAGCACGGCGACGGCTCGGCCGATGCCGGAATCGCCGCCGGTGATGACGGCCACTTTGCCATCGAGTTTTTTCGATCCGATATAGAAGGGCGCGTCATAAAGCGGCGCCGGCTCAATCGCCCATTCGTGCCCCGGCTTCGGCTGATGCTGTTCGGGAAAGGGCGGCTCGGGATATTTGCGTGCTCCGGCCTGCATGGCGCCTTGTTGCTTGCCCTTGCCCTTCGATTTGTCCTTGGCATCGATGCCGCGCTGGATATGGCGTTGCTTGGCGGCCTCGCCGGCGATTTCCGATTTCATCTGCATGGCTGCCTCCTTGGCTTGGAGGAAGGACAACGCATGTCCGGCGAAAAAGTTTACGCGACGGCGTCTTTGCTTCAGTCCCGCGATGCGTTCGACAAGCGACGTTGCAGCCGCGGCAACGCGTCCAAAGCGCCAGGAAATCGACGGCGCGTACTGCCCAACCGGCAACGAATGGCGCGGCCGGACGTTTGGGTACCAGCGGTGTCCGAGAACCTGAAGGCGCGCCAGCCCGGCAGAAGGTATTCCGAGGCTGGTGACCTGAAGATTTCCCGCTTCTCGGCCGTACAGGCGATCTTGTCACTGGATCGCGCCAAGGGAGAGGAAAATGGCTGAAGGTCATACCAAACCAACCGGGCCGGATCTGGTCGAGGGCATCGCGTTATCCGACCTTGCCGATGGCGCAAAGCTCCTCGGCCATTGCGGCGATGAGCAGGTGCTGCTGGTGCGCCGCGGGGCCGAGATCTTCGCCATCGGGGCGACATGCACACATTATGGCGGGCCGCTCGTCGACGGTCTTGTGGTGGGAGACACCGTCCGGTGTCCCTGGCATCACGCGTGCTTCGATTTGCGTACAGGCGAGGCCTTGCGCGTTCCAGCTTTCAGTCCACTCGCTTGCTGGTCGGTGGAACAACGCGATGATTGGATATTCGTGGGCGAGAAGCGCAAACGGACGGCAGCCAAGCAGCGCGATGGAGGCTCCGGCCAGGTTCCAGAGAAGATCGTCATTGTCGGTGGCGGCGCGGCCGGTTTCGCGGCGGCAGAAACACTGCGGCGCGAACATTATCAAGGCAGCCTTGTCATGCTCAGCGACGACGAAGCGCCGCCCGTTGATCGGCCCAATCTTTCCAAGGACTACCTCGCCGGCAAAGCACCGGAGGATTGGATTCCGCTGCGCCGAGAAAGCTTCTACTCGAAGAACGATATCGATCTGCGCCTCAATGCGAACGTCGCCAGCATTGATGCACGTTCTGGCGAAGTTGTACTCGCGGACGGGGCCCGGACTGCTTACGACAGGCTGCTGCTTGCGACCGGAGCCGAACCGGTTCGCCTGACCATACCCGGCGCCGACCAACCACATGTTCACACACTGCGCTCGTTCGCAGATTGCAAGGCGATCATCGAGCGAGCCACGACTGCGCGCTGCGCCGTCGTGCTTGGCGCCAGTTTCATTGGCCTGGAGGTTGCCGCGGCCCTGCGCTCGCGCGAGATCGAAGTTCATGTCGTGGCGCCGGAAAAACGGCCCATGGAACGGATCCTGGGTCCGCAAATGGGCGACTTCATCCGCGCCCTCCATGAGGAGAATGGTGTCGTATTCCATCTCGAGGACACCGCGAGCAGCATCGACGGCAGCAAGATGAAACTCAGCAGTGGCGATACGTTGGCGGCGGATTTCGTCGTCGTCGGCATCGGCGTGCGACCGCGGACAGGGCTTGCCGAAACGGCGGGGCTCATCCTTGACCGCGGTGTCGTAGTAAACGCCTTTTTGGAGACGAGCGTACCAGGCATCTTCGCGGCCGGCGACATTGCGCGGTGGCCAGATCCTCACAGTGGCGAGAACATTCGGGTCGAGCATTGGGTAGTTGCCCAGAGGCAGGGGCGAACCGCGGCCCTCAACATGCTCGGCCATCGCGAGAAATTCGTCGCCGTGCCGTTCTTCTGGAGCCAGCATTACGATGTTCCCATCAACTACGTCGGCCATGCCGTGCAATGGGACGAGATCGCGATCGATGGAGACATCGTTGGCAAGGATTGCCTGCTCCGCTTCAAGCGCGAAGGGCGCACGCTGGCGGTCGCTTCGATCTTCCGCGACATCGAAAGTCTAGAGGCCGAGGTGGAAATGGAGCGCCAAATCACCTAGCGAAGCGCCCGCTGTACGGCCGGTTCAGCCCGCGCAATCAGTCTCGGCGCGCAATGATCCAGTCGGTTGCTGCCGCGAGATCGGCGACGGTTGCGGTCGGGCGCGGATCAAACCGTTTCTCATCGCCCTGCCGGTATTTGCCTGTCCGCACCAGCAGCGCGCCCGAAAGTCCGGCGCGCAGGGCGCCAGCTATATCGGCCTCGGCGTCGTCGCCGACCATGATCGCCTGATCTGGCGGACAGTCCATGCTTGCCAGCGCCGACAGAAAGAATTCCGGCGAGGGCTTGCCGAGAACGGTTGCGCGTTTCAGGGAGGCAAATTCCAATGCCGCGACGAATGGCCCTGCATCGAGGCTGAGCTCGCCGTCAGCATCCCGAAACGTCCGGTTAGTGGCAAGGGCCAGCAACTCGGCCCCCGCGCTCAGTTCGCGGAACGCGTCATTCAACGCCGCATATGTGAAGGCCTCTCCGGCATCGCCGACGATGACGGCACGCTTGTCGCGATCCGGCAGGTCGCAAAAATCCGGCGCAAGGCCGGGGTGAACCAACAAGTATGGCGCGCGGCCATTGCGAAGCAGCCATTCGCGTGCAGCGTGCGCCGGCGTGAAAACATCTGCATTGGTAACGGTGAGTCCCATCGCCTCCAGACGTTCGAGAACCCTCTGTTTCGACGAGCGCGTGGTATTGCTTATGAAGCGTATGGCCAAACCGGCCTGACGCAAACGCGCGACGGCGTCGATCCCGCCTGGTATGGCAATCTCGCTATCGTAGATGACGCCTGCGAGGTCCAGCAGTACACTCCTTGTCATTGGTCCAGCATGACTACGAGTCCGCCATGCGTCAAATCCGGAACAAGGCCATTGTTGTTCCTTTTGGATCAGGGCGGGCAGGCGCACTCGATTAACCGGCGGTCACTGCCACCATTCGAGGAAGGCCGTGCGGGCGGCTTCGGCCAGCGTCGCGATCTCCCGGTCGGGAACCGAGCTGTAGGGTCGGAGCAGTCGCGGGCCAAGCGGCTCCCAGCCGCCGGCCGCCACCATCGCTTTGTCGAGCGTGAATTGCACCGCCGCCGGGCGAAGTGCCAACACCCGCATCAGGCTGATGCCGATCTGGAAGGGCAGGCGCGCGCGGTCGGCCATCGCGGCCACCAGGTCGCTAAGCCGGTCGACTCCGCAAGCGCAGGAGGCACCTCTTCGCGACGCAATGCGTGTGGACCCGCAGACAACGAGGCCGGACGCGACCCCAACCGACAACGATCCTGCCGGGCGGCGGTGAACGACGACGTTGGGCCCTGTCGGAAATCCGCCAGGAGCGATCTTTACAGTTGGCCGCCCAGCCATTCCCGCAAATCGCGGTCTTGCTGACTTTCGGCAATGGGCGGCGAGGGCCGCATCCGGACATACCAGATGGCGGCAAGCGCTCCGGCAGCCCACGCGCCGGCGAAAACATTCGCAATGAGGTCGATTGGAACCTCCCAAGCCGGCCAGAACATTAGCACGGCATCATTTAGGGGCGCGACACCAATTAGGAGTAGAGCAGGTGGAGCCGTGGGAGCAGAGGGAGCGTCACCGCAGTCCACCGTCTCAACCAGCTTGCGAGGATGCAGCCAGCCGGCCAAGGCCTGGATGGGCGCTTGTGAATCGGAACAATCGTCGCGGCCAAGATGGCGATGAGCAACAGCCATGCGGCCTTGAAGGCGGCGCGTAGCATTCTCAGGCAATAGCAATGATCGGAGGATCGGTCGCAACGCTCAACGTATTAAGGCGCCGAACAATCCATAAGTTATTAAACCTCACCTGGAGGAGGCCATGCGTAGCAGATCGGTGGATCTGCCGCAGGAAACAGGTCATATCCGACGGTTAATCAATTCGGCTTATGTCCGAATGTAGTAGCAGGTGTACTGACCGTTTCACGATAGTATTCGACCTTGGCCTCTGGCAAGGTTCGGAAACATTATATGGAACGCAATGTCCACTACCTCGTCATGGACTTCTTGCGCATTTTTGCAGCGCTTTTGGTGTTACTGAACCATTTCGCGACATTCGCCTGGAGCAGTGCGTCAGTCGCCGAGGGAAGCGATGTCGCCTTCGGTTTTCTGTCGGCGTTTGCCGGTTTGGGTGCTGTAGGGGTCGAAGTTTTTTTCGTAATTTCCGGGTTTGTCATTGCCATGAGCGCCTCAGGCGAAGGGGGCGCGTCGCACGCGCTGCGTTTCGCGCGCATGCGCGCTACGCGTATATTGCCCGCCTTGTGGCTGTCCGCGCTCGTCAGCCTGGCCGCACGAACTCTTTATGGCGAGGATTTTTCCCGTCTTCTGATGGATTTTTGCAGATCGGTAACGTTGTCTCCTAAGGGCCCTTATATCGACGGGGTCGTATGGTCTCTCGTCGTCGAGGCCGTATTTTACGTCTTGGTGGCCGCGTCAATTTTGTCGAGGTTTCGTTTATCACTCTATGATCTGGCCAAAATAATAGGGTTTTCCAGCTCGGTATACCTTCTTGTTCTCTCCGGGTTGCATTTGCTGCCGTCGTCCTCGTGGTCGGAGGAAGCGATTTTGGTGCTTTCGCGGTTCCCCTTCAAACTGCTTCTGCTGCAGCACGGCGTTTTCTTCGCTACAGGCATGATCTTCTTTCTTGTCAGGAACGGCGGTGATGACCGTAACAAAATGGGGCATGCGGCGAAGACAGTATTGATATTGTTTTTTGGCAGTATGAGCACGGTGGAGATCTTCATTTCGATTGAACGCGGTTATGAGTACAAGCTCTCAGCAGTGATAATTTGGTTGATATGCATGTATGCAATGGTAGCAGGAATAAAATATGGTGAGTTCGTTAAACATAAGCTTTATAGGTACAACGCACTTGTGAAGTATATTGGAGGAATAAGCTACCCTATATATCTGAATCACTATTCATTTGGCATGATTATGGTATGGTGGTTGTTTTCATTTGGTTTTCCGATGCCCATTGTTTTCGTTCTCTCCATCCTGCTCGTTTTAGGTTTGAGCATGGCCGTTATGTGGTTGGAAAAGAGGATTCAAAACGCCGTCAGGGGACGGTTCCCTAAGCCCGCCGCCAAACGAGATCAAAATGGCGGTTTAGCGTCCCCGATAGGGAATCAGGAAACCCCACGGCTATTGGGTGGTGAGCAGTGGGGACGTAACCGATGAGATGCGGGCCGACTACATCAACAGCCAGGTCCTGCCCGAGTCAGGCGACATTTTCAGCGTGACCTGAACTCAGTCCGCCAAGGGTATACCAATTTGGCGGTGGAGCGTTCACGCTATGGAGCGCAATTAAGGCGGTTGAAGTGCCGCTCGCCCTAAGCGCTGGATTCCATGATGCGCAAAAGCCGATGCGCCCCCCGTTGCACGGGCTTCGGTCGGTGGCATCGGCACTCCAGACATACCCTCTTCCGGGTACGTGGCAGGCGGTCTCTTCGCAGTTGCGAGGTAATCGGGGAGTCATAGCTACCGCGAATGAGGTATACCTTGCCACTGTCGCGGCTGAAACCGGAGACAGTTTGGCTCGAAAGAGGGGCGTCAATCGACCCATTCCGGGTCCTGGAACTGCAGCGAAGGTTACTCATCGAGCCGGAGTAGTTCCGAGCGTGTGAACTAACGCTCTTGTCCGGTGAAACGTCGTCACGGCAAAGAGAAAATCTCGTGCCGGCCCCATTGGCGAGCCGCTGGTCCTGTGAGGCAGCTGACCTACAGCGGCTTGCAGCGTTGCACTTGAGTGAATCGGGGCTGCTCGAGTTGGAGCATTCCGAGGTGTTACCTGCGAGTGAAATCAGAGGGTTGCATAAAGGAAGTGGCACGTTCCGCCCGATTGAACGACCGGGCGGTTCGCGCCGGACAACGTCAGCGCGACCTCAAGTCAGCAGCGATGCTTGGCTTGCAGTCGGTACGGCGAGCCAGTCACACCGAAGGTCGTAAGCGATCCGTAAGCGTGCGTGTTCGAAAGTTGCACGGTGAGTGGCTGGTGTTACCAAGCGCTTCCGACCGCCGGAGGCCTTGCCATTCGAATGGATGGTGCAGAGAGTCGGTCAAACTTTATGATGAATTTCGGGTCCTACTGCGCTCGATCAGGCGTGATCCTTGCCTTTTTGTGAGAGTGCAGTGCAATATCACCCATTGGTTGTAGCCCGCGCAGGGTACTCAACATGTCAAAGCTGGAGTACGTTTTTGCGTAGGGAGGTTATCTAGGGGCGGATTGGCGGGGTTCGAATGACGTATGCTACAAGCCTTTCATTGAGTGAGAATGAACACCGGCCGACGTCAGTCGCAATCAAAAGCGACGATAAGGCGTATATCAAGGCGCTAGGCTTCGTGCCAAAGCGATATGCGGCGGAAACCGCTATCGTCAATCAGGGCGAGGACGGCGATCGCGTCTTCATAATCGAGTCTGGCTGGGGATGCATTTCCCATGATCTTGCCGGTGGCCAGCGACAGATTTTGGATTTTGCGCTGAAGGGCGACATTGTCCGGCCACAGACGTACTCGGGCACTGCTCTTGAGACATTTGTGGCTCAAACCGACCTTGCGGTGTTAGAAGCCTCGACCAAGACACTTGCTCTTGGCGCAGCGAAGTCGCCCTACATAGCCTCCCTTTTTCTCGAAACTCTCGCGCGCCAGAGAGCGATTGTTGCCCAACACCTAACCAATGTAGGTCGACGCAGCGCCTTGGCCCGTACAGCGCACCTGCTGCTCGAACTGAGAGCGCGATTGGAGCGCGTCGGCGCTGGCAGTCGCACTGCCTATGCTTGCCCTCTCACCCAGTACGACCTCGCGGACGCGCTCGGGCTGACGCCCGTCCATGTCAATCGAAAGCTGCGGGAATTGCGGGAACGCGGGTTTCTGGAGTTCCGCCAAGGTCATGTCCGCGTGCTGGATCGACTGGGCGTAACGAAATTTGCCGAGTTCGATGACAGATATATCGATGGTTGACACTTACATTGGCGCTCGACGCCAAGGCGGCGCGACGCGCGTCAAAGCAACACCGCCATCGGCGAAGCCGGCTGTCCTTTATTTTCGGCGACTACCCGCGCCTGGCAAACAACGCGAGATCCAGATTCCGGTCGGTGTGTTCTCTGATACCCTCCTTCCTAGACCAAATGAATTAGGAAAAGTGAAGGAGTAGAAATTTTTTAGGTTTTGTTAACCTAAATTAGTGAAGGCGCATCTTTTCGGCGATAAACATTATGGACGGGATAGTGCTGGTCCATGGCGGGGCTTGGGAAATCCCACAGTTATAGTGAAGGCGACGCGAACAGAACATCGCTCGTGGGAAATAGTATTTGCCTGAAGTCCATCTCGTACTGGTCTTGAAACGTGGGTAAAAGTTTGGGGAGTAAGTTCATGGTTCCGACAATTCAAATGGATAGCAAATCACCCGGTGCACTGGAATTCGTATCGCGGACGACCGGGAATGGAATACATCTTCATAGACACGGCTTAGCCGAATCCTGCCTGGCTCTGCTGGATGAGCGAGTGCTTGACCGACAATGTCTTGCGCAATGCCTGACCGCCTATGGCATCGGGAAGGAAATCCTGTCGTTCAGTTCGATCGAAGAGTGGCGGCATCAAGAGAATACACTGTCGACGTCGGCTATTCTGCTGAACGTGGGCAGCCGAAAGGTGACAGACGCAAAGACCGGCAGCGAAATCGCCGATCTTGTGAATGAGGCCCACCCGGTTCCGGTGCTGATTTTGGCCGATACCGACGATCTAGAGCAGATTCTGAAGGCGTTGAATTATGGCGCAAAAGCCTATATCCCGTCGTCGATCCGTTTCGAAATCTGTGTTGAAGCCGTAAATCTTGTCCTTGCCGGTGGCACATTTGTCCCTGCAAGCAGTGTGCTTGCCCAGCACAAGGCAATCGACACGGGCGTCGATGTGACAAGGCCCATGGCGAGTGTGTTCACGGAGCGGCAAGAAGAGGTCGTCCAGGCTCTCAGGCGCGGGAAGGCGAACAAGATAATCGCTCACGAGCTCAACCTCCGAGAGAGCACGGTCAAGGTCCATATCCGCAATATCATGAAGAAGCTGAAGGCGACGAACAGGACGGAGGTCGTCTACAAGCTCAATGAGATGTTTCCTGGCGTCCACGTGTTGAGCCGACCGAGCTAAACGGTTTTGTCGTCATGACAGCGGCACGCTGCATGCTCGCAATGGAGTCCATCGGTGGCGATCCTGCTCGACCGTTGCAGTTCGCCGCTCTTTTCGCTGCAAGATATGGATTGAAGCCATGCTAGACCGGCCGTTGGCGGCAATTGCTCACAAGCCATGGCTCGGGGCGGATGCCGCGCAGGACTTTATCAGCCTCGCTGACGTTGTTTCATTTGTTCGGCAGTACCTTTTCTCGATACTGGCGTTCATCGTCGCCGGAATCGTTTGCGCCACGTTTTACTTTGCTACATCGGATCCTATTTATGTCGCGCGAACCCAGATCCTGATCGAACCAAAGATACCCAGAAACCTTCAGCAGCAACCCGCCGAAGTGAATCTGTCGCTCGATACCGCTCAGGTCGAGAGCCAGCTCGCAGTTCTGCGCTCCCAGAAGATCGCGATGATGGTGATCGATGACCTTGGACTCATGGACAATCCAACGTTCAGGGATATGCACGGTCCGAACATCGGCGAGAGGTTTCGCAGGGCTTGGATGAGTGTCGTTGAGGCCGGCGGGCTCAATACCAGCTATGCTGCATTGACCAATTTCTTCCAACGAGTGCTGCCCGGGCCGGATCGAATCCAAACCAATAGTCCGCAGCTGGAATCCGAGCGTCGGCGTAGCGCGGTCGAAATATTCAGCGATGGCCTGGATGTCCAGCGCGTCGGTGTCTCGTATGCAATAGACATTTCGTTCCAGTCTCTGGACCCGGCATTGGCGGCACGCATCGCAAACGCCACAGCGGAGGCGTTCGTGCGTGAGCAAGTGCAAACGACAACAAAAGCGGCCGGCGAAGGCATCGCATGGTTGGAAAGGCGGATGCGGGAGGTCGGCGATCAGATGAACAGGGCGACCAGGGTCGCCCAGGAGTTTCGCGCAAAACACGACTACAGCATAGGTCAGGACGAGACGCCCATCGAGGGACAGGGTCTCGCGCCCAGCGAAGAACAGCCAGCACACCAGACAACGCTAGAGCAGTTGGAAGTTACAGCCGACACCTATCGCAAGATGTATGAAAGCCTGCTCGGGGCGTATACGAACTCGGTCGACCAGCAGCCTTATCTGATCGCCAATGCTCGTGTCATTACATCCGCAACGAGCCCAAAGAAAGCAAGTCAGCCGCGCAAGACGCTGATCCTCGCCTTTGGCGCACTTGCCGGAATGGTGGCTGGCATCGGATTTGCCGTGGCGCGGCGCGGCCTCGATCGGAACGTGAGGACTCCGCATCAGATCCGCCGCGAACTGGGCCTGGCCTGTATCGGAGAATTGCCGGTGGTCAGTTTCAGGCGGGGTGGTTTTGGCCGGCTTGACGAGGTGCTCAAGAATCCGGACTCTTCATTCAGCGGCAGCCTCGGGAGCGTCAAGGCGATCATGGGCTTGGCCGGGGCCACCCCTTCAAGACGTCGCATCGGAATCACATCCGTGTCCCCCGGTGATGGAAAGAGCACCGTTGTAAGCAATCTGGCGGCTCTGTGTGGGGTGTCGGGCACCGCGACCCTCGTGATCAACGCCGACCATAGGTCGGCACTGGCCAACGAACTTCTCTTGTCCTCCGATCTCAACGTGATCGATGGGGATTCCGGGAGCCGCAAAGATATCGGCACGCAAATCCAGTTCATTGAAAAGACATCGTTTTATTACCTGAAGAACGATGTGTCGAGTTCGACGAATTTGCTTGTTCCCGATAATATGGAGAAATTACTGAGCGACGTTGGCGCCTACAGTGTCGTCATTGTTGAGCTCCCACCGTTTAGTTCAGGTGCCGAAGGGCTTGCTGTCTGCCCGCTTCTTGATGGCGTGATTGTGGTGGCGCAGTGGGGCGTGACGCCGCTTGATCAACTGGAAGACCTGACGCAGACACTCAAAAACACCAATTCGTCCGTCCTTGGCGTGTTGATGACACGTGTTCGTTCTGTTTCGGCTCATCGTTACCGGAAGCGCGCAGGCCAAGCACCGCGCTGACATACTGTCTTCCTCGCGGCGGTGTCAGTCGAGCGCGAGCCCAGCGGCAAGTCTCGACACCGCCTGTCAATTCGAACACCTGCCTGTCAAAATGAATCTGCGCCCCTGGCAGGGCGATCGATTCTGATATCGTGCCACATTGGACGGAGCAGCCATTCGTCCGTACCCCAGCCTAGCATCTTAGGGGTAGCCCCCGCTGCCAATCATCCCCAATCTACCACCTTTTCCCTGCTTGCCGGAGATCATCCGTCGTTGACAAAATGCAAACGAAAACAGCTGAAATCGAGCGCAAGCGAAAATGTCCAACGTGATCGAAAGCAACCTGCGGCACTGCGATGACTTGGCTATTGAAGACTGGGCCATTCTGGTCGGAGCTAGGCCTGCGGCGACATTGCTTCTTCGGCGTGAAAGCGACGCGCCCGCCACATCGAACACGCCAGACCCATCGTCGCCTCAACTCAACGCAAGCCAAGACCATGGCACCGTCTCGCTTGAGCCGGATATGCAAACGGCAAGCATTGAAGACGACGCGCGGGGCGACCGGCGACAGCCTCTCGGCGGTTGGGCCAAGAGGCTGCTGGATCTGATGGTAGCCTCGACAGCGCTCATCCTGGCCAGTCCGATCCTGGTTCTGATCCCGCTTCTGATCAAGGCCACCACAGGCGGTCCGGTGCTGTTCGTTCACCGCCGTATTGGATTCAACGGAAAGGTCTTCGACTGCTACAAGTTCCGCACCATGGTACAGAATGCCGAGGAGGTGCTCGAACGGCATCTGAGCTGCAATCCACAAGCCGCCCAGGAATGGGCAGCCAACCAGAAACTGAAGTGCGATCCGCGTATCCTGTTTTTCGGAAACATGCTTCGCAAATCGAGCCTGGATGAGCTGCCGCAGTTGTTCAACATCTTGCGGGGCGACATGAGTTGCGTCGGTCCGCGTCCTGTCGTTGCCGACGAATTGCAACGCTATGGCGCCGCATCGCATGAATATTTGAAGACGCGGCCAGGACTGACCGGCCTCTGGCAGATAAACGGGAGAAACATGATCGAGTATTCGCATCGCGTATTGCTGGATACGCGGTACGTTCGGACATGGTCTCTACGCCTCGATCTTTCGATCCTGATGCGGACGATACCGGCAATGATGAAGTTTGATCAGACCTCCTGAACTTGGCTATGTCAGGGGGTGCGGCAGAAACGGCCTCAAGCGATTGGCGCCCGCAAGGGATTGCCGCCCACTCTATTGTCGTCTTGGGCGGTGCCGCAGCACGGCAATTGCAAGGCCGACCAGATAGGCAATTTGGGTGACGACAACAAGATAAAACGTCGAGCGGATGGTGCTTTGAACAGTCAGGTGAAGAAAACTGCCTACAGCGATGCTGCCGACGATCACTACCAAGGTCGCCACTATCAGCGCCGGCGCGCGCAGCGTAAGCCCTATTGTCAGGGCAACGCCCGCAACGCCGACAATGGCAAGCAACACGGCGACCTCCTTCCAGGGGCAATTTACGCCGCGCAAGACCAACCCTGTCCCAAGGAAATCAGAGTCGCTCGTTTTTGTGAAGCCAACCATTTAGCTCAGCGGTTCCGGCGGCGCCGTCAGGGTCTGGATCATTGATGGTCGGAGTGTGAAATGCAGGTTTCCCTCGTTGGGGCACTGATTTGCACGGGACTCCTGGCCCTCGTCGTTTATATGCGCTGGTCGCTGATCACTGCACTGATTGCCTCGCTGGCTTTTGGTGCGACGGCAATCGGGACAATAACCTCGCTTGGCGGTTCATCGCCGCTTATCTTTACCGTCTTTGATATGCTCGTGATAGTAGCCGCGCTGGCTCGACGGGGAATCTGGAGAGAAATAGGCGCGGTCTTCGTTCGTATAGGTGCCGCATGGATCGTCTGCGCGCTGATGATCTATGTCTGCATCGGAGCGCTGTTATTTCCGAGGCTCTTTGCAGGGCAGACAAGCGCCTTCGTCGCTTCCCGCACCGGCAAGGGCGTCTACGAAGCGGCCTTGGCGCCGGTATCGGCCAATATCTCTCAGGCGGGATACTTTGTTCTGGGAGGGCTGACGTTCCTGGCGGCCTGTCTGCTGCTTCAGCGCAGCGGCACGTTGGCCGACATCAGGCGAGGCTTTTTCCTTTGGTTCAGCTTGCACGTGCTGATGGGCATTCTGGATTTGGTGGGCAAGGTGACCGGCGCCGGCGACATCCTCGCCCCGATTCGTACGGCCAACTACGCCATGCTGACGCAAGTTACGGAAGCTGGGTTTTGGCGGATCGCGGGGGCGTTTTCAGAGGCATCGTCGTTCGGTGGGGCATCGCTGGCAGGGCTGGCGTTCACCTACACCTATTGGCGCAAGACCGGATCCAAATTCGCATTGGCGTTAGGAGCGGCCCTGTTTGTTCTTCTGCTGCTGTCGACATCGTCGACCGCCTACGTTGGTCTTGCAATCGTAAGCGTGCCCGTTGTCTTTTCCATCGTGAAGTCGCTCGCTTCAGGTCGGCTGAGGTCGGGGGAGGCACTGCTTATCGCGTTGCTACCGCCCTTGCTCCTCTCCGCGATGGCCGCCAGTCTGTTCTATCCGCATTTCTTCGATCCGGTCTTGCAGCTTGTCGACAACACGGTAATCAACAAAGTCACATCAGCCTCCGGCCAGGAGCGCAGCTACTGGAACTACAAAAGCCTGCAGTCTTTCTTCGATACAGGTGGACTGGGGGTCGGGTTGGGAAGCTCGCGGGCCTCGAGTTGGCCGATCGCGGTGCTTTCCCAGTTGGGGCTGTTCGGCACCGCGATGATGACAGTTCTGTTGGCAATGCTGGTGCGGGGGGTGCGGGGTGGCCGCGGTCGCATCGATCCCGAGATCGACGCGATCGCGTCGAGTGTCCGCGCTTGCGCCTTATCGGCGCTCGTGGCTGGATCCCTGGCAAGCGGCGGCGCCGACCCGGGTATTGTGTTCTTGATTCCTCTCGCTGTCGTTCTTGTCAGCCGGTTCTTGCCTGTTGAAGACGACAGTGTTGCTGAGGCTCCTGTAAGGACGCTCCGGCATTGGCGCGATTCCAGCGAACAGGTGATTCAATCGCAGGTCGGCACTGTTCCCGGCCGCGCCTAAAGCGATATAGGCTCAGAGCTTTCGGAAGTATCCATGAGCTCCGAAACCCATAGTGCTATCGAATCCACCATACAAAAGCGCAACCTTTTCGGGTTTATCGCTAAGGAACTCGTCGCAGGCCTTCTTTACCCCCGGATAGAGATCGACCGAGTCGAACAATCCAGGATCACTGTAGTCGTCTATCAGACATGCAGCACCCTTTGATAGGCGAGGATACACATACTCCAAGCTGACCTTGACCGAGTCGTATAGGTCACCATCCAGATGCGCAAATGCAATTTTGTCCGGCAACTGTGTGGGAAGCGTATCTTCGAACCATCCCTGGTGAAGAATAGGCTGCCGAAGATTCAAACGCTTGAAGTTTGCCATGAGCGCATCCTTCGTAGTGGCCATGTCGCCTTTGTGAGCGTTGGCGTGGCCGTCTTCGGCACTGGCGTTCGGGAGACCTTCGAAGCTGTCATACAAGTGAAGGTTCCTGCTTGGATCGTAGTGCTGAAGTATGCGTTGGAATACCACGGCTGACTTGCCTTCGTGGCATCCCAATTCACAGAAGTCTCCCGGTACGTTGTAGAAAAGCGCTGCGCCTGCCAAGTGATACATGTCCATTCTCTGTTCAACACTGGTCATCCAGCCCGTGCGAACAGGTGGTGCGAGGGCGAGATTTATTCCAAGTTTTCGGAGAACCTTGTTGGCAAAGCGAACCGCCTGAGACTTGGATGGCTTCTGTTGAATCCATTCATCGAACGTGTTGGTCAAGAAGACGTTCGGTAGTTCAGTTGCTTGCATAGCGAAGTCTCTTTTCCTATCTAAGAACGCGATGGCGATAGAGCCATATAGTGCGTGTATTTGTCAAAGGAAGTTACCTGATCTACATCAAGCAGTCGCGCGTTTCTACCTAATCCTTCTTGCAAGACCCGCCGGGAGGCTACGGAATGCCTACAGTATCGCCGACGGTTTCTGCTTTGAGTTCTATTCCTGGCGCCTCATGCCGCTCGGTCGATGTCAAGTCCAGCGCGCCTGTTTCATCCGGAGCCAGTGGTATTTCAATCTTGATCGTGTCTCCGGGCTCCACGACACTCGTCTCGTTAGCTTGGATTTGCACTGTCGTACCATCCGCCGACGGTCGGAAAATCGTGTAGATCGGCGCAGCCAGATCCGCGTCGGCTCGCCGGGCAAGAAGATTCGGGGCAGATATCGCGGAGTCGTACAATAGCCGCCTTGCTGTTTCTGTCTTGCTGTCGAGAGCATCGAGTTCAGCTTGAGTTTGACGCAGGTCGATCGTTATCTCTTTTTTCCGTCCGTCCTCGAGTTCGAGAATTGATATGTCTGTCTTACTGATTTCCTGACGCCCGCGCAGCAGACTGGTTTCCGCCGACAACCTCTCGCTCTGCGCCTGGGCAAGGGCTCGTTCTAGAGAAAATTCCCGCGGCGCCGCCGCAAGACCTTTGACCACAAGCGCCGAAACCGCTGTCAACTCTTTCTGGATGGAGCCGATCTGCTTGTCGAGGAAAACGAGTTGCTCTCCCAGCGAGGCGAGTTCTTTCTGGAGGAACTCACGCAGACCTTGAAGCGCCTTGATCTGAGTGTCCAATCCTTCGCTGCGCGCTTGGAAGATCAAACGCTCCTGCTTCATGAGCATAGCAAAGACGTCGTCCTGAATGCGCGACGTCAACTGGGCTGGAAACTGAATGTCGCTGGCATGCGAGAGTTCCGCCTCGAGTCGTGCCTTGCGAGCGAGGAGATTGGCCTCGTTCAGTCTAAGCAGGTTCACATCCCCTCGACCTTGGATCACCTCGCGCTCGAACCTGGCATCCCTGTCCTCTCGAGTCCGCAACCCGCCCGCGATGCTCAATGCCTGCAAGACGGTCAGCCCAGGCCGATATGCGAATTCTCCCGATTGCGTCACCTTGCCGACAACGTAAAACGGTCGGAACTGGACGATCTCCACCGCCGTGTCCGGTTTTCGCATAAGGCCGACACTTTTCATCAGCCTGTCGCCGATGGAGTTCGCAATCTCGCCGGTGGTGAGGCCGGCAGCCTTGATTTCACCGACCAGCGGTAGCGAAAGGGAGCCGTTGGGACCGACCGTGTATTCGTCGTTGAGAGCCTCCCAGCCAAATATCGTGTCGCGCGACGCACGCCATTCGTAAACCTTGATGCGGAGCTTATCCTGCGGGCCGAGCACATAATCTTTGGCGTTTGCGGCCGAAACACCCAACATGCTGGCCAAGGACATCACCGCCGACATCACGACGTGAAGCAGGCGCCAAGCCTGGCGCCGATTGGACAGCCTGCCGGAGCACCGGGCTCGGTGATTTGAGCAAGTGCCTCTGTCGATCGAAAAGGACGGGTCATCGAGCATCTTTTACCTCTGCGTTAGATCTCCAGAATATATTCTGGCTGCACCCGGCCTCTTGCGACGTGTGAAAGAGCCAGGAGATTGCCGCGCAGGCGTCCTCTCCGGTCGATATAGGATTCCGGCCAGAGGCTGCGCGCGAGATTGGCAAGCAGATTTTTGCTCATCAATCTAAGTGCGACAGTCGATGGAACGGTCCCTTTGCGGATGAGGTAGATTGGGTTCGCCACCTGAGAATAGCCGAAACGAACGCCGTTTACGCGACCGCTCTTGATGCCGAGATGAACCCCGCGGATCGACTGCAAAAAGACGACCCGCCCTCTGGCTCTCAATTGGCTGGTGAAATCAACGTCTTCCTGCCACCCATAGAGCACGAGCCGCTCATCGAAGCGCAGGCCGCCGATGAATGCCGCCCTGATCGACATGTTGCATCCATAGGCGCTGAGTCGATCCACGGCGCGCGCTTCAGTCGCTGTGCCGGCTTCGCGAAGCGCCTGGATACCCTCGTCCCACGTGAGCCCTGCAGTCGTCGCACCGTCCTTCAGCACGTTTCCAGTCACCACGGCCCAGTCGGGCTGCTGCTTGAACGCCTTCGATACGCCTTCGAGATAGTCGTCTGCAGGAATGAAATCGTCGTCGAAAAAGGTGATTATGTCGAAACGGTCGCCTGCGATATCGAGGGCGATGTTGCGCTGCGCCGGCAAGCCGGTTTTTCCGAATACGCGCGATACAGGAAACCGGCAAACTATGTTGTTGGGAGTATGATCGGCGTCAGGAGCCGAGACTATCACCGCGTCAGGGAGCAGGGTCTGTCGCTCAAGCTGTGCGAGAAGCCGAGCCACATGTTCCCTGCGACCAAACGTTGCGACTATAACAGCCACTTTCATCGACGATCAACTCTCCTCGCGGGCAATGGATGCAGATACGGCGCGCGACCACTGCTTGCGAAGTGAGCGCGCTATGATCCTAATCCGCCGGTCGCGCCGATACAGCCTGCGCATAAGGTTAGCGTTGAGGCGTGCTTAGGCCCATCGAAGTAGGAGACGTACCTCGTTGGAGTACATCCGGCCTCGGGAGGGTGCGGCGCTTAACCCGATAGGCAACTTGTTTGGACGGGACGGACGACACACAGTCGCTGAGCATCCGGGCAACAAGAATTCCGGAAAAAGGTGCCAACATTCCGTGAGGGGCAAAGCATGCGCCATGTGCGACAGCCGAAAGCAACCACCATGGTGGGCCGTGATGCCAAACATTTGCGATCCATCAGCAAGACGCCATTTGCCGCGATAGACCGCAACGCCCGCATCGCCGTCGTGCATGATTGGTGCCCCAACTTTCGGGGAGGGGAGCAGGTCCTTGCTCGGATCTGCAAGACTTTTCCGAGAGCCGAGGTCTTCACCCTCTTTGATTTTCTCCCGAAGGAAATCAAGGAAGAGTATTTTCCAGGCGTAATTTTCCACGTTTCCGGCATGAATCGACTTCCGTTCGTGGAAAAGTACTACAGGTCACTTTTCTTTCTCTGTCCGTTTATGATCGAACAATTTGATGTCACAGGTTATGACGCGGTAATTTCCTCTTCGGCCGCATTCTCTCGAGGCGTTCTGACTCGCCCAGACCAACTACACCTGTGCTATGTGCACAGTCCGGTGCGGTATGCGTGGGACGAACAATTCTCCTATTTGCAGCAAGCCGGCTTGGGATTTGGACCGAAAGGTCTTGCCTTTCGTTACATGCTTCACAGGCTGCGGACCTGGGACACCCGAACGGCACATGGTCCTGACCTGATGCTGGCAAACTCGAATTATGTCCGCTCTCGAATCGAACGGATTTACGGCCGCGACGCGCGGGTAGTCCATCCGCCCGTCGCCATCGAGGATCTTAAACTCGTCGTCAACAAGGATGACTACTACGTCACGGCCGCGTTCCACGCCCCGTATAAGCGTACGGATCTGATAATCGAGGCGTTCAGCAAAACGCCGTCGCGTCGCCTGGTTGTTGTAGGCGACGAAGTACAATCCAAGCATCTGCGATCGCTTGCCGGCTCCAACATAGTCTTCACCGGTTATCTGCCGCGGCATGAATACATCGAAAGAATCGCCAATGCTCGTGCGATGGTGTTCGCTGGATGCGAGGATTTCGGGATAACGCTTGCCGAGGCCCAGGCGTGCGGCACGCCATTGATCGCCTTCGGCCGCGGAGGTGCGCGTGACATTGTCCGGCCGCTTGGCGAGAGCGCCCATCCGACAGGTGTGCTCTTCGACCGTCAGGCCGTCGATTCCGTAGCTGGGGCCATCGATCTATTCGAGAAAAATGCGCTGTCCATTACGCCGCACGCCTGTCGCATGAACGCGACCCGGTTCTCCGAGGAAAGATTCGACCTGGCGATTCTCGACGCCCTCGGCCTGGCCCAGTCTGTCCAACTCGCTCGCGCAACCGAGTACAATGAACTCTTCGGAGCCGAGAGCTCGACGCGCGATATAACCGGTTCACTTATCGAGCCAATTCTACAATGAATTCATTTGACCTTCACATGGCAAGCAACAGCAAAGCGCTTCGACCGGCCGCGTGTCCGTGCTGCTCGGCGCCCGTCAGCCGGTCAATCTACCGGGTCGAATCCATCCCGGTGCATAGCTGCGTCCTGCTTAATTCGGCCCAAGCAGCCCACGCCTTTCCCCGCCGCGACCTTGACCTCGCATTCTGCGAAGCATGCGGGTTCATATTCAACAAGGCCTTTGACGAAACGGTCATGGGCTATTCGACCAATTTTGAGGAATCCCAGCATTTTTCCAGCACCTTCAACAATTTCGCGAAGGGACTTGCACGCGAGATTGCACAAAAATGTGCGATAGCCGGCAAGCACGTGTTGGAGATCGGCTGCGGCAAGGGTGAATTTCTCCGCGAACTTTGCATATCGGGTGGCGCCACCGGGCTCGGCATCGATCCAGCTTATCGAGCCGACAAAGGCCGTAATGACGAGTACGGCGACGTCAAGATCATCGTCGATTTTTTCGGACCAGACTACCAGCATCTCCAGGCGGATACGGTCCTCTGTCGCCACACGCTCGAACACGTAAGCTCGGTTTCGAGTTTCGTGCGGCTGATCCGCAAGATGATCGGCAAAAGGACCCAGGATTGGGCCGTATTCGAAACGCCCGATGCAAAACGTGTGCTCGTCGAGAGCGCGTTCTGGGACATTTACTACGAGCATTGCTCCTATTTCAGTCCTGGCGCGCACGCACGCCTGTTTCGCCAGGAAGGTTTCGACGTTACCGATCTGGAGCTCGTCTATGACAACCAGTACATAGTTCAGTATGCCCGGCCGTCGGCAGGCCGGACGACACCGAGATTACCGCTCGAGCACGATCTGGAAGTGATGCACCGTTTGGCGGAAACCTTTCCCGCTCGCGTGCGAGCCGTTCAGAATTCCTGGCAGGAGCGCATTCGCGCCGCGCACGCCGCCGGCCGGCGGGTCGTCCTGTGGGGCGGCGGCTCCAAGGCAGTGTCGTTCCTGACGACCTTGCAGCTTGGAGACGAAGTCTGGGCAGCAGTCGATATCAACCCCTACAAGCAAGGCAAGTTTACGCCCGGAACCGGTCACCCGGTCATCGCGCCGAGCGACCTGTTGGACACTCCGCCTGATCTCGTCATCGTCATGAACCCGATATACCTGAATGAAGTGGCGCAATCCTTGATTGCGCTCGACCTGCGACCGGAAGTCGTCGCGGTCTGATTGCGCTCTCGTCAAAGAAGAATCCGGAAAATGGAACGTTCCAAGTCGCCGCAAGTGTCCCTTGGTATGCCGGTTTACAACGGCGAGAATTTCGTTGCCGAGGCGATCCAGTCGATCCTTGAGCAGGACTTCGATGATTTCGAACTTGTCATCACCGACAATGCTTCGACAGATAGAACAGCCGATATATGTTTGGAATACGCGCGGCGGGACAAGCGCGTCCGCTATGTCCGAAACGCACGCAATTTAGGGGCCGCGGCCAATTTCAATCGAGCTTTCGAATTGAGCTCGGGCGAATATTTCAAATGGTGCGCGCACGATGACCTCTTGAGCAGCGGTTTCCTGATGGACTGCGTGCGTGCGCTTGACGCGAATGCCCGCCACGTCATTGCCTACCCGCGACTGCTGGGAATCGACGAGACCGGGCAGCTGACTTCCTATGTCGAAAGGGTGCTGCCGGACATGCAAGGATCGTCGCCCGCGTCCCGCTTCCGGTTGATGGTTGCTGCGCACGGATGGGATGCGGCGATGTTCGGCCTTTGGCGTCGGGATTCCTTAGTCAAAACGACATTGCACGAGCCCTACTACGGCTCCGACTGTGCGCTTCTGGCCGAGATGGCTCTTCTCGGGACGTTTGTTCACGCGCCCAACGCGATACTATACAGCCGCGACCATCCGACGCGCTCGGTGCGGTTGCCGAGCTCCGAACGATTGGCTTGGCAAAATCCTGGCGGCTCTAATGCAAATGCGTTTGAATTGTCGAGGCGGCTAAAACACCTCGTCGCGATTGCCTATCGGCACAGGCGCACAGCACCGATGGGTATGACACTGTTTCATCTGGTTGCATGGATCTTGGATCCGCTGCTCATCGCGAGATTTTGCCTGGAACTTGTGGGCGTTGTTTCTCCGAAGCTTCGTACCAAGCTCCGCGGCGCTGGGCTGGGAGCGCTGAAACGCATTCATGCCGTCTCAAACCGATCTCCTGGCTAGAAACGAGTGATCTGGTGCGGCGCCCGCCGGGAGGCTTTGCATGAACCTTCGCCAAGTCACGCCCGCGGCCGCGGCAGTGTCAGCCTTTCGGAAATTGCCGGAGGGCTCGGGCAAGAGAAATCTGGTGATCGTCCGGGCAGGGCGTAGCTCTTTGCATGCCGGCTGGACTGAGGGGACGGGCGAAGCCGACTTCGATCTTCTCGTGGCCGCCTACGAGCCTGGCGTCTCCCATGGACAGAACGATTTCAGCGTATTTCTGCCGGGGCGCAAGATCGCCGGGTATCATGCCTTGTTTCAATGCTACCCTGAAATTGTGACGCGGTATGATCTCATTGCATTGATCGACGATGACATCGAGGTGACGAAGCTGGACTTGAATCGCCTGTTCGCAATCGGCCGCCAATATAAACTTGATCTGTTTCAGCCAGCGCTGTCTTGGGATAGCTATTTCTCCTACGCAGCGACACTTGTCAGCGGCAAGCGATACTTGTTGCGATATACCAACACGGTCGAGATGATGTGTCCGGTGTTCAGCGCCAGGTGCCTGCAAACGGCGTTGAAATTATTCGGGCTTGGCTACGAGACGGGAATAGACCTTCTTTGGACCCGCCTGACTGACATGCCTTGGTTGCGTTACGCCATAGTTGACGATGTCGTTGTAAGACACACGCGGCCAGTCGGGACAACAAAGTCGCTTCAAGGTTTCGCCGCCAACGAGCGTTACGACGTACAGGTTGATGCCGTGCTGAAGAGGTTCGGCGCTGCGTTTCGCGGGTTCGTAACCTATGCAGCGGTTGACCGGCGCGGGCAGCTCATCCGGTCTCGCTTTCTGATCGGCCTTAACTCGCTGTCCCTTTGGCGGGCGCTGTCCAAGACGCCACTTAAATGGGCGCA
Organism: Mesorhizobium sp. WSM4840; assembly: GCF_055811755.1. Taxonomy (NCBI): domain Bacteria; kingdom Pseudomonadati; phylum Pseudomonadota; class Alphaproteobacteria; order Hyphomicrobiales; family Phyllobacteriaceae; genus Mesorhizobium; species Mesorhizobium sp. WSM4840. The sequence continues at coordinate 26,049 of NZ_JBVVQD010000023.1, forward strand.
GTTTATGCGCCGCTCAACCGACTATACGCGACACTGCTGGCTGAGGCCGGTCAACCTGCAACGGATCGACGTCGATGGAGTGGTAAAGTCAGGCCGCCAACCGCAAAAGGTGGGTCGCCGAATGCCACCGCCTGGATCTACCGAGCGTCCGTCCACCCGCTCATCCGGAAAATCGCAAGGTACTGGTTTCACGTCGTCTTAGATTGTGAGTCTGACTCTAAGGCATCTGGCCTTTGGACTTTCCGGGTAGTCCCCATCACAGTTTCCTCGGTAATGGCGCGCGGCTGCATGGGAGGCGGTGCCACAAACAGCCTGGCGAGGCGTTGGTAGATGCCGAGGTCACCAGCGAATGGACGCTCCAGCAGATGATAGGTTGCGAAACCCACGGCTACCGCCGCCGCCATGGTGGCGGGCGCGAGCAGGGCGCGAGCAGCGTCGTTCAACTCCAACCGATTGGCAACGGCGATGACCGCCGCGATAAAGAAATAGTGTGACAGATATATCGAATAACTTGCGTCACCCGCACGTTGCATCAGTGGAGAGCCGATCCTTGTCCCTGATTGCTCCAGCCCGACTACTCCCGCCACAATCAAGCCGGATGCGATGCCGAACCTCAGGAAGGTATCGGTCGGTGGCGAGACGGGGACGTCGCCGAAACCGATGACTTCCCCTCCAAAAGCGAGCCAAGAGACCCCGGCGGCGAGGCATACCCACCACCTCATGGGATTTCTGGCGGTGCGCGCCGAATCGTGGAAGTAGCCCGCCGCCAGCACTCCCAATACGAAATCCATCAGGATTGGCCGCGTATAGAAAAAAGCCGCGACCCCATAATCGGAAAGACCTCCAATGCTGTTTCCGATACCGGCAAGAGAGACGATAACAGCGGTGATCGCCATGAGCCTGGCGCGTTTGGGCAACAACAACGCGACTGCAAAAATGCTGTAAAAAAACATTTCGTAGTTCAAAGTCCAACCAAGGTAGTAAATTGGGTAAAGGCTATCTGGCGTTTTCTCAAACGGAATAAAAACTAGAGATTTTGCGATTTGAGAAACTTCTATTTGAGTGCTGTTTAAAACATCAGGCATGGTCGCGCTCAAAATCACTATAAGAATTGTGAAAAACGCGTACAGAGGGGCCACCCTAAGGATACGCTTCCTGTAGAATTGAATGGGCCGTATATTTTTATTTTGTGTCGTGCGGACCATGATGAATCCACTTATGACGAAAAATAGGTCCACACCTCCGTATCCAAAACTCCTGAGCCAATGCGGAAGGACGTCGGTCACGATCAGTTCCTGGGTATGAACCCAGACCACCAAAGTCGCGGCGATCGCCCGCATGACCTGAACATTGAAAACCATACCGGAAGGATTCCCGACTTCAACGTGGGCTTGGGCTCCGCATTTTCCTCTCGTCGCTGCCTACAAGGCGGGCGCTCCAGTCAACCTCGACCGGATCGACATCGGTGGGATCACAGACGCAAAGCGCAAGCCGCAGATCGCCGAATTATGCCACAATGATCTCCGCTGAGAGACCGAGCTTGCAGGCGGCCTGGGCAACTTCGTCTCGATAGAGCGGATTCATCACGACGATAGACTGCAGGGGCTTGCCGCGCAGGCTCTCGGGAGCAACCACCGGTGTCCCGGTGCCAGGAGCAAAGCGCCCCTGCTTGTGCGGGTTGACGTCGACCAGCGCCCCAATCCGCGCCCCTTCAGGAACGATGTTGACGAATGTAATGCCCTTTGATCCCGCACCCCAGACAACGGTCTGCTCCGGGTCTCGTGTTGCAAGGTAGCTGCGCCACCAGGCGACCTTGTCGCGATAGGTTCGGTCGAATCGGTGGACGAGCGCATCGATCTTGTCAGATTTTGAATACGGGGCCATCATCCGGGGTTCGCTAGGCTTTGCTTCGATGAAGAGGTACTGGTCACCGAACGACGCGCCCTGGTTAAGCACCTCGAATCCTGCTGTCTCCATCGCCACCCGCAGTGAGTGCGGCGTGAAGTAGGATACATGCTCGTAGATCAGATCCCAGATCCCCATGTCGCGCAATGTATAGAGGGCATTAGGCACTTCGATGTAAAATACGGTGCTCGGCTCAACGCCTGGATGGGAGCGAAGCCCATGCAGGAAGGCGATCGGGCTGGCTATGTGCTCCAGGACGTGACGGCAGGAGACGAAGTCAGGCTTGACGTCCGGATAGGCATCGCTGAACCAGTCATTGATGAACTCGACGCCGGCGACGTCGTCGCCCCGATTGTCTTCGAAGCTCCTGTCGAAACCAATGCCTCTGGCGCCGCTGGTTGAGCAAAGCCGTTTGAGGAAATCACCCTTGCCGCAACCGATATCGACGACCAATTTTCCGTCAATCGCGTAGGCTGTGGACAGGCGACCCGCGAGATCCTCGACAAAGGCCACGAAGCGCGGCGAGAAATGCAGGGAGTTCTCGTAATTCTGCGTATAGCCGATCCGACCATCTTCGAACGCCGCGTTGAAGAAATGTTCACAATTGCCGCAAAACGCGAGGACGAATTGGCCAGTCGGCGCAGCAGCGGCCGACTCTGCGTCAGGGTGCAGGGAATTGCACGAAAATGGGATGGCGTCCAATGATACCGAATGCAGCAGATCCTTGCACCGACAGACCGGACAATCGCCGCGAAGACGCATCGAATTCGTCACCGGTTCATGCGCCTCGCAGGCAGCGCTTTGGACTTGCACGGTCACACGATCCGCGGGGTCGGCACGGGGACGATGAATTTTCCGCCCCTGGCTCGATATTCAGCCTGTTGTTCCATGATTTCATCGAGGAAGTTCCAGGCAAGCACCAGAACATAGTCAGGTTGCGCCTCCAACAGAGCTTCCGTAGAACGGATCGGAATTTTCTGACCGGGCATGTGCTTGCCCTGCTTGTGGGTGTTGCGGTCTACGACGAAGTCGACGAGGTCGCGTCCGATGCCGACCGTATTGATCAAGGTAGCGCCTTTGGCTGCTGCTCCATAGGCAGCAATTGAGGCGCCGCTGGCTTTCAGCCGGTGTAGCAATGTGGAGAGCTCGACTTTCAATTTGTCGACCGTCGCGGAAAAATCGAGATAGTAATCAATGGCGTCAATCCCTCGTGCTCTTTCATGAGCGATCTGGTTGGTGACGCTCGCTCCGACATGTTCCCGCATTTCGACATACAGGCGAAGTGAGCCGCCATGAATCGACAAGTGTTTTACCTCGTTGAGATAAAGGCCATGCCGTCGAAACAGCTTGTCCAATGCCGTCACTGAAAAATAGCAGAGGTGCTCGTGGTAGATCGTGTCGAATTCGCAATGGTCGATCATTGGTTCGACATATGGCGCCTCGATCACCGCAACGCCGTCGTCCTTGAGCAACCGCGCAATGCCTGCAACAAAACCATTGGTGTCGGCCACGTGGGCGAGAACGTTGTTTGCGTGAATGACGTCGGCCCGCATCTTCTGTTGGCGAAGCTTCTCCGCCAGTTCACGGGAAAAAAAGGCCAGGCGTGTCGGCACGCCTATTTTCTCCGCAGCGGCGGCAGGTCCTTCGGCGGGGTCGATGCCGAGTACTGGTATGCCCGCCTCGACATAGTTCTTCAGGAGATAGCCGTCGTTACTCGCCAACTCGATCACAAAGCTGTTGGCATCCAAGTTACGACGCTCGATCAAGTCACGCGCATTGTCTCGGGAGTGCCTCAGCAGCGCTTGCGAGAACGAGGAGTAATAGGGGTAAGCATCGGCAAACAGAATTCTCGGGTTAACCGTCTCCGTGATCTGTACCAAACTGCAATCACAACAGAAGGCGACGTTGAGTGGGAAGGCCGGCTCTTCCTGGTCATCGTCGACGCTCACGGGAAGCCGATCGGCAAGTGGCGTCGTGCCGAGCTTCAGGAACGTGTCGATATGACTCCCGCCGCAGGAGCGGCAAACCTGCTCGGTTACAGATGCTGCACCAGCAATCATCATGGCCATGGCTCCCGGCTGTGTTTGCTCAAACCGCTACCGCAAACTGCGGCATGCGGCGCAGATCGGTATCCAGTTCGCCATCTTGGATCAGCTTCTGCACATGGGCGATGCGCTTGAATCGCTCGCCCTCGAAATCCCCAAGTGCAAGGCCTGCTGCGCGAAATGTGTAATAGAGCTGTTCGATACCGCGCCGCGCCGTCCATTGCGGCTTAAAACCGTGCAGGCGGCGACCAATATAGGTGCAGTCGACGCGATAGCACCGCTTGTCTGGCCCGGCGTCGGGCGCGAACTTCACGCGGCTGTCGGGAACGATCGTTTGCACCAACTCCGCGATCTCCCGAATCTGATAGTTTTCCGTGGTCAAGCCGACATTGAATGCCTCGTTGTGGACCAGCTCTCGCTCGGCTTCGAGTACGGCAATATAGGCCAGCGAAATGTCCTCAACATGGACGATTGGACGCCATGGCGAGCCGTCGCTCTTGAGATAGACCAGGCCGGTCGTGTAGGCCCAGGCGGTCAGGTTGTTGACGACGAGATCGAAGCGGATGCGAGGCGACAGGCCGTAGGCAGTGGAAGCACGCAGGAATGTCGGGCTGAACGATTGATCCGCCATCGGCGCGACCGCTCGCTCCACATTTGCCTTTGAGGCGCCGTAAGGCGTCACCGGGTTGAAGGGAGCATCTTCAGTTAGAAAGCTGTCGCCGGCCGCGCCATAATTGCTGCAAGAGGAGGCATATAGGAACCGCTGGACACCGGCGGCCTTGGCGAGCTGCGCAAGCCTGACCGAAGCGCCGCAGTTGATCTCTTCGGTAAGGAGGGGTCGGTAGTCCCCCAACGGATCGTTTGAAAGTCCTGCGAGATGGATGATCGCGTCGAAGCCGGCGACGTCGTCGATTTCGATGTCACGGATGTCTTTCTCGATCGTCGGCACTTCGGCCAACGTCCCTACGAAAGTGCATGACCGGAAGATGTCGCTGTCTAGTCCCGTGACGTGATGGCCGCGTTCAAGCAGCATCGGAGTCAGGACGGAACCGATGTAGCCGAGGTGGCCTGTAACCAGAACTTTCATCGATCAATTCCCATGTTTTCCAGGGCGCCTGCCCGCTGTCCCACAATTTCTGAAGGAGATGCTTTTCGCGGATGGTGTCCATGCATTGCCAGAAGGATTCGTGGCGATATGCCATCAGTTGGCCGTCGGTTGCGAGCCGTTGCATTGGCGCGTGTTCGAACATGACGTCGTCGCCATCGATATAGTCCTTTATGCCCGGCTCGAGCACGAAGAAGGCGCCATTGATCCAACCCTCTGAGGCCTGTGGTTTTTCTGTGAAGTCGACAACGCGATGGCCATCGAATTCGATGTGCCCGTAGCGTGCCGGCGGACGCACCGCCGTCATCGTTGCAAGCTTGCCATGCGATTTGTGGAAGGCGATCAGTTTATCAAGGTTGACATCCGAAACGCCATCGCCCCAGGTGAGCATGAATGTCTCGTCGCCCATCCAGTCGATCAGGCGTTTTATGCGGCCGCCCGTCAGCGTATTCAGCCCCGTCTCCACAAGATCGACGGACCAATCAGGCAGCGAGTTCGAGTGGCGCTTGACGCTTCCCGATGCGGCATTGACAGTCAAGCTGCCATCGAATGCTACATAGTCACTGAACCAGCGTTTGATGTATTCGCCCTTGTATCCCAACGCGACAGCGAACTCGCGGTGGCCGTATGCATAGTAATGCATCATAATATGCCAGAGGATCGGCTTTGCTCCGATCTCGACCATTGGTTTCGGCCGGATTTCGGTTTCTTCCGCCAGCCGTGTTCCCAATCCGCCAGCCAGAATTCCTACCTTCATTGTTTTCTCACCCCAATCGCCTACAGTGTTTTGCTACCATGCGCAGGTCGGGTTGAACCACACCGAAGAAGGGATGATCGGAACCATCGATGCATGACGTCAGGCATACGATTGGCGCTATGCTCGATACAGCGATGCGTAAGCGGTCTCATCCATTCGACGTAGCAGACTGGCAGGCGTCGGCTGTCATCATTGCACCCCATCCCGATGATGAGACGTTGGGATGTGGAGGGGTCGCCAGCAAGAAGTTCAGCTCGGGCGCCGATATCCGGTTTATTTTCGTTACCGATGGTTCGGCATCCCATTCAAATCGGCTTGATATGGAGGCCCAGCGGATCACCGGTGAGGACGAAGCGATCGAGGCGGTTTGCCGGTTGGGCGGATCTGCCGATCGGAGTGGGGAAAAGGGCAGGCCGACCACGCAAAGGCCTGTTGGTGCGCAATCCCGGCGACTTCAGGTCAAACTGGGAGCAGCAGGAAATCACCTCGCGTGGCTCCCTCAACAGTCTTTCGGTGGCCGATATGAATGACGATGGCCGGCCGGACCTCATCATGGCAATCTGGACGGGCGGTTCGTCGAGCAACTGGTCGGCGAAGGTTTGGAGAACCATCTCGGCGCCCGCGCGGTCGACCTCGACGGCGACGGCGATCGCGAGTTCGTTTCAATTGGATGGGATGCTCCCAAGGATATCCATGTCTGGCGCAACGATCCCACCGTTCCATTGGACCGAAAGGCCGGCAGATACCCAGAATGAGACAATCGGAGTAGCGATCAGCCGGAGGAAGTAGGAGGCGGCCAACCGTTGTCGGGCTCGATCCCGGGTGCACAATCTGTCACCTTCGCGGCGAGCGGCACGGCTGGCCCGCGTCCCGAGGCGTCGCAGATTGGGGAAGAGCGCGTGAGATTGACGGCAAAGTTCCTCGGCGTGTTCTGCGACGCACGCGTCATAGCCAAGGGAGAGGCTGCCGGTCTCAAGCTCGTGGCGCAGAGCGCCGACCCGAACTTTGTTCGCGGCACGTACGAGCCGCCCATCCAACAGGCGATCGCGGCAAACCTGGCGCCCGGCGACGCCTTTTTCGACATCGGCGCGAATATCGGATTCTTCTGTCTCATCGCCGCGCGCCGCGTAGGGCCGCGTGGCCAAGTCTATGCGTTCGAACCTGTCCCCCGCAACGCCGCCGCTGTCGCAGAAAGTGCGCGGCTCAGTGGGTTCGACACGATACGGGTGTTCGCCGAAGCCGCGGGCGCGACAACCGGTCGTGGCCAGCTTCTGCTCGCCCATCACATCGGCGGCGCCACACTTGCCTCGGCGGGAGCACCGCCGGACATGAATGGCCGGCTGGAAGTCAGCATAGTCACTATTGACGATGCCATCGCCCACCGAGGCCTCAGGCCGCCCTCGCTGGTCAAGATCGACGTGGAAGGCGCCGAAATCGACGTCCTGGGCGGTATGACGGAAACGCTACGGAGGCACCGTCCGAAGGTGATTTATGAGGTCGACGATGCATCACGCGAGGGGCTCGACCGCAAGGCCCGAAAGATCGCGGAACTCCTGACTGCTGCAGGCTACGCATTGAAACCGCTGCCAGCCTCCTATGGCAATGGAGGATGGCGGGTCGAACACGTCCTGGCGCAGCCGGTGGGCGCCTAAGAACTATATTTGCGGCGCTATCGAAGGGAATCTCATACAAGGACAGCAAGCGTGATCAAACGGGAAAAGCGAGGCGGTGCGCGACTTCTGCCCGGGGCTGCGACACGTCATCGATGCCTTGAAGAACCTCGTACGATTCTCGCGCAGTCCATGACGTGAGGAGGGTCTAGTTGTTGCACCGTCATGACTGGGCAGAAACTGCTGAAGAGGCTGGGTCCGGCGTTGCCCGGCCGGAGGTTCTTGTCGCAGACAATTTTCAAGACGAACGCGCCCGCGGTGCGGTAATTGGCACCTTGGCAGTTAAGGGAGGTATCAGGCGAGGACGCGACATCGAACGTCAGATCGCGATCGATCACGGAGCACTTCGTTTCCAGCCGCTCGTCAGGCCAGGCTGGGGCCGGCAAGGGATCTCCTATGGTCCCTTTCAGCGAGAGGCTGGTCTGGTCCTATTGGTCTCGATCACCAACGGCCACAACACATCGCAGGGATCGCCATTGCCTGAAGACCTCGCCAGGCGAGTCTACCGTTGGCTGCGAGGACCCGGCATTGACCCATGGCCCGGCCGTCTGGTTTCCCTGATGCGTGCGCCACGAAAGAGGCTCACCCTTCGCCGTTTTTGGTGGTGGACGCTTAGCACCTCCAGGACCTACCGGGGATCGAACATCGACGAGAACCTGGCTGTCGGTTGGTTCCCCAGTGAGGCGCCGATTAATCCCGTGGAAGAGGGCTGCGGCTTTGTCGTGCATGCCGCCGAAGGCGAAAACGGCGAGTTGTGGGCTCGTGTAGGAAAGCAATGCCTTAGTGCGTTTCGGCGCCTAAAGAACGTTCATGTCTATTACGTCGTGGCGTTGCGAGAGCAGGGCGCTATCTATTATGCGGCCGCCGACCAAAAAGCTCACGGTCTTGCCGCTTTTCCGATGATGCGTCCGATCGCGATCGATCCTTTCAACAAGGACGAAAAGCTGTTTGCGGGTGTTCATCAGTCGGCACTTGGCCAGATCGGGTTTCGGGTCGACACACGCGTCCAAGCGGTTCAAGTCGGGCGGATACCTGAATTTTCGACGCTGTTTGGCACCGCCCACGCTGCCGATGCACTCGTTGAAGGCTGGCCGGGGCAAATCGCTGCGATCGGGGGGCGGTGGCATTTTTCGCAGGACGCTGGCGGTAACCTATCCGTCGTCGATCCTGGTCGCCCTTCAGGATTGATCCACGGACTGCTGGAAATTGGCGCCGTCTCGGATGTGTGTGGTCTCGTCTTTCGGTTTCGGGACAAGGACAATTTCTGGGTGCTGAAACTGTCGACGCTCGGATGGACCTTGGTGCGCAAGCAATCGGGCAAAGAGATTGCGATCGTGACCGGTACGGAACACGCTTTGCGCGAGTGTACTACTCATTCGGTCCAGATTCTTGACTGGAACGGTCAGGTGAGCTGCTTTCTGGACGGGTTTCGCCTTTTCGAAGCGTCTGTCGAGGCCGATTCAGTCGAGAACGCTACCGGAGTAGGTATATGGAAAAGCTTCGACAGCGAGCCGCGCTGGCATAATTTCGAGGCTCATCCTTGCGAAGTTCCCATCCCATTAATGGCGCCTCTGGGGGCACCTTGGAAGCAACTCGGAGCAAGCCTGTCCTACGCCGACGGCTTTACCGGTACTGCCGGCGAACTAGATCGCCGCACGTCGGAGCTGGGCGGCGGGCAATGGGCCAGAACACTGGGCACCGGGGTCATCGACGTCGACGGGCTGGGCAGCGCCCGTGTGCGCGCGAGCGTAGACACGCCGAACCCGGGTCGAACATTCTATTCGCTGCCATGGGACCTACCGGGATTCGCCGATCTCGAGGTCACAATCGAGCCTCCTGGGGAGCGCCGAGGACAAGATCAGCGCGGCCGGGCAGGACTGCTTTTCTGGCAAGACAGCGACAACTACGTTTGTGTCACGACTTGGCTCGACGACGTCTACCACGGTGCTTCGATTTCGGTGTTCATCAAGCGGCTCGGCTTTGAGGAACTTTATGACGCGGTTTGGACCAATGTGGCGGACAAGGTCGTTTGGGGAAAACGTTTTCGCATGCGCGTTGCATTCGACGGAAATCGGTTTGCAATCTTGATCGACGACGAACTGGTGATGCAGCGAAGCCTCACCGACATCTATCCCGATGATGCCGCCCTTCAAATTTTGCGGGTCGGACTCGCCGTCAACTGGGAGTGGGGAGATGACACGGGCTCGGTGTTCACGTCGTTCAAGGCCCGGCGCTGAGCGAAAGAGCGGTTTCCCTTTCCAAGCCGTGAACGGTTGGGCCTTATCGTACAGGTCCCGGGTCGACTGGGCTTTTTTTCCCCCGAATAGAGATCGGCGACCAGCGCGGCTCCCTGGCGTCCCAGTTTTGCCGCCTGCCTGGATCTCCAAGAAGGCCGATGATTTGGGCTGCAAGCGCTTTCGGGTCATTCTTCTCAACCACAACGCAATGGCGGCTTCGACTGCGGCCTTCGTGAGTTGCATCCACACGAGGCTCCACACGCAAACACACCAGCGATAACCATGCCTACGCCCCAACGCGCCGCCGACTACCGAGCCTGTAAGCGTGCGACGGCAAACAGTCGAAATTCAGTTGCCGCTTTGAGGACTGCCGCCGGTACGACACCAAACGCCTGGATCACAACGATGGCGCTGGTCCATTTTACGGGCGCCTCCAAACACGGTTGGTCGAACGCGGCCGCGATGGCACCGGCGGATATCCAGATAAGTGCAGTGATCGCAACGCCTGTCGCCGCTACGAGGCAGAAAGCCGAACCAAGGTGGATGGGATCGATTTCCTCTCGCTGGATATTGGCGTCAGGTAGACCCCTCGTTACCGGAGCAGCCGGAATATTGGGCACCACCATGGCGAGCGCCGCAAGCCCGAACGCCTCGGGGCCAAGGTGCCGCGCCACACCACAAATACGCCGAACATTGCGATCTGCCGGCCCCAGGTCTTGACAGCAGCCCAAACAGCGCCAGTGACGACCTGTCGGCCGAAAACGTTCATTGAACCCCCTGCTGAGGCTCGTTCTGAAACAGAACCGTGTGTCTCGAGCGAAACTCATACGAATGGATCAATTCCGCCACGATCTGTTCTCCACTTACCTCGCCGCTGTCCAGTTTCGATACGTAAGCAGAAAGCCCCTGGCCGTCTGGCTCCCGTCCCAGCAATGTCCGATAGAGAAGGGCCACAAATTGCGCATTTCCAAGCCCAACTGGCTGATTGTCAGTCCTGAATTCGACCGAAAGCAACATCTTCGTCAGTGTCGGAAAGATAGATGGATCCTTCTTCATCGCGACGACCTCGCGCCACTGCTCGGTCGGAGACGGCATGCGACGCAAGATTAGGCAGTAAGCATATGCAATCTGGTTGGCATGGTTGAAGGCAGACTTGTCGAACGCATCAAGCGAACAGGGGTGAAATGCACCGGCATCGGCAATGGGGGGTACCGACGTCTGGGCCGCAGGCGGCAAGCTCTTCGTCGAGACCGTCGGCGAACTCAAGCCGGCATCGCCGTCCGCAATGACTTTCTTTACGGCATCATATGCCAGCTTTTGCCCGCTCGGCGCCCATAGCCCGTTGTCACGCTTCTTCAGGCGGACGAGGCCCATAAAGGCCTCGTAGCTTGGCGCCCAGTACGTCTCGTCGAGCAGTTCGTAGATATGGGCAGCTTCCAATCCATATAGAGATTGATATCTGCGCAGGAGCGTCATGATCTGGACCAGACCTTCGGCCTGCTGCTTTTCCCCTCGTTGGCTGCCGCCGCTGTAGTTGAACTCTGTCAGCCAGATGGGTTGGCCGAACGTCGCCAGGAATTTGAATGCTTCCTCCGGGTCACCCTCGTAAAGGTGCCAGACCGATATATCCCATTTGATACCGTCCTGCAGCATGCGGATGAACGCTGCGCGGTGACCCCAGCCGGCCGTTCCCATTGCTTTTCTTATGGTCGGATCCACTGCGACGGTTGCATCCGATAGACCGCGCAACACTGCGCTTACTTTCGCCCAGCGCGGACTGAAATAGTCGGACGTCTCGGTGCCCCCGGCAGGGCCCCAGGAGCAGTTGTATTGTATTCCGCTGTCCTGCATCTCGCAGGGCATCAAGATAGCGTAGTTCTCCATCTCGTTGCCAAGCTCCCAAACGCGGATGTCGTCCTTGAAGCGGGATACGAGTGTCGACGCGAGATCGTAGGCCTGCGCATAGAGGTCATCGACGGATTCATTGTCGAGGTCTAGTTCGGGCGTGATTACCGGTAGGATCTGGACTCCGCGCTCCTTGCCCGCTTTGACCAGTTCGGCAAGTTTGGTGGCGCTGTCGGCGCTGGAAATGTTGACGCGATACGACTTCATGCCGAGGTCGCGGATATAGTCGAGTTGCTGTTCGATCGATATCCCAGGATAGGCGTTGAAGGGATGGCCGTTCACCCCCCATAGCAAATCCGCTGCGCACGAAGCCGTCATGCCAAGCAGGCATGCCAGGGTTGTCCAAAGACGTCTGGTCGCGGCGACGGCCCGTCTAATGGAACCTGGTTGCGATGGATTGGTCGGCCGCTGCATCAGCGCGAACATGCTTGTCTTGCGCCAGACATTTTCGGCATCACTCCATTCGCTGAACTCTGCCTGACATCCATCCGAGCACGACGATTGAGACCTGCCGCACTGCCCAACGCAGTCTACCACTGCCGCGCCACGCCGAACCTCAAACATTTGGCGTAAACGCCCATGATTTGCCACGCCATTCGGATGAGAGCTGCCGGGAAGCCTCTCGGGCAAACGACCGGTTACGTCCCAAAGGCCAAGATGACCCTGCCGTCTTGGTCGTCCAAAGTCGCGGAACTGAGACATGGCGCTGGTGACCAAAACCCTGTGATGACACGACATTGGACGATCAACGGCCGTTTTCTCGCGCAGCCGACCACCGGAGTTCAGCGGTACGCACGCGAGATCGTTTCGGCGCTGGATGCCTTGATCGTGGGCCAAGCTCCCTTGGCGCGGGATCTAACGGTCGAGTTGCTGGTCCCACCGGGGACGCTTGACAAATTGTCCTTAGCCGCGATCCGTGTCAGGACTGTCGGCAGCTTCGGGGGGCATGCATGGGAGCAAGCTGTGCTTCCGGCCTATCTTCGCGGCGGCCTGCTCAGCCTCTGCAATACGGGCCCTCTCGCCGTACGCCGGCAGGTGCTGTGCATTCACGACGTCAATACACGGGCATGCCCACAGAGTTATTCATTTCCATTTCGGCTTCTTTACCGCACCTTAATTCCTGCCTTGGGCAGGACCGCGCTTAAGGTCGCGACAGTATCGCAATACTCTGCAGCTGAACTGACGCGCTATGGCGTGTGCCCGGCGGCAAAGGCCGAGGTTGTGGGTAACGGGCATGAACATGCGCTGCGATGGGCTTCTTGTCACTCGGAACAAACCCTGGCAGTTGCCGGCCCTGGTACGATCGTCGTACTCGGCAGTTCTATCCCGCACAAAAATGTCGGCTTGATCATTGGCATGCACGACCGCCTTGCCGCGGCGGGGCTACGGGTTGTTGTTGTGGGCGCGTCAACGCCCCGTGTTTTCGGCAGCATTGGCAACAAGACGTCGACGAACGTCATTTGGCTGGGAAGAAGGTCGGACGCGGAACTCGGCGCACTTCTGCGCGATTCCCTATGCCTCGCGTTCCCCTCCCTGGTTGAGGGTTTCGGACTGCCGCCCCTCGAAGCCATGACACTTGGATGTCCGGTGGTCATGTCGGACCGTGCCAGTCTGCCCGAAATCGGCGGGGATGCGGTTTTGTACGCATCACCTTGCGATGAGAATGCATGGTTCGATTGTTTCATGCGCCTGGTCCACGAAAAAGGCCTCAGAGCCAAATTAATCGCACGCGGTCGCGCAAGGACGGCCCGATTTCAGTGGGCCGCGTCGGCGCAACGGTATTTGGAACTGATGGCCAGCGTAGATGGATTTCCAGACGTGCCACCACTTAGGGAAGTCGAATGCAGTCCGAATGAGCGACGTGCGGCCGCAGCGCCCTAAACCGACGGTCACTGCCACCATTCGGGGAAGGCCGTGCGTGCGGCTTCGGCCAGCGTCGCGATCTCCTCGTCGGGAACCGAGCTGTAGGGCCAGAGCAGTCGCGGGCCAAGCGGCGCCCAGCCGCCGGCCGCCACCATCGCTTTGTCGAGCGCCGCATCGCTGACAGCGTAGCGAGCGCGAAAAGGCAGAACGTGCGTGGCGAGAAAAGCCTGGATGCGCTTCTCGACCTCGGCAGCGGCTGCGACGTTGGTGCGGATCATCTGCCACCACGTCACCGCGCCCTTCGGGTTGAGGCAGGCAACGTTGGAATAGCTGCCGTGGGCGCCCAGTGCATACCCAGTCGCCAGCGTATGGCCGGGCACGAAGATCGAAAATCCCGGCAGTTCGCGGCGCATGTCGGCGTACCAGCTGGCGTCGCCGCCCGGCAGCTTGGCGCCGACCAGCGACGGCACGGCCGCACGCAGCCCGGCGATGCCTTGGAGCATCAGGCGGCGCTTGGCGTGCGGTGGATTGTATAGCACCAGAGGCATGTCAGGCGCGGTCTCGCAAAGACCGCCGACGAAGCGCATGACCTCGTCATCGCTGGGCGGCCACCAATCGGGCAAGGTGAATTGCACTGCCGCCGGGCGAAGCGCCGATGCCCGCATCAACCGCTCGCGCGCGACGCGCGGATTGGACTGGCTGATGCCGATCTGGAAGGGCAGGCGCGAGCGGCCGGCTATCGCGGCCACCAGGTCGCAAAGACGGTCGAACTCGGGTTCGGTCTGGCAGTGGAATTCGCAGGCCGTGCCGTTGGAATAGATGCCATCGACACCTGATGCACAGAGCCGTGCGACCGTCTCGCCCGTCGCCTCCCAGTCGATCGCTGCACGATCGTCGATGGCCAGCATCACCGCGCCCCAGACGCCGCGCGGCGCGTGTGCGGGCAAGTGGCTCAGGTGGTCGTCCGGTTCAGCGCGCACCGGCGATCTCGTGTTCGCGCCGGGTTTCGTTCGACGCAAAGGCGGCCTCGATGATGCCGATGATCTTGCGACCATAGGCGCCGTCGACCGGCACCGGCTTGTCGTCGGCAATGGCATCGCGCATCGCGCTCCACTCACGCACCAGCGCATTGTGCATCCAGTTCGGCTCGAAGGAACCGGGCAGGTCGATCCAGGTGGTATCGCGGCCAAGCATCGTGCCGCGGTCCATGTCGATGCGCAGCGTCCCCTGCTCGCAGACCAGGTCCATAGCGTAGCCGGCCGCGCCATTGCGATAGCCGACGCTCTGCACCTGGCCGAGCCCGCCGCCGGCGAAGCGCAGTCCGAGCAGGGCGGTGTCGTCGGCTTCCTGGTCATGGAACTTGGCGCCGAGCATGGCGCTTACCGACACGACGTCGTCATCCATCAGCCAGACCAGGCGGTCGAGCGCATGAATGCCGGCGGTCAACAGCATGCCGCCGCCGGTCGCCTTGCGCAGATGCCAGTCGCGGCGATTGTGCTCCATCCAGAGTTTGATGATCCAGCTCGATCCGATGAGCGGCCGGCCGAGCGCTCCTTCCTCTAGCGCCTGCCTGGCGGCCATGCAGGGCAGGGCGAGATGCATGAGATGGGCGACCATCAGCTTGACGCCACCGGCGGCCACGGCGGCATTGATCGCATCGCAGGCCGCCGCCGTCGGCGCCATCGGCTTTTCGAGCATGATGTGCTTGCCGGCCCTTGCCGCACCGATCGCCATCTCGGCATGGAGATGGTGAGGGCTGGCGATGAGGACGGCGTCGACATCCCTGTCGTCCAGCAGCTTGCGCCAGTCGGTGTAGCCGCGACCACCGTGTTCGCTGGTGAAGGCGGCCAGGGCATCGTTGTTCCCGCGGCACGATGCGACGAGATGCAGGCCGTGCACTTGCTTGATTGCCCTTGCGTGGGCCGCGCCGAAATCGCCGGCTCCGATAATGCCTATTCCAATCATCGTCCTGCCTTGTCATACGCGGCGTCGATCAGCGACATCGCCGCAACATAGTCATCGATTGAAGTCGCCGGCGGCGCCGTTCGAGCCAGCCGGTCGAGCGTGTCGCTCATGCACAGCCGGTAGCGCGTCGCCGGCAATTCGATCGCCAGGTCGACGATAGCGCCATCGTCGAGCGTCGCACAGATGGCGCGGTCGCCATAGTCGATGAGGGTCGCATTCTCACTGACGATGCGCCATTCGAAGTCGCCGCCGGGGCGCATCGACGCGAAAGTGTATCCGGCCTCGATGATGAACAACGTTCCGGCAGCGTCTTCCAGCATAAGCAGCGCATGATCCTCGACCAAGGCGCGGTGAATGCGGTTCTCGATCGAAACGGCTTTCAGTCCAAGCCCGCCTGTTGCCAGACCGAGCGCGGCGTCGACGCCGTGTATGCCTAGGTTCCTCAGCGCGCCGCCGCCGCCGATCGCCGGATCCACGACCCAGGCAACGCCTTCGGCCGCGTAGCGCTGCGGCGGGCCGTTGACCAGCCGGAACTGGCAATGCGCAACCGCACCGGCGCGGCCTTGGCTGCGCAGCCGTTCAAAGGCAGCGACGGCCGGCCCAAAACGGTTGGGCAGGGGAACGCTGACAAACGCCTTGTGCTGCCTCGCCAAGTCGCGCAGCGCGGCCAACGCTGCGGTGCTGCTCGCCGCCGGCTTTTCCAGGATCAGCGGTATGCCGGCTTCGATGACGGCACGCGCTAGCGCCGGCACCGTCGAAGGATGTCCCATCAACAGGACCACGTCGGGCGGGTTGGAGAGGATTTTCGCAAAATCGGTGATGAACGGCAAATGATGGCGCGCCGCGAAGGCGCGTGCATGCTCCGCGTCCTCATCCCAGATGCCGGCAATCTCGGCGCCACAAGACTTTGCGGCGTCGAGATGCATTTCGGCGTGCCAATGGCTTGAGCCGGCCAGAACTATCTTCATTCAGCGATGTAATCCTCTTGCTTGCAGGATATCCTACAAGTCGCTATGCTACAAGCATCGACCGCTTTTGCGACGCGCCATCGGGCGCATTTGCAGCGGCTCTGGGAGCAAAATGCCGGAACCCAAATCGATCTCGGAGACCAAGTTGATCTCGGAACAAAAATCGATCGAACCGCTGACCCGACCGCCGCTGCTTCACGTCAGCGTGCAGGAGAGCCTCAGGAAATATATCCAGAGCAACAAGCTCAAGGCGGGGGACCCCTTGCCTCCGGAGACCTTCCTGGCGCAGCGGCTCGGCGTCGGCCGCAACTCGGTGCGTGAAGCGATCAAGGCGCTGGAGTCGATCGGCATTCTGGAGACGCGTCGCGGCATCGGTGTGTTCGTCAAGGAATTCTCGTTCAAGCCCTTGCTGGATAATTTGGCATATGGCCTGCAGGACTCGTTGCGCGACGTCGAGGAGCTGCGCGAGATCCGCCGGGTCCTTGAAACCGGCCTGATCGCCAAGACGATCGAGATGATCAGCGCCGAAGACATCGCCGCGCTGCGCCAGCTGACCGAAAGCATGCGGCGGCGCGCCGAGCGCCAGGAGAGCTTTGCCGAAGAGGACCAGCAGTTCCACCAGCTGCTGTTCCGCTGCCAGAACAATCACATGCTGAGCGCGCTGATCGACATCTTCTGGGTGGCGTTCAACAAGGCCTCGAACTTCACCAGCCTCGACAATCCGACACCGCTGGCGACGTGGCGCGACCATCACGAGATCGTCGAGGCCGTCGCCGCCAAGGACGTCGACCGGGCGCGCGAGCGCCTCGACGACCACTACAGGGGTATTCAGCAAGTCATCGCCAAAAACCGGATTACCTGACCCAACGCCGGACTACCTGACAATGCAAAGGGAGGAATACCATGCGCATCAAGACTATCGCTCGTCATCTGGCCGTTACCGGACTGCTGCTCGGCGGCATCGGCCTGGCCACTAGCGTCCAGGCACAGGACGCCAAGACCATCACCGGGGGCTTCGACGTCGGGCCCGGCGGCTTTCCCAAGAACTTCAATCCGCTGGCCGCGACCGGCGGCTTTACCTGGCTCAGCACCTATTTTGAACCGCTGGTCATCTACAACGCCGATCTGACCGAACTCGAAGGCGATCTGGCCAAGGGCTACAAGGTCAGCGACGACAAGCTGACCTATACGTTCAACCTTGCCCAGGAGAGCTGGCACGACGGCAAGCCGTTCACATCCAAGGACGTCAAGTTCACGCTTGAGCTCGCCAGGAACAAAGCCTCCGGCAGTTTGTTTGCCGCGCGCCTCGGCGACATCGCGTCGGTCGACGCGCCGGACGATCGCACCGTGGTCGTCAAATTGTCGAAGCCCAACGGCTCCTTCCTGTCGGTTCTCTCGCAGGTGATGATCCTACCGGAGCATGCCCTGGCCGCGATGCCGCCGGAAACGCTGGCCACAAGCACCTGGTGGTCCACCACTCCGGTCGGCACCGGCCCTTTCAAGTTCAAGCGCTATGTTAGCGATCAATATGTCGAACTGGCCGCGGATGACGACTATCGCGGCGGCAAGCCGAAGGTCGACGTGCTCATCAACAGGTATTTCGAAAGCCCGGCGGCGGCCGTTGCCGCGCTGCGCGCCGGAGAAATCCAGTTCACCTATGTCGAGCCCGACGATGCGGTATCCTTCAAGAGCGACAGCAATTTCAAGGTGATCGAGGGCGCCTCCTATGTGGTCAACTACATCGGCCTCAACCAGAAGGTCGAGCTCTTTAGGGATGTTCGCGTGCGCCAGGCGATCATGTACGCGATCGATCGCAATGCGATCATCGAGAGCCTCTATGGCGGGGCGGCCAAACCGGCCAATTGCGGCTACGTCGCGCCGCACCTGCTTCCCGAAGGCCTCGAACCCTATGCCTATGATCCGGCAAAGGCCAAGGCTCTGCTTGCCGAGGCTGGCTGGGACAAGATCAACGGCGACAAGCCGATCACCTTGCTGACCTATTACGGCTCGCCGCAAGCGGCCAATGTGATGGCTGCCATCCAGTCGATGCTGGCCGAGGTCGGGATCAATGTGGTGCCGCGCGTCGTCGATACGCCGACTTATAACGGCATCGTCTACAAGGAAGGCACGCCGGACTGGAACGCGTTTGCGATGGTCTATGCCGGCCTGCAGAACGGCCCGAATCCGGCTGGCATCAGCCCGGGTCTCAACAAGTCCCAGATCCCGCCGGCAGGCTTCAACACCATGCGCATCGAGTTCGACGATCTCAGCGCTGCATTGGACGCCGCGCTCGGCCAGACCGATCCGGCCAAGATCGATCAATCCTGGCAGCAAGTCTGCAAGGTGATGAACAAGGATCTGCCCTGGGCGACATTATGGGTGGCCAATCGCTATGGCGTCGCCTCCAACAAGCTGCGTGACTTTGTCTGGACGCCGGCGCCGGCCGGCGGTCCTTATGCGGCTCACCCGGAACGCTGGGATATCCAGTAAAAACGGCTGGCGGGCCACGCCGGCGCGCCAATGAAACGGGCCGGCACGATACCGGCCCCGCTCACCATCACCACGGATAGCCAATGCTGAGTTTCATTGCCCGCCGCAGCGCTACAGGACTGTTGATGCTGGTCGCCCTGAGCGTCCTCATCTTCATCCTTCTGCGGCTGGCGCCCGGCGATCCGATCGACGCCTATATCAACCCGTCCAGCCCGATGTCTGCTTCCGACGTTGAAGTCCTGCGCGACCGGCTTGGGCTCGACCAGCCGCTTCCCGTGCAATATCTCGCCTGGCTTCGCGCCGCGCTCGGCGGCGACTTCGGCTATTCGATCCAGCGCGGCGGCGTTGCCGTGCTGCCGCTGGTCATGGAGCGCATCGGCCCAACCGCGCTGTTGATGGGCACCGGCCTGGCCATCGCCATCGTGCTCGGCATTTCCGCCGGCATCTTCAGCGCCGTCCGCCGTAACACGCTGCCCGACATCGCTCTGTCGGTGGTTTCTTTCGTCGGCATCTCCAGCCCGGCTTTTCTGACGGCACTTCTCGGGCTGTACTTTTTCTCGGTGCTGTTGCGCTGGGCGCCATCAGGCGGCATGCAGACCGCCGGCGCACCTTTTTCCGTATCGGACGTGCTCGCGCATCTCGTCCTGCCCGCCTGCCTGCTGTCCATCGGACACGCCGCGCTGATCATGCGCTACATGCGCGCGTCGCTGCTGGAAGTGCTCAACCAGGACTATGTGCGGACCGCGCGCGCCAAGGGAGTGCGCGAATTCTGGGTGATCATCAAGCACGCGACCCGCAATGCGCTTTTACCTGTTATCACCCTGATCGGCTCGACGGTCGGCATCGCGATCGGCGGCGCCATCTTCCTCGAAAGCGTGTTCAACTGGCCGGGCATGGGCCTGCTGCTGGTCAACGCCGTCGGCACAAGGGATTACCCGGTGATCATGGGCGCCACCTTGGTAATCGGCATCTGCGTCATCCTGGTCAATCTCCTGACCGATATTGTCTATGCCGTCGTCGACCCGCGCATTCAGGTGTCGTGATGACAATCACCGCGCCAGACCCGACAGCCGTGCCGAAAACCAAGGGACCGCTCCGCCGCGCGGTCGACCGCTTCTTTGAGAACCGTGCGGCGCGCGCCGGTCTGCTTATCGTCGTCCCCATCCTGCTGGCAGTCTCGACCTATCCTCTATGGTGGCCGTTCAGCCCCAACTCCATCGATCTCAGGGCGATCAACAAGGGACCGTCCGCCATTCATTGGCTAGGCAGCGACGGCGTCGGCCGCGACGTCATGGCCCGGCTGCTGCAAGGCGGGCGGATCTCGCTGCTGGTCGCCGTATGCTCGGTCGCCATATCGATCGTCATCGGCTTCCTGGTCGGCGCCGTCGCCAGCTTCGGCGGGCGCCTTGTCGACGGCACGGTGATGCGCTTCGTCGATCTCGCAATGACGCTGCCGCCGGTGATCTTCCTGCTCGTGCTCGCTTCGATTGCCGGCACCGGCATTGCGCCGACCATCCTGGTGATCTCGCTGCTCTCCTGGCCGGTGCTGTCGCGCATGGTGCGCGCCCGGCTGCTCGAGCTGCGCGAGCGTGACTTCGTCGTCGCCGCCCGTGGCATGGGGGCGGGGCTGCCGCATCTCCTGTTCCGTCACGGCCTGCCGAACTGCATCGACATTCTTGTCGTCTACGCCACGCTGCAGATCGCCAACGCCATTCTACTCGAAGCCGGTCTCTCCTTCCTCGGTCTCGGCATCGCGCCGCCCGAAGCCAGCTGGGGCAACATGCTCAATCTCGCCCGCTCCACCGTGGTGCTCGAGCAATATCCCTGGCAATGGATGTTTCCCGGCGCCGTCCTCGTGCTCACCGTCCTGGCCATCAACTTCATCGGCGATGGCCTGCGCGATGCATTCGACCCCCGTTCCGATCTCAACTGACCTGAAGGTTTTTTCAAAAATGCCCCTGTTTACCGGCGTCGTGCCACCTGTCGTCACCCCGCTCCATTCCGATTTCAGTGTCGACTTGCCGTCGTTCACCCGGACGATCGAAAACCTGCTCGACGGCGGCGTCCACGGGCTCTTCGTGCTCGGCTCGACCAGCGAAGTAGTCTTCCATGACGAGGCCGGCCGCAGGGCCATCATCGAGCACGCGGTCAAGGTCAACAACGGCCGCGTTCCGATCTTCGCCGGGGTCATCGACCCGACAACCGATCGTGTCATCAACCACGCCCGGACAGCCAGATCGGCCGGCGCCGACGCTGTTGTGGTCACAGCGCCCTTCTATACCCGCACCAGCCAGCCCGAGATCGGCGATCATTTCCGCTATATCAAGGACGCGGTTGACATCCCGATCATCGCCTACGACATCCCGGTCTGCGTCCATGTCAAGCTGGAGCGCAGGACCACCGTCGGCCTTGCCAGCGAAGGCGTTATCGCCGGTATCAAGGATTCCAGCGGCGATGACGGCAATCTGCGTTATGTGCTCAAGGACATGGCCAACGATCCGAGTTTCTTCGGCATGACCGGGTCCGAGATCCTGGTCGACAGCGTGCTTGCCATGGGTGCGCATGGTGTCGTGCCGGGCCTCGCCAATGTCGACCCGCACGGCTACGTCAGGCTGTGGAACCTGATGCAGGCGGGTCAGCACGCCGAAGCCCGCCTGGAGCAGGAGCGGCTGTTGAAGCTGTTCGAGATCGTCTGGATCTCGCTCGGCAGGACAAGCGCCGGCTCGGCCGGCGTCGGCGCCTTCAAGAGCGCGATGAAGAGCCTCGGCATCATCGCCTCCAACACCATGGCGCGGCCGCAACGCAGCTTGAACGACGAGGAAACCGCAAAGGTCGAAATCATCCTTCGCGACGTCGGATTGCTCCGCTGACCGTGGACGCTCCGATACTCTCGATTTCCGGTCTGCGGGCGGTGTTCCGTATCGCCGGACGCGACATCGCCGCCGTGCAGGACGTCGATCTGGTGATAGGTTCGGGCGAGACGGTCGCGCTGGTCGGCGAGTCCGGATCGGGCAAATCCGTCACCAGCCTGTCGATCATCGGCCTGCTGCCGAAGAAGATCGGGCGCATCGCCGAGGGATCGATCGCGCTGCGGCGCAGGGACGGCACTGTCACCGAGCTGACCGGCCTCGATCCTGAGTCGCTGCGCAAGGTGCGCGGCAACGACATCGGCATGGTGTTCCAGGAGCCGATGACCAGCCTCAATCCGGTCTACACCATCGGCGAACAGATCGCCGAGCCGATCCGCATCCATCTCGGCAAGTCGCATCGTGATGCGGCCACTGATGCCGTGCGACTGCTGGCTCAGGTCGGCATTCCCGATCCCGATCGGCGGGCGCGGCAATACCCGCATGAGCTGTCGGGAGGGATGCGCCAGCGCGCCACCATCGCCATGGCATTGTCCTGCGATCCGACCTTGCTGATCGCCGACGAGCCGACCACTGCGCTCGACGTCACCATCCAGGCCCAGATTCTCGACCTGCTGGCCGAGCTGCAGGCGCAACGCGGCATGGGCATTCTGTTCGTCACGCACAATCTCGGCGTCGTTGCCGAGATCGCCGACCGGGTCGCGGTGATGTATGCCGGGCGCATCGTGGAATCGGGTCCGGTGAGCGAGGTGTTCACTCGTCCGCGTCATCCCTACACCGCCGGGCTGATGCGTTCGGTGCCGCGGCTCGGCCAGGCCACCATGCTGAAGGCAGCAGGAACGCCACTTCCGACCATCGCCGGCAATGTTCCGTCGCTGGCCTTGCTGCCCAATGGCTGCTCCTTCGCGCCGCGTTGCGCCCTGGCTGTCGATGCCTGCCGCACTGCTGTACCGCCATTGTTCGCGGCGACACCGACCCAGCAAAGCCGTTGTTTGCGCTGGGAGGATCTCTGATAGTGGACGCCCCCTTCCTTTCGGTCAGGTACCTGACCAAGCATTTTGCGCCGACGGCGTTCTCGCGCGGTCCCGTCGTCAGGGCGCTGGAAGATATTTCCTTCGACATTGCGCGCGGCCAGGTGGTCGGTCTCGTTGGCGAATCCGGATCGGGCAAGACCACGATCGGCCGCTCGGTGCTGCGTCTCATCGAGCCGACGTCCGGCGAAATAAGATTTGACGGCGTCGATATCACCAAGCTGAGCGCCGGCTCGCTGACTCGCCAGCGCCGCAAGATGCAATATATTTTCCAGGATCCGTTCGCCAGTCTGTCGCCGCGCATGACCATCGGGCAGATCCTGACCGAAGGCCTGGATATTCAGGGCATCGGCAACAGGCCCGAGCGGCGGGCGAGGGCGGAGAAGGCACTTGCCGCGGTCGAGTTGCCGGTCGACGCCTATGACCGCTACGCCCACGAATTTTCGGGCGGGCAGCGTCAGCGCATCGGCATCGCCAGGGCGCTTACGCTCGAACCCGAATTCATCGTCGCCGACGAGCCGGTCTCTGCCCTCGATGTCTCGATCCAGGCGCAGATCATCAATCTTTTGCGCGACCTGCAGGTCCGGCTCGGTCTGACCATGCTGTTCATTTCGCATGACCTGGCCGTCGTCGAATATATCTGCGACACGGTGATCGTTCTCTACCTCGGCCGGATCATGGAAGTCGCGCCTGCCGCCGCGCTCTATGCCCGGCCGCAGCATCCCTATACGCGCGCGCTGCTCTCGGCCATTCCCTCGCTCGACCCACTGGCCAAGCAAGGCCGGCAGGTGCTGAAGGGCGACATTCCAAGCCCGGCAAATCCGCCAACCGGGTGTGTTTTCCGAACCCGTTGCCCGGTTGCCCTGGATGCTTGCGCCGGAATCGTCCCGCCACTGCGGGCAACAACGTCCGATGGCCATCTGAAGGCCTGCATTCGCGACGATATCGCCTAGCACTCACTCGTTTTCCGCGCGAATTGAGCTACTTGTCTTCCCAGAAATCGGCGTGGAGTTGCGCCGCTTCATCGGCAAGCAGCGGGCCGACGACTTCAGTCGGACGCTGCCCAGCTTCGAAAACGATCGTGCAGGGGAGGTCGAGTGTGGGATTCTCGGCGTGTGCACCCGTCAATGCTTTGACGTCATGCTCGCTCTGCCCAAAGACGACCCTTCCGATGCCCGCCCAATAGATTGTCCCGGAGCACATCGCGCAAGGTTCGGCCGAAGTGTAGAGTGTGAAGGAGGCCAGCTTTTCGAGACTGAAATGCATCCCCGCCCACGAGGCCAGCAGCCTTTCGGCATGAGCGGTGCGGTCGCCTCCTCCGGATTTGTAACCGTTGAGTTGCTCGCGCAACACATTGCCGTCTTTGTCGGCGAGGAGCGAACCAAAGGGATGTTCGCCAGCATCGCGGGCCCTGCGCGCGACTTCGAACGCCTGACGGAGCAGGCGCTCATCATAGGGGCGTTGTGGCATCGGCGGATCCTCCGGCAGCGCCGTTTGATCATAGTGCCGAACAATCCGCCGACTCAAGTGGGTGGATTCAGCTCGGCAATGAGTGGCTGAACAGCGTCGTTGTGTTCTTTGTTCCGTCAGCCATTGTCCCGATCTCGGACGGACCAGACCAGAATGTCCTCATCAATCCTCGTCATCCTGCCGCGGCCCGAATTAAAATCGCACGGATCGATCCGTTCGAGCTTGACGTTCGGCTGTTCAAGGGCTGACTGCGGGAGGATGAGGACTACTAGGCTTGCGTAAGCCATTTGGGCCTGGGCACAGCCTGCAACAGGCTTTGCGTATATTCGTGGCGAGGCGCCCCGAACAGCGCCGCGGTTTGGCCTTCCTCGACAATGCGTCCATCTTTCATGACCATGATCCGGTCCGCGAAATGGCGCACGATCGGCAGGTCGTGTGTGATGAAGATATAGGAGAGGCTGAGCCTCGTCCTAAGGTCGGCCAGAAGGTCGATCACCTGCGTCTGGATAGAGATGTCGAGCGCCGAAACCGCCTCGTCACAGACGATCAGTTCCGGCTCGCTCGCAAGCGCCCGTGCAATGGCGATGCGCTGTCGCTGGCCGCCGGAAAACTGATGCGGGTAGCGGTCGGCGTGCTCCGGCAACAGCCCCACCAATTCCAGCAGCTCTGCCACTCGAGCCTTCCACCTGTTCTTCGGCAGAATATCGCGGTGGATCACCCAGGGTTCGGAAATGATCGAATAAACGCGCATGCGCGGATTCATCGATCCGTACGGATCCTGGAATACCATCTGGACCTTGCGCCGAAACGCCATAAGCCGCTTCTCGTTCATTTCGAAGATGTTCTCACCGGCAAACACAGCCTTGCCGGCGCTTGGCTCGTTCAGCCCCAACAGCATGCGTGCGACGCTCGATTTGCCGGAGCCCGACTCGCCGACGATGCCGAGCGTTTCTCCTCTCCTGACCTCGAAGCTTATGTCGTCCACCGCCTTGAACGTCCGCTTGCTGCTGAAGGCTCCGGAAGCAAGCACATAGTGCTTGGTGAGATGTTCCACCTTGAGCAGGGTCTCGTCGGCGGTCGTCGTCGAACGCTTGTTCGGCGCCCCCGCTGCGTTGCCGTGGGGCAGGGCGGAGATGAGGCGGCGGGTATAGGCGTGCTGCGGATTGCTGAAGACCTCCTTGGCGATGCCTGTCTCCACAACCTTGCCGCCGTTCATGACGATAATCCGGTCCGCCATGGACGCGGCGACTTCGAGGTCATGGGTGATCATGATCAACGCCATGCCGGTCTCGCGCTGGAGATCACGCAGCAGATCGAGAATCTGCGCTTGCACGCTGACGTCCAAAGCGGTCGTCGGCTCATCGGCGATCAGGATGTCCGGTTTCAGCGCGATCGCCATGGCAATCATTACGCGCTGACGTTGTCCGCCCGAGAATTGATGCGGATAGAAGTCAACGCGGTTTTCCGGCTCTGGAATGCCCACGCGCCGAAGCAGCTCTATAGTCTTGGCGCGTGCGTCCTTGCCGGCTCCCGCGCCGTGGCTCTCATAAACCTCCTCGATCTGGCGCCCCACCGTGTAGACGGGGTTCAAATAGGCGAGCGGATCCTGAAAGATCATCGCAATTCTGCGGCCGTTGATGCTTCGGCGCGCCTCGGCACCGAGGCCCGAGAGTTCGACGCCATCGAAGAGGCAGGAACCGGCCACGACATCGCCTGGCGGACAGTCGATGAGATCCATCACCGTGCTGGTGCTGACGCTCTTTCCCGAACCGCTTTCGCCGAGGATCACCAGTGTCTCGCCACGGCTGACGTGGAAAGAGACATCGTCGACGGCGCGTACCGGCTCATCGTCCGAAAGGAAATCGACGGTCAGGCCCTCGACTTTGAGAATGGTCGCGTTGCTCATCGGGCAGCTTTTCGCAATGTCTGAAGACGCCAGCGTTGCTGCGGATCAGCGACGGTGCGCGCCCAGTTCGAGAGGATGTTGAGCGACAGCGTCGTCAGCATGATCGCAAGACCCGGCCAGAATGCGATCCACCAGGCGGTGGCGAGATAGCCGCGGCCGTTTGCCACCATTGCACCCCAGGTAAAGTCAGGTGGCTGAATGCCGAGGCCAAGGAAACTCAGCGCCGATTCCGATAAAATGACGGTCGCGAAATCAATGGCGGAAATCGTCACCAGTGTCGGCAGGACCAGGGGTGCGATATGCCGGACGATGATCCGGGTCGGCTTCGCACCCATGGCTCGCGCCGCGCTCACGAACATGCGCTCGCGCAGCTCCAGCACCTCTGCGCGCGCCGTTCTGAGGTAGATCGGCATGCGCGTGACGGCGAGAACGATCACCAGGTTGGTGATGCTCGGGCCCAGCGTGTAGAGCACGATGAGCGCCAGCAGCAGCGA
Source organism: Mesorhizobium sp. WSM4840 (assembly GCF_055811755.1). Taxonomy (NCBI): domain Bacteria; kingdom Pseudomonadati; phylum Pseudomonadota; class Alphaproteobacteria; order Hyphomicrobiales; family Phyllobacteriaceae; genus Mesorhizobium; species Mesorhizobium sp. WSM4840. The sequence goes on from NZ_JBVVQD010000023.1 coordinate 52,727, forward strand.
GGGAAAGCTCATGACGACATCGGCCAGGCGCAGGATGAGATGGCTGTACCAGCGCTCCGAATAGCCCGCTATCAGGCCGAGTGTTCCGCCAACCAGCATCGACGTGAATACCGCAGCCGCGGCAATGCCGAACGTGTTCTGCGCGCCGACAATCAGCCTGGCCAGAATGGGCCGGCCGAGGGTATCGGCGCCGAGGACATAGATCCAGCCGCTGGCCAGCGAGAACGGGGCGAGATTGCGCTGGCGCAGCCCCAGCCGCGAAGCGGCGTCGCCCACCAGCCACGGGCCGAGGACCGCCGCGATGACGACGATCGCCAGGAAAATAGCGGCGGCGAGCGCAAGCCTGTCGCGCTTCAAATAGGAGAGAAGCACGCTGCCGCTGCCTGGAACGGCCGCCGGCTTGATGTCGGGGGTGATGATCGTCATGGCTCAGTACCGGATGCGCGGATCGAGAACCGCATAAAGCAGGTCGATCGCGATGTTCAGGATGAAGATGGCGGTGGCCGTCACCAGAATGGTCGACTGGACGACAGCAAAATCGCGCTGGATGATCGAGTCGATCATCAGCTTACCGATGCCGGGCCAGCCGAATATCGATTCCACGACGACAGCGCCGTTGACGAGACTGGTCGCCAAGTCGCCGGCGACCGTGACGACGGGCAGCAGCGAATTGCGAAGCGCATGCCCGAAGATGATCTTCTGACGGGGCAGGCCCTTGGCCCTTGCGGTCTTGATGTATGGAGAGGCAAGTGCGGACAGCATCGTTCCGCGCACGACCTGCACCAGGAGACCGAAGGGACGAAGCATCAGCACGAAGCTGGGCATGATCCAATGCGCCGAGCTTCCGGTGCCGGATGTCGGCAAAAGCCCGAGCCCTACGGCGAAGACAAGGATGCCGACGATGGCGACCCAAAAATCCGGCGCGCTTGCGCCGGCCAGGGAGACGAAGCTGGCGACACGGTCGAAGATGCTGCCCGGCCGTGCGGCCGCCAGAGAACCGACAAGGATAGCCAAAGCGGTCGACAGGGTGATCGCGACGGCGGCAAGCTTCAGCGTTTCCGGGAACGCCTCAAGCGCGACCTGCATCGCCGAGCGGTTCTGGCGCAGCGATTCACCGAAATCCAGCTGCAGAAGATCGCGCAAATAATCCAGAAACTGCCAATAGATCGGCTGATCGAGGCCGTTCAACCGCGCGAACGCGGCCCGAGCTTCCGCAGTCGAGTCCAGAGGCAGGTACAAGGCGGAAGGATCGCCGGTAAGCCGTGTCAGGAAAAAGACCAGCGTCAACAGACCTATGACCGACAGGATGCTGTGGAACGCGCGGCGTCCAAGATAGGTAATCATTTGGGATGCCCTTGGACGGATATCGACGGAGGCAACGGGTCAGGGCGCAGGGTCTCGATCGGACCCAGCGCCCCTGTATCACTCAGTCTTTTTTGATAGCGATATTGGCCAGCGGTATTTCGCTGTTGGTGGTGATATCAGGCTTCCATTCCAGCCTGGTGCCAACGCGGGTATAGCCGATCATATGAAACATCGGGATGTCCGCCACTACTTCGTTGCGGGCCTTGCCGAAGATCGCCTTGAAGCTGTTCGTGCGGGCCTCGCCGGTCGCCGCCAGGGCCGCGTCTATCTCCTTGTCGAATGCCGGATCGGCCAAGGTCGAGTAGCTGCCGCTCGATCGGTAGAAGATCGGAACCGTGAAGGCCGCATCGCCCTTGTTGTTGTCATGCATCATCTGCAGGAGATTGGGGCCGCGCTCCGGCGGGAACGGCTTTTGCAGATAGCGCAGCCAGTCGGCGACATCGAGCATGGTAAGCTTGACGTTGAGGCCGGCGTCCTGCCACATCGTCATCATGGCCTCCATCGCTTCGGCGCCGTTCGGATAGATGCCGTTTCGCCCGATGAGCTTGATCTCGGTGTCGACCGCGACACCCGCCGCGCGCGCTTCTTCGATGAGCTTTTTCGCCTCTTCCGGATCGTACGGCCAAGGCTCGAGCGCATCGTCATGCCCGTTGATCCCGGAGACGACCATCTGCGACGCACGCTTGACGTCGTCGCCGAACAGCTGGGCAAGGCCCTCCCAGTCGATCGCCAGGTTGAGCGCCTTGCGCACGCGCAGGTCGTCGAGCGGCGGCTCGGCGGCATCGATGCGGATGGCGGTGGTTTCGGAGTTCAGGTAGGCGAAATCCGTCTCCGGATTGCTGGCGTCCTGGATGGCAATCGACGGCGTCAGGTCGGCTTCCCCGGTTTCGACCATGGCCGCTCGAATCGAGGATTCGGGCCGCCAGACATAGGTTGCCTTCGTGATCTCCGGCTTCTTGCCCCAATAGCCATCGAACGCGTCCAGCACGACGGTTTGCGGGGAAAAGGTCGACAGCGTGAACGGGCCAGTCCCGACCGGATCGTTCACCGCCTGGCCGACCGGCGTTTTCGGCGAGACGATCATGACCACGCTCAACAGCGTCGGCATGATGGGTTCGGGCCTGTCCGACTTTATTTCGATGGTCAGGTCGTCGACCGGCGTCAGCGTTAGTTTGGCATCGCCGAATTTCGCTATGTTGCTGCAGGTGATCTTGCCGCTGATCATCCTGTTGATGGAGAATGCGACCGCATCCGCGTTGAGTTCCGTTCCGTCCTGGAATTTCACGCCCTCGCGCAGCTTGATCCGCCAGGTCGTCGGGTCCACGCTGGTCCACTCGGTTGCCAATTTCGGCTGAGGTTGTCCGGTGACCGGATCGATGACGGTCAACGATTCAACAACGTTTTGGCTGAGTATCTGGCCGAGATTCGTGATGATGGTGCCGCAGGGCTCCAGATTGGCCGGCTGCTCCGGCAGGACGACACGGATTTCCTGCGCCGCACCTTGTGCGACAGCCGATGGCGCGGCGGCAGCGGTCATCAATACGGCAGCTGCAATCGTATGAACGCTTCTATTCATGTCTCTCCTCCCTTTGATCTTCCGTTTGGGATCTTCCGTTCTGGCTGTCGTGCGACGGGCGAACCTCCTCGTCGCGTTCGTCCGACAATTTGCCGATCTCCCGGCGACTAGGCGGCGATCTTCTCGATCAATCCGCGCAGCACGTCTTTTTCCTGCGGCTTCAGATCCGTCAGCGGCGGACGAAGCGGGCCGGGTGTCCGTCCTATGAGTTCGACGCCTGCCTTGATGATCGACACCGGATAACCTTGTTCTCGATCGCGTAGAGCCGCGAAGGGGAAGAAGAAGCTGTGCAGGATTTCTTCCATCGCAGCGCGATCGCTTGTCCGCATCGCCCTGTAGAAGCGCTGTGCCAATTCCGGCACAAAATTGAACACCGCAGAGGAATAAGTCGTCACGCCGGCGCCGTTGAAGCCCTCGGCAAAGAGCTCATGCGTGGGCATGCCACCGATGTAGCAGAGACGATCGCCAAGTTTTGCGGTGACGTGGCGGACAAGATCGATCTTGCCTGTGCCGTCCTTGAAGCCGATGAGGTTTGGGCACTCGTCAGCAAGGCGAGCAACCGTGTCGGCATTGGCGACCGAGTTCGCACGGTTGTAGATGATGACGCCTAGGCCGGTGGATTGGCACACGGCTTTGACATGCCGGAATATCCCCTCTTGCGAGGCCTCCATCAGATAGTGAGGCAGAAGCAAGAGACCGTCGGCTCCCGCAGCCTCGGCGCGGCGGGCGATTTCCGTAGCGAGCGCCGTGCCGTAGCCGCAGCCGGCGATGATCGGCACGTCTCCCGAGGCATCCTTGGCTGCACGGGTAACGTCGGCGACCTCTTCCGGCGACAGGGAGAAGAACTCACCCGTGCCGCCGGCCGCGAACAGGGCAGCGGCGCCGAACCCCGACAGCCATTCCACATGCGCGCGATAGCTTTCGAGATTGAGGCTGAAATCCTCGTTGAAATGTGTGACCGGAAACGACAGCAGCCCTGAAGCGACACGCGACTTGATTTCATCTGGCGACAAAGGAACTCATCCCACAATTAATATGATGTCATCCAGATTCATATGATGAGTATGCGGACGAGTCAACTGCTGGTGTTGTCTTGATTTGTCGAGCGCCGGACGGTGAGGGCACGATAGCGCTTAATCCCCGTCACCAAATGGCGGCGCATCGCCTCACGTGCCTTTTCCGGGTCACGGGCGAGAATCGCATCCGCGATTTCCCTGTGCTCCTCCAGAATTGGATGGTCGCGATTGGGCAAGGGGTCGATGCCGCCCATCATCGTCTTGAACTTCACCCGCGGGATCATCCGCCGGCCGACATGTTCGAGGAATGCCTTGAACCGGGCGTTGTTCGTTGCGGTGGCAATCGCCATGTGGAACTGGAAGTCCGCCTCGTCGGTGGGTTGTCCTTGCGCCATGAGATCGGCGAACCTTTCGACCTGGGCCTCGATTTCGGCCTCCTGCGCCGGCGAACTGCGGGCTGCAGCAAGGCCCGCTGCCTCGACTTCGATGCCGATGCGCAGCTCGAGCTCTTCGATGATGTCCGAGATCTTGTTCGTTTCGTCGGTGAAGAGCTTCAATCCCTCGTCGACGGGTTTCGGGCCGAGAACGAAGACGCCGGCGCCTTGCCGCGATTCCACCAGCCCGTCGGCGCGAAGCGCGGCAATGGCCTCCCGGACGACAGTGCGGCTGAACCCGAACCGGTCAATCAGCGCGGGTTCTGTCGGCAATTTGTCGCCAGGCGCATAAAAGCCGGCTTCGATCTGGCCGCGCAGCGCATCTGCGACCTGAGAAACGAACGACCTGCGGGACGTTCGATGTTCGGCCTGCTGCATGGGTCCTCCAAACTTTGCCGGGTCATGAGGATCCATACTCCCAGTGCGGGTCAAAAGCGAGGTCATCATATGAAATTTGTCACAGCCATCAGGTCATCATGTGGCTTTCTGCGCTCGCTGGCTGATGCGGCCACGGCGATCATCCACACGTGACGGCTTTCAGGCAGCGGCCGTCGGCAGGTGATCGCGGACCCACCTGACGATCTGCCCCGCCGTCATGGCGCCGGATGTGCGCGCAACCTCCTGTCCGCCATGGAAGAGGATCATCGCCGGGATGCTGCGAATGCCGAGCCTGGCTGCAACGGCCTGCTCATTATCGGAGTTGAGCTTGATCAGGCGAACATGCGGCTCCAGTTCGTTTGCTGCTGCTTCATAGGCCGGCGCCATCATCTTGCAGGGGCCGCACCACGGTGCCCAGATGTCGACGACAACGGGGAGGCTGCTTCGTTTGACGTGGCGATCGAAGCTCTGTGCGTCGACGTCCTCGGGATGGCCCGAGAACAGCTTGGAGCCGCACTTTCCGCATTTCGCGTCCCCGGCATCCCGTCCAGGCGGCAGGCGATTGACCCCGCCGCATTTGCCGCAAACCACCAGTTTTTCCTGCGTCATGCCCATTCACCCATCTTTATGCGCGTCGCCGTCACGATGCTGTCTTGAGTGGAGCACCCTGCGCAGCAGCGGCCGCTTCCGAAACGCTTGCCAACTCGGCGGCGATATCGGCGAGCTTTCGATCGGCGTCGACCTTGCGCCAGGTGGACGGGGTGGCCTTTCGTTGCAATTGCCGCGAAAGGATATCGATGGTGGCATCGGAAGGGCCACCCCGGCGCTCGCTTACCCGTCGCCAAAGAACAAGCGGATCCGCCTCCAGCCAGAATCCGGCGAAAGCAACGTCTCTGCCGTTTGCCGCCTTCTCGATGCGGTCGCGATCGGCCGGCCGGTCGAAGACGGCATCGGCGACCACCGAACCGCCTTCGGAAAGGATCAGGTCGGCGCGCCATGCCATTTCGCGGTAGACGCGGTCCGACACATCAGGTCGATAAGCCCTGTCCGGCAGCTTCGTTTCGGCCGGCACCCCATGCATGGCTTTGCGGATGCGGTCGCTCTCGACAATGCGCGCGCCGGGCGGCGCGCCGACATGTGCGGCGAGTGCCTCGGCAACGGCCGTCTTGCCAGAACCACTCAAACCGCCGATGGCGATCAACCGCGGCGGCCTTGGCTGGAGAAGTGTTCGGGCAAGCTCGAAATAGGATCCGGCCTCGGCAATCAGCCCGCCGGAATCGGCACTGCCTTCCTCGATCTGGGTTGCGGTGACATGCGCGCGCACCGCGGCCCGCACTGCCATGAAAAACGGCAAGAGAATGAAGCCGTCCTCGTCGTCTGCTTCGTCGAGGTAGCGGTTCATCACCAGGTTGGCGAGTTCCGGAAAGCCGCGATGCCAAAGGTCCATCAGCAGGAAGGCCAGGTCGTAAAGCACATCGATGCTGGCGATCTGGTCATTGAATTCAATGCAATCGAAGAGGCGGGGCTCTCCGTCGAAGAGACAGATGTTGCGCAGATGCAGGTCGCCGTGGCATCGCCGGATCTTGCCTGCCGCCTCCCGCCGGTCGAGCAACTCGCAATGACGGCCGAGGGCGGTGCGAAAAATCCCGGTGAATGCCTTTATCTCGGCTTGCTCGAAAACATGGCTGGTGGCAAAGCCGGCTTCGTTGATGGCGAGCACGCCTGCCAGGTTCGAGGATCCGCTGCCCTTGTGGACCTCCGGCGCGCCGCGATGATAGCGCACGATCATGCGCGCGACCGCCGTCATCAACGCAGGCGTCAGTTCGCCGCCGACTGCCATTCGATCGAGCAGCTTCGACTGGTCGAAGCGGACCATCTCGATCGCCGCATCGACCAGTTCGCCGCTTCCATCGAAGGCGAGCTTGCCGCCGGCCTCTCGCGTGATGCGCCGCACCCCCAGATAGAGACCGGGCGCGGTCTTGGAGTTGAGCTCGACCTCCTTCTCGCAAGCGGCGAGCCGCAGCGCCGCGGTCGAGAAGTCGACATAGGGCAGCTTGACCGCTCGTTTGATCTTGTAGGCGCGCTGGCCAACCAGGAAGACACGCGAGATATGGGTTTCGATCGCCTCGACCGGCCCGCTCTCGCCATATGCGGCAGGGTCCATCAACATCGCGGCCACGGATTCCTGATCTTCGACGATCATCGGATGCCTCTTTATCGTATCCAACCTTTGGAATCCGACGAGCGTGGTCGCTGAAATTCCGCGCCATCAGGCCCTTGCTGCCGCAGCGTCTGGATATAACCAGCCAAGTCACGGATGCGTTCCGTGATGATGCTTCTCCGGTGTTCGGGCGGTATTTCTTAGCGTCCTCCGGAAGAAAGTTGGCGACCACACAGGCATGTCGCGATCGCCATGTTCCGGCACGACGTAACGGCCTGAAGCCTATTGGCGTCGGCACTGGCCACGTTGATACGGATCAAATGATGCGTGGCGACGTTCTTCACTCAGCGCCAGGAACGCGCCGAGCCGTCTCGCTGTTATTGCAACGACGATTTGGCTTTGACGCAAAATCGGGAGCAGCCACCATGGCTTTCAGGACGATACTTACCGTTACGGGACCGAACAAGCGAGACGGCGATCTCAAGCTTGCCGCCGATCTATGCAACGAGATCGGCGCCCATCTTGCTGTTCTGGTGGTTGCCATTGCTGCGCCGCCACCAGTCGGAGAGTACGCCGCGGTCGTTTCAGAAGCCTGGCTCGAACAGCGTCAGGCCGACGAGAATCTGTCGAAGAAGCGAACCGCTGCCGTGTCGGCTTTTCTCGCCGGCAGGGTTCTTTCGGCCGATGTCTCCAGCGAATATCTGGAAGCCGGCTGGGCCGACGACACCATCGGCCGCCGTGCCCGCTACGCCGACATTACGGCTATTGGACCGGAGTTGCTTGCCAACGAAACGCTGAAAAGCAAAGCGATCGAAGGCGTATTGTTTTCTTCGGGAAAGCCCTTGCTGCTCATCCCCGAGGGACCGAGGCCGACACTGAAGCCGAAACGCGTGCTGATCGCCTGGGACGCCCGTCTGGAGTCATCGCGTGCCGTCCGCGAGTCGCTCGACATGCTGCCAGGTGCCGATGAGGTGCACCTTGTCATGGTCGATCCGGTGGAGGACGAATACCGCCACGGGGCCGAACCCGGAGCCGACGCCGCTGCCTATCTCGCGTGGCATGGCGTAAATGTCACGGTCGACCGGCTGCCCAGCTTGGATCATTCAGTCGCCGACGTGCTTCGCAGGCACGCGGTCGACATCGCCGCCGATCTGATGGTGATGGGCGCCTATGGTCATTCCCGGTTGCGCGAGCGCATCTTCGGCGGCGTCACCGTCTCGATGCTTGAAGACCCGTCGATGCCGATCCTTATGGCGCACTAGCAAGACTCACGGCGGTCGTTCAAATACTGAAGCGGTGGGCCGGCGGGACCTCTGCCGGCCCTTGCTTTGGAGAATCCGTCAGGAGTTACAATGGTACGGCTAGGGCTGCCGTTCTTCGCGTGCCAAGCACCGACACGATTGGCCGCGAACTGCCTGTCAGGAGACATCGGTCAGTCCGCCGGCCAGAGGACGGCAGTTTCGGGAAACGCTTAACTATTTGTTTTTTCTGGTCGGAGTGGCAGGATTTGAACCTGCGACCCCATCGTCCCGAACGACGGGGTCTGCCAGAAAAAGGTCGGATTTTCAGCATTCCTCATCACGGCCGGGGGCCTTTGTTCACCTTTGTTTCTGACTTAATTGTGGGGTTTCTGTGGGGAGTTGTGGGGTGTTCTTCTTCTGTGCCTTTGGCATGCGGACAACGTTTTTCGGCAGGTTTCTCGAACGCGACTTGGAGACGATCGCCTCGGCTGCATCCGCTTGGAAGTCTGGATGATGATGTCCATAGGTCTGGATCAGCATCTCAACGGTCATGCCGAGGAAGCCGGCCGCAGCCCACGGGTCGGAGCCCTGTTGCATTAGCCAAGTAGCAGCGGTGTGGCGAAAGATGTGCGGGGTAACGTCGGTACGGAACACCCGCTTGACGGTTCCGTCTGGGGCTCTCACGTCGTCGTACCAGCCGAGCCCCGCTGCCTCGACCACGGACCGGAAGGCCTTCTTGATCGACTGTACCGGCTTGCCGTTCCACTCGACAACATAGTCCTGGGCGATCATTCGGCCAATGTTTTCGCTTTTGCTGCGACTCCTAGTCTTAATCTCAAGCGGCGTAATCGCCCACCGCCGTACATGGGCAAGCAGGCGATTGGGCAGGCGCACCGGCGGCTGACGTTTTTTCGTCTCGAGACGACCAGCCACACGACGATAGAACACACCGCGCTCAAGATCGACATGCCCCGCTCCCTCCGTTGGACGGATAGCAGCGCCGCAGATCGCAGCCGAACGGGTTCCGGTATAGAGAGCGACAAGGATAAAGCGTGCGACGTGTCGTCCAGTCCGACGGTCGCTAGGCTTCCCCTTCCAGGACTGGCGCATGCGCCATGCAGCACGGATCAACGCGGCGGCCTCGCTACGGGTCAGCCAGCGATCACGTGGCGCAGACTTCGATGGCAACACGATCGCTGGCGTCGAGGTTACGTAGCCTTCTCGATGATAGTTGTTTAGCGCCGCTCGCAAGTCCTCCAGCTGCCGCCGAGCGGCTGCGCCGCCGCCGTGCGCTTTGGCATAGTCACGGCAGGTCTTGCCGTCGATGTCGCCAATCATCATGTTGCCAAACCAGTTCAGAACCGCCACGAGCCGGCCCGCGGTTTCTTTTGGTTTGGCATGAGAGGGCGCGACGTCTGTTAGGTAAACACTAACGGCGTCGGCTATCGCGACGGTAGTGGGATCACGACCGCGCTCGCGGACCGGCTGGTACTTTTCGGTGATGTAGCTGGCGAGCCGCATTTCAGCGCGTTCGCGGTCGCCAGTGCCGCCGCAAGCGCTGATGAAGGTCGCGCCGTCCCGGATGAACCAGCCGGCTCGGCTGCGCAAGGAACCGTCCTGTTTCCTGCTTTCGTCGCGCCAGACAAGGCGTGCCCCTTTCGAAGTCCTTGACATCTTTTCCTCATGTCGGCGATCGCCGCCAAGGTTACATACTCTTTGCCCGCGATCATTTCGGTGACCAGTCGTCCTGCATCTCGCTCCTTGCGAAGGCCAGGTGCGCCCATCGTACCATCTGGGAATGCGATGCGGGCTGCTATGTCCAGACGGAGTGGCGCGGTTTGGTCCAGTTGATTGCTTTTCTCAAGGATAGAGTTGGTCATAGATCAGGAGACATCCTGGCTTTAGGGAGGCTTTCGACGCTGGAGCATGCCTGATCTATGTTGGTAGATGTCTCGGTTCCACGGCCCTTATACCAGGTACTATAGGGGAAGAGGCTTTTCAGAGTAGAAGGCCCCCGGAGGGCAACTGCTATTACTTGAAAAAGCAAAATCTTGCGCGGGCCGTGTTCGGGACCATACCCGCCGCTAACCCGTCCTTTCCCTACGAATATGATGTACCCCTTCCCCTTCCGACCCAAGGTGCGCGGGTGATCGAAAGATCCCGCCGCCGAGCCAGTTCAAAAACGTCCCAGTTACTGGCGAAGTTGCAGGCCAGAAATGCGGTCCGAAAATCCACCGGGCCGTGCCGCTCCTCTTCGCGCAGTTGGATGCCTTGACCGAAGGCGAGCCTCTGACGGAGGAGACGACACGGGCCAGACGCCCTGTAGGTTCCTGGAGTGCGCCGTTGTCGATCAGCAGATGCAAAGAACGTGGCGAGTGCGGTGGCCGAACTTGCGCGCTGGGGAGCATCATTGAACGATCGAAGGCTTGCTTGAGAAGGAGGGAGACCAGCGATCGTGATCTCATCGGGCGCAGAGCGGGGGACGATCCTCCAAGATCATTCTTTCGGGACGATACGCTCGACGGCCTCCCGAAGCCTCGCGGCCGTCCGTCGTTCGCGCTCCTGGATCAGCTCCTGCAGCCGATCAGGCGGAATGGTTGGCACGAAGTCCGCTGCGGTTACTTCGCCATCACGATAGGTGAAGTTGAGCGCCATTGCTCCGACCAGGTTCACGTGCCGGGCGAGAAAGGACGCAAGTTCTTTGAGGCGGGCGGCATGGGCATACAAGAGAGCTGCGGCCGTGGGAGATTTGTGAATAGTGACATTGACCAGCAGTTCATAGCCCCTCCACCACATCAGTTCCCCAAGTCCTCGCCATGGGACCGAGTGGGAGGATTGGGCCGCGACCGCGTACCTGGCCAGAAAGTCTTCGTCGTACAGGATATCGAGATCGCCGCGGGCCCAGTTGATCTCCGCGTTGCCCTTTTGATTGATGCGGCAATGGATGAACACCCTGGGCTTCCTGTTCTCATCGCGAACGGCGGCGCTCCAGTTGGGCGGGTCAATCAGGATGGCAACGTGCTGTTTGTTGAGGCCGCAGTCGTAGCCCTCGTCGTCAAGCATCCAGACCAACTCGTCGATCAACCTGGATTTCCCGGCGCGATGGCGCTTACGCGCCAGAGCCAGGTAGTCGGAGCTTGAGATGGAAGGATCGAATGGTTCAGTCATTTTGAAAAGTCCTGTGGAGGAGGATGGTTGGGCGCCGTGGAATTCTGATGTCGGATCGCTATGTTAGGAGCGAGTCATCCGCTCGAAGCGGCCCATGACATGGTGGTAGACCTCAGGGGCCTCGTGGCCGGTGTCAGCCATCAGTGTCGCGGCACGTCGCAACGTTGCGATCGTTGATTTAAGGGCGTGGAACTCCTTGTCCTCGTAGTGGAGGTCCAGCTCCGAGGAGAGTTCGCGTAGAAGGTCGGTCAGCATGTTTGCCGTTGTCTGATCGATGGTCATGTTTTGTGGGTCCCTAATCGAGTTTGAGTGAAAGTGGATACATATCATTTTCAGTAGAAATCTACTGTTTGAGATAGATAATTATGAAGATGAGGAACGCAATGGGCCGTGCAAGATTTTTTTGGCGGAGAATGTTCGGATGACCGAGACAGAGTGGGAGCAGCTGGTGAGCGGGCTCCTGAAGGCCGAGCTCAAGCTTCAGGGCCTGAGCTATGCCGATCTGGTCGAAAAACTGGCCGCTATCGGGGTCGCAGAGAAGGAAGCGAACATCAGCAACAAGCTGTCACGCGGACGCTTCAGCGCCGTGTTCTTCGCCCAGTGCCTCAAGGCGATAGGGTCGCAAAGGCTGAAGCTCGACTGACCTTAAGGGAAATGGCGCCTGCGCCTCGGCCACGCTGCGGTACAGACCCGGCCGCGGCAGCTCTGATTGAGCAACTCGAGCTTTTCCCTGGGTCGCGTTTAGGCGCAGGCGGGGCGGGGGCATCGGCTCAGAGGCGCTGTCAGTAGACGCGCCTGCGCCAGGCCGAACCGGAGCTGACGTTGCCGAGGTTGATGCCGGTCACGGCAATCGGAAATTGAGCTGTGGGGCATGGCTTAGGTACAGGCGGTGCAGGTCGGCCGCCTGAGGTGGTGAACCATCGACACCGCAGGCGCGCCTGTGCCAGATCAAGTCCAGGCGCGCTTTAGGCGCTTTCACAGCGACAAGCAGTGGCAATTCGGATCGGGCACCGGCGCTGGCGCGAGCAGAAGAGCACAGTTCGCTTCTGCGCCAAGATTTACTCCGCGCGTGCCTGAGAAAATCCTGCCAGGCCAATCTCGGACGTGCCAGTGACGGTATAGCCGATCAGCGTCGATGGCCGTGGAGAGGAACAGGTTGCGAGTGCCTTGGAAGGGCACTGGCCGGCCAGTTGGGGCCGCAAATTTCAAGAGCAAAGTGACAGACTGGGAATCGCATAAAGAGCTTTGCCCCTATGAGCCCAACAGGTCCGTTTCTCTATTATTTTCCCTTTGGAGCAGAATAAGGGGGTAAATATTGTTTCTGTTTCAAAGCTGACTGAGAGAAGTAGTACTATAGTAAAAAATCTCCTTATCTATTTTCAAAAACGATCTTTCTCTTACCCCCCTAACGCCCCACATCACGGATGTCATCAAACTCGGAGCGACTAGTGGCACCTCCCAAAATCCCCGTTCTCGCTCGTATCGACCGTCGGTCCCAACGCGACGGAATTCATCTGCTCTGGGATGGCCGCATCAGAAGAGGACGCCCTTACCTCAAGGGCGTTGGCAACCCAGTGCGAGTCCTCCTGAATGTTGCTGATCCTGGTATCCAGGTCCGTAACACTTGTGGGGTGGAACGGTGCATCGAGCCCCACCACTACCGAGTGATCGTGGAGACACCATTCAAGTACGACGACGGGCCGAGATCATTTTGGCGCGACCCCCGGATCGAAACCTCGGGTCACTTCAGCGATCGCGAGCTGGAAGAGATCGAGTGTGAGGTTTCGGGCCTGATCAATGGTGAGACCATTGAGGCGGACGTGGTCGCAGCAGCGTTCAGGCCAGAAATGCTGGCTGAAATCTTGCGTCGCGCCCGCGCCCACAGCTGATCTTATAAACGCCGTCGCGAGCTTCAACTCGGTCGACACGCGCTGGGCTGGATCATCAGAGCCACAGCGAGATTATACAAGAAAGAGAGGGCGCTCCCCAAGAGCGCCATTTTTATTAGCATCTTTTGATGAGGGAGCCACGTGCAACGGGGATACATTGGGAAATTAATTCGCCGCTAGGCCCAACGGTCTCGTCGTAGCGGCCTCGGTCTCATCGATCGCGGGCGAGCGATGAATGGGCACGCTCGCCCTTTGGACTCGGTCTCTACATATGGTCGGGCATCACAGCGACAACCTCACTTCATCGCCCCCAGAACCGTCACGTATTTGTAGACGTAGACATCGCGTCCATCCTGGACCTCTCGCAGCTGTTCGAACCCGAAGGTTGGGGCCAGCTCTTTCATCAATCCGCGAAAGCGACTGCGTTGCACACGCTGAACGCCCCCCGCCATAGCGCAGAACTGCCAGTATTCGTCGAAAAGCGGATCCTCCAACATTTGGCTCTTGGAAGCGCTCAGCCCTTCGTGTTCGCGCTTTCCCACCCGCAGGCGAGGGCTCTGCGACAGAAAACAGCGGACCGAGTTGTTCTGGTTCGCCATCTCACCAACCATTGCCAAGTGGCTCGACGGGAGGGTGAAATCCCTGTTCTGCTCCAAGCGCCCGAGTCCTTGCAGTGCCCAGGCGACGATCTGCTCGCGCTCGCCTGCCAGTATGACTTGGTCGATGTCGATGACCTTCTTCTCCAGCGGGATGCGTCGCGCAAATTCCAAGAACAACCAGCGACGGTTGAAGCCCTCGGATGTGTCCTTGCTCTTTGGCGTGTGATTGGAGGCGAACCATTGCGCTGCCTTCGGCCGAAACTTGAAGATCGGCTGGTTCTTGTTCTGAGCTTCGATCTCTTGGCCCTCAACCACCTGCTTGAAGATGTCGCCGGCAATGTCGCGCTTCTCGGAGATCTCGCCCGCGAAGTTGACCAGCTTGTCGGCCATTTGGGCCGGCATGAACTTGTCACCCCAGTCGGTCGGCGGGACCGCAGAGTGACAACCGTCGGGCATCAGGCCCTTGAGGATTTCCAGAATGCGGGATTTCCCGCTATGTGCTTGGCCGATCAAGCAGATAGCCCGCTGATAACGGGATGTGATGCCCATCAAAGTTGCTGCAAGTGCTTCCTGGAGCGCCATCACCTTGTCGCCATAATCAGGGTCTTCTCCCCAGCAATCGTCCAACATCTGGAGGAAAAGCGGGCAGCGGCTATCCTGTTGATAGCGATAGGGCAGCACATAAGTGCAGCCGAACTCCGGCGAGTGCTTGCGGAGTTCCATCTTCTCGGTCAGGAAGCCGTTGGCGAAGTTCACGCCGGTCACCGATAGCGTCTTCAGGTCTTCCGACAGCAGTCCGGCCATCAGCTTCACAATTTGGGAGATGTCGGCATAGCGCGCGCAGATCGGCAGGTGCCCGTAGTTGTCCGACACGTGTTTCACAAAGTCGTTTGGGTCGACCGTCTGCCAGGACGCGCCCTTCCATTGCCAGAAACGGCCCTGGTGGTGCCTCAACTGGCCAAACGGTTCAAAGTCCTTGATGGTTGCGCGCGCAACCTCGGAGTGATGCTCTCCCTCTATATCGCCGGCACGCAGCTTTTTGAGCTGCTTGCGCAGAGTGCTGATCGTATAGACGCCTTGCGACTGGGAGTTAATGAACTTCAAGATGCGCTCTTCGTCCAGCAGGCCAAGCTTGCCGTTCCGCGCGATGCGGTCCAGCGCCACTTCCACGGCGCGCGTCCAGCCCTCGGTGTCCGGTGTGACGTGACGCTCGAATTCGCTGGTCAGGTGTCCAACGATTTTGTCCTTGTCCCACTGCTCGTTTGCGTCGGTGATGACAAGGCCGAGCTTCTCCTTGTCTTCGTCGGTCAGGCCGTCGTCCCAGCCGACAGGGAGAGCCTTACGCTTCTCGCCGGTCACGTCGCGCATAAGGAAGTCGATGACTTTGGTCTGGGCCTTGCCGGCGTCGACTTCGTCACCGGCCACCTTCTCGGTGTAGCCCTCCACCCATGCCTTCATCTCGCCCATCGCTTCGAGCAACGACCTTTCACCCCTGGTCACCGCCCTTGCTAGCAAGCCGGCATTATAGACCATAGCGTTGTCGCGTGCGCCGGCGGGCACGAAGGATGTGATCTTGGTGTTGCCCGAGCTCGAAAGGTCGATCCCCTCGGCCTTCAGAGCCTCGCGGAGGATGCTCTCGACGTTCTTGGGGAGCGCCGGGAGCGAGCCGATGACCTCGATCAAATCGCAATTGGCGGCATAGGCTTTGCCCGTATCGGGGTGGATCGATGGCGGAAGCACGATCTGCGTGCCCTTCGAGAGGCATTCCAGTAGCATTTCCCCCTTCGAGCCCTTGATGCGAAAAGTCCGCTCGCCCTCAAACCGGAAAGCGTAGACCGCGCCCTTGCGACCCACACGGCGCCAGGGAGACGGCGGCAAGAGGTTCTCGACGATGCGCTGAATGCGGGGATCCTCGCTGTCGACGTCGATTGCGACAACGCCGGAGGCGGCGCCCATTGGGAGACCGATGTTGCCGATGCCCTTGGTGTTCAGCCAGAGGTGCTGCTCGCGCTCGGTGGGCATGCGATCGGCGAAAACCTGCCACGCATCGATCCACGGGTTCTTGAAACCGACCCTGAGAGGGATCGCAGGCTTGCCAACGGCCCAATATTTAGGCGCTTCCGAGGCGAAAATTCCCATTAGTAGCTCCACTCGAAAATCCAGAAGTTTGGTGATATGTGGGGCCGCTCCAGATGGTCATAACTCTCGCCCAGGTGGTTCAGAACCACTCAGCGATTGGGCAATCGCGCCCTTGCGCAAGGAAGAGGAGAAGCTGGACATCAGGTAACCTCACGTTGAGGTGGCCTCATGTGGGGGAGAGTTTCCGAGATGTCGAACCAGGTACTCTAGGACAAGCCAACTTCGTCCCCCTACTTGGCTACACCTTTGACGACGGGCCCGAGGCAGGTCCACACCGAGCCTTTTGGGGAGCTTCATAGCTTCCGCCAGGAAAGGGGGAGTAAGCCGCTTGCTCGTTATCGCGCAGAAGCCATCCTGCACTCGCGATCAGCGCCCCTCCCTTGCGCGGCCTGGAAGTAAGCGAGCGCGGCTATCGTCACAGCCAGGTCTCTCAAAATTTCTACGGCACTATAGGACGAGTGATGCTTGGCGATCGCAAAGCGGAGCAGACACTCCCATTTCACGCTGCGAAGCTGGCGCCGTGGGCGCACCGGAAGAACATCAATGTGAAAGGTTAGGGCGGCCAACCAGCCTTGGTAAGGGCTGTTTGAAAAAGAGTTGTGGGGGGGGGGGGGGGGGCGCGCCCGCGGGGGGGGGGGGGGGGGGGGGGGGGGGGGTTGTGGGGGTTGTTTAAGATAACGAAGGACCGGCGGCGCCGGCCG
>NZ_JBVVQD010000023.1:69403-76621 GCF_055811755.1 Mesorhizobium sp. WSM4840
CCCGCGCCGACGGGGGCGCGGGGGGCCCACCTTAAAAACAAAATTTTAAATGTTTGGGGCGCCAAACCCGCCTTGGTATGGGGTTTTTTAAAATTTGTGGTGCCCGGCCGTAATGCCCCGGCCGGCCGTCGCTCAATGCGCGGCTTGTCGCTGCTTTGATCGTCATTTTGACCAAGCACGAGGAACGGCCGGCGCCTCGAACTGTCAATGAGTTGCAGCGTGAGAGAAGACCTGCATGACCACTACGCCGCAGACGATCATCCCGATGCCAACGATCGCTGCGATATCCAACACCTGCTTGAAGATAACTACGCCAATAGCAGCGGTCAGTACGATCCCCAGTCCTGACCATATCGCATAGGCAACGCCCAGCAGCAGGCTTTTCAAGGCTTGCGAAAGGAAAAAGAACGACAGTCCGTACAGGGCGATGCAGCTTAGCGTTGGAGCCAGTTTTGTAAATTGCTGCGACTTCTGCAGGAACGTCGAGCCGGTTACCTCGACGAGGATGGCGAGACCGAGGCAGGCATAGGTGAACAGGGTGGTTCTCACAGCCGGGTCAACTGCTTGGTTTCGGATTGCACGGCCCCGCCCCTTAGCTGCGTCGGTGTCTGGCCGTGGATTCTTTTGAAGCTCCGGGTGAAATGAGAGGCGTTCTTCAGTCCGACCTCCAGCGCAACCGGGCGAAGGCTGAAAGCGTGAATGACCGCGCGAGGATAAATCCGACCTTCAACTTGGTGGGAGAGGGGATCATGCTGCAACCTTCATTCAAGAGCCGTCGGCTTGGTCAGGCGTGCAAAAGCGATTTGAGGTCGGTATCCAGATCGGCGACGACCTTCGGCTCGGGCGACTTTCCAGCTTCGATCAGCCGCCTTGCCACCATGAACACTCCGGGCTGGTTGATGGCATCGACCGCCACCAGCTCCTTGCCTCGGTAGTGCCATAGGGAAAGAGCCTTGTCGGACAGGTGTCTCACGACGACCGAGTCATGCCCGGCCGCCAGACCGGCAGTTTGAAGCTTGATATCGAACTGATCCGACCAGAACCAAGGCTTCGCGCCATAGTGATCTGCAGCCGCCATGATGGTCTTGGCGGCGGCTTCACCCTGGTCGATGCCGTTTCCGACACTTTCGAGCCGGATGCGCTGCCCCTTCCAGGGGAAGGACGCGCAGTCGCTGGCCGTCAGGATCGAGGGGTCCGAGGTGCGGCAATGGCCGTCGACCTTGATACCGTTCTCGATTTCCAACCCGGCGGCCTGAGCCAGCTCGATATTGGGATGAATCCCGATGCCGACGATGACGAAATCCACGTCGAACGTGCGCCCGTCTTTCATGTGAGCCTGTGTCACCCTGCCGTCGTGGCCGGTCAGGGTCGCCAGCTCGACACCCTCGCAGATATCCACATCATGGCTTCGGTGCAGGTTTTGAAAGAACGATGCCGTCTGCACCGAGGCGACACGCTGCAGGATCCGGGGCGCGCTTTCAATCAGCGTAACGCGAAGGCCGAGCTTCGCCGAGACGGCGGCCGCTTCAAGGCCGATATATCCGCCGCCGATCCGGCGCTCGCGAGGCGGCTCTGGGACGTCTCGGTCGAAATGACCGGGCGTTGATCCAGATCTTTCGCCAGTAGCGTAGGGTTTGACCCAAGGCACGGCCGTCCCTTCTCCGGAGAGGTGGGGCTTGGGTTGAAGGGAGATTCACTTACGCCGTCAGAAGTTGAGGTCGCCCGCCCGGATGACCGAAAGAACACGTCGAGAGCCCGGCTCGCAGGACGACAGCCAACTCGAATCCATTCCCATGTTGCGCTAGGCGGCATCCTCGTCTCGGTCGGCACGAAACGCCCGCCGGGAGCTCTCAACTTCGGGCCGGTGCTCGACCGCCCACTGGGACAAGGTCCGGAGCGGATCAATGAGCGAGTGGCCAAGCGGGGTCAACTCATATGTGACCTTCGGTGGAATGGTCGGGAAACTGGTGCGCTTGACCAGCCCGTCTTCCTCCAGTCCTCGTAGCGTCAAGGTCAGCATGCGGTGGGATACGCCCCCGATCTGACGGAGCAGGGCGGTAAAGCGCACCGGTCCGTCCTTCAAGGCTCCCACGGCCATGACAGTCCACTTGTCCCCGACCCGGTCGAGTATTTGGCCGAGGGCCCGGCACTCGTCCCTTCCTGCTTCATCGTGATGGAGTGCGTTGCCGGCCTTCATCCTCTGTTCTCCGTTTGTATCGCGCACACTTTTGATCGTGATGGACAAAATAGTGCAATCTTGCGCGTTTGCCTAATGCACCGATATGACCTTACGAACATTTTGTTCGCGAGGAAATCAATCATGAAAGTTGGAATCAACGGCGCGAGTGGGCACCTTGGGCAGGCCGTCCTGGCAGAGCTCGCTGTGCGAGCGCAGGGTCACGACATCGTCGCCATCAGCCGCACGCCGGACAAGGTCGCCGGGGAGTGGGAGAAGCGGGCCGGCGACTATGATCACCCCGAAACACTGGCCAAGGCCTATGCCGGTCTCGATCGACTCTTGCTGATCCCGACGGTTGATCTGGCTCCGGGCGCGCGGTCGCGGCAGAACGCTGCCGCGATCGAAGCGGCTGTTGCGGCCGGCGTGGGGCACGTCGTGTTCCTCTCTGCTGCTGGAACCGCGAAGGCCCCAGACGCCTCCATGCACGGTTCCTACTGGCGCGGCGAACAGACCCTGATCCAGAAGGCAAAGGCGTGGACCATCCTGCGCATGAACTACTACACGGAGAGCTTCGCCATGGAGGTGGCGGCGCCCCAGACCAATCAGATTTTTGGCTTGGCCGAGAACAAAGTCGCCTTCATCTCGCGCAACGACATTGCCGCTGCAGCGGCGGGCATGCTCGTCGGCGACGGCCATGACGGAGCAATCTACAACCTCACCGGCCAGCAAAGCCTGACCGGCGCCGAGCGCGCCGCCATTGCCTCGCAAGTGCTTGGCCGCGAGATCGGCTTCCAGACCGCTCCGGAAGCGACCCTGCGGGCGGGGTTCGCCCAGTTCGGCTATCCCGAAGTCGTGATCGATGCGGTGATCGCGATCCAGCAGAAATTCGCCAGGGGCGGCAACGACATCGTGACCGGCGAGGTCGAGAAGCTTTCCGGCAGGCCCGCAAGGCCCTTCGTCGAGACGCTTGGCGAAGCGCTGCGGGCGCTATCATGAGCTTCAGCGTCATTGTCGGGGCGAGCAGCGTCGGAACTGCTACGGCGAACCTGCTTGCGAGCACCGGCGAGCAGGTCAAGCTCGTGACGCGCCGTGGCACGGGGCCGGTGCACCCTTTGATAGAACGCGTCGCGGCGGACGCGACCGACGCCGAGCAGTTGGCCGTGATCAGCCAGGGCGCGTCCGCGATCTATTGCTGCGCCAGCCCGGCATACGACCGGTGGCCGGCCGAGTGGCCGCCCCTGTTCGAGGCCATGATGACTGCCGCGGAGAGGACGGGCGCGGTGCTGGCGAGTTACAGCAATCTCTACGGCTATGGACAGGTGAACGGCGCGATGAGCGAGGACACCCCGCTTGTCGCGACGCACCCCAAACTCAGGGTCCGTGCCGATCTCTGGCGCGAGGCGCTACGGCGCCATCAGGCGGGACGGCTGAAGCTGACCGAAATTCGCGCCAGCGATCATATTCCGCCCAACAGCTTGTTTGCCTTGGCCCTTGCCAAGCCCTTGCTCGTGGGTAAGCGGGTCATTTCCCCGGTCCCGATCGACGTTCCGCGCAGCTGGACCTCCGTGAACGACTCCGCAAAGTTGCTGGTGAGGGTGGCACAAGATCCCCAGGCGTTGGGAAACGCCTGGCACGTGCCTACCAACCCGCCGATGACGGCCCGGCAACTTCTCGATCGCTTTGCTCAATTGAATGGACTGCCATCTCCTAGGGTGACCGTCCTTCCCTATGCCGGCTTGGTGGCCGCCGGCCTTTTCGTGCCGATGCTCCGGGAAATGCGCATCACCTACTACCAGTTCGATCGCCCATTCATCATCGACGCCCAACGGGCCGTGAACGCATTTGGATTCACGCCCGAGCCGCTCGACGTCGTCTTGCGCGAAACGGCCGAGATGCTCCGCAAAACGAGCTGACTGCCAAAACACCTAACGCGATAACCCCGACACAACATGCGCCCGCGAACTCCGGTTCCCGAGGCAGAGACCTAGGAGAAAGTAATGTCCGAACAAACAATGGCCACCAAGGCCGCACCTGCCCCAAGCCGCGCTCTCGCAATCGGCCTATGGTCGGCGCAAATCGCGCTTGCCGGCATCTTCGGCATGGCCGGCGTCAGCAAGAGCTTCTTGTCGCCCGCCTACCTGGTTGCCATGGGGGTCAATTACGCGACTGAGCTCCCCGAGTGGCTGCTGCGCTTCATAGGCGCGTCAGAACTCCTTGGCGCCATCGGCGTCATGCTGCCGGCCCTGACCCGCATCCTGCCGCGGCTCACGCCGCTTGCCGCGCTGGGATTCGCTACCATCCAGGTGCTTGCCATCGGTTTTCATGCGGTGCGCGGCGAGCTCGCAATGGTTCTCCCGTTCAATCTTGCGCTGCTTGGCTTGTCACTGTTTGTCGTGTGGGGTCGCTGGTCCAAGGCGCCGATAGCGCCTCGCGGCTAGGTGCATTCTGTCAACCATCGCTGACCCGCGAAAGACCTTACCCGAAGCGATGAGGACCGGGCAACGAGGCTGCCGGCGATGCACGCAGCTGGCAATGGCATCGAACCGGTGCGCATGAATTTCAGCTGCCCGTCATGCGGTCCGAAGGTGGCCGGTCTTCAACTGCCGATCGGTAGGAAGGCATTTAGATGAGACAACTGCTGCTTGATCCTGGGTCAGCCTTCTTCGAATTCACCGGCAAGAACTGAGGCCAAGGATTGATTTACCCCGAAGAGGTCGGCAAGGCGCGCCCGGGCCAAGGCCATGTCCATCTGCGGCCAGGTGAGCTGCAGATTGAAGCTCGGCCGAGCGACGCGAGAGTCCATCAGGTCTCGGCTCGGTGCTCTGCGCAATCGAGGCTCGTCGTGCCAGTTCAGGACGTCCCGGATGGCACGCGAGCGTTGGCCTCCGACGCGTAGCGCGCCATGTCCGCTATGTCTTCTTTCGTAGGCTCTTGGCCTGTGAAACTACGAAGATAGGCTGCAACCAGCGAGAGCCTGCTGCTCATCGATTCGTGAAGCTCGAGCGAATAGTAGCCGATCTGCATGAAGTAGAGGATGCGCGCCCGCACAAAGGCATCCTCAGCCGAATATCCGTGCCGCAAATACATATCGCGGATTGCGGCGACGCGCTCGTCGTCGGCCTGATCGATGATCCGCCTAACGGACCCTGAATGACGCGCCCAGGCCCTTATCGCGAAGTCCAGCCGCGGGTCGAAAAGCCGTTCGTCGATCCAGCATTCAAAGATGCTCATAACCCCGCGAATGACGGTTGCTGACGGGCGAGCCGCATGCTCGAGGATGAAACGAGTGTTGGTGTCGCGCCAATGTTCTAGCAACTGATCAAGCAGATCCTGGCGGCTCTTGAAATACCAGTAGAAGCTCGAGCGTGAGACACCCAGCTTCTGCCCGAGACTTAAGACCCGGACTTTCTCCACCCCATCGGAGATCAAGGTGTCGAGCGCCAGATTCAACCAGTCCTCGCGGGTGGATTTTGCGTTGCTGTTCGCAGGCGGCTTCGGATTGGTCGGCTTTGTCATCGGCAAGCAATGTCACGCCACTGCCGTCAAATCAAGTTTGTGGACATTAATGTCCATGATCTATGGACAATGCTGTACAGAGGCGGTAGCATCCGTGATATTCAAGCTTAGGCAGATGCTGCCCTCGACTGATCGATCGAACGGCACCGGGGGAATGAGCATGTTGGTCGAAACAACGGGGAGCGAGGTGCGGCAGCGAGGTGGCCGAAGGCCCCGCAGCAACCGCGTTCAGACTTCGCGGCAACCGAACTACCGCAATCTGCGCAATTCTCTCACTCCTCAGCAGGTTTTCTCGGCCGATCAGATAGAGAACATCCACGACACCGCGTTGCGAGTGCTCGAAGAACTCGGCATCAAGGTGCTTCTACCCGAGGCGCGTCAGATGTTTCGCTTAAACGGCTGCCTCGTCGATGACGACAGCATGATGGTCCGCATCGGGCGCGACGTGGTCGCTGGAGCTCTTGCGATTGCCCCGCGGTCAATTCCGGCACGAGGTGGTGCCCGCGAGCGTGATCTCGTTTTCGAACCTGGCGCGCTTGCCTTCGTCGCGGGCTGTGGTTGTCCTAATGTGACCGATCTCGATCGCGGACGTCGGGCAGGAACGCTCGCCGACTTCGATGAGATTGTCCGGCTGGTACAGGCGTTCGACGTGCTGCACATGCACGGACCCCATCTCGAACCACAGGATGTCGACCTGCGTTTCCGCCATTACGCGACTGTGCGGGCACAACTCACGCTGTCGGACAAAATCCCTTTCGTCTTCGCGCGCGGAACACCTCAGGTTGAGGATAGTTTCGAGATGATGCGCCTTGCGCGCGGACTCTCCGAGGATGAATTCCGCAACGGTGTCCACTGTTACACGATCATAAACACCAACTCGCCTCGCCAACTCGACATCCCAATGGCGCAGGGCATCATCGATTTCGCGAGAGCCGGTCAGGTGACTGTCATCACGCCGTTCTGCCTTGCCGGCGCGATGGCGCCGATCACGGTCGCGGGCGCGCTCACGCTACAGCATGCCGAGGCGCTCGCCGGCATTGTCCTCGCCCAGACGAGCCGGACTGGGGCGCCAGTCGTTTATGGAAGCTTTTCGTCGAACGTGGATATGAAATCGGGCGCACCCGCCTTCGGGACGCCCGAGCACGCGAAGGCGACGCTCGGCGCAGGGCAGCTCGCAAGATATCTCGGCCTCCCCTGGAGGGCGGGCGGCGGTAGCGCGGCCAACATCTCCGATGTGCAGGCCGCCAATGAATCGCAGTTCGCCCTATGGGGGGCCGTGCTTGCCGGCGCAACCGTGCTCGTTCATGCGGCTGGGTGGCTCGAAGGCGGTCTCAGCCTCTCCTACGAAAAGCTGATAACCGACGTCGAAGTCCTTCAGATGATGGCCGAATTTTTCACCGAGACGCCGGGAGATGCCTCCGCGGGAGGCCTGGGGGGGGTAGCGGGGGGGCCCCCCGGGGGGCCGTTTTTTTGGGGGCAGCCCACCCAAGGCCCGGTACCCAACCCCGTTGAAGGGGCATTGT
>NZ_JBVVQD010000023.1:76631-107416 GCF_055811755.1 Mesorhizobium sp. WSM4840
CCCACAAAAAAAAACCCCAAACCCCCCCCCCCCCCCCCCACCCCCCCCCCCAAAACCCCCCCCCCCCCCCCCGGCCCCCCCCCCCCCCCCCCCCCGCCGGGCCCCGGGGGCAGGTCCAGCCGGGCGGCCATTTCTTTGCGGCTCAGCACACGATGGCCCGTTACCGAACCGCGTTCTACGAGCATTGGTAGCCGACTGGTCAAACTTCGGCAACTGGACTGAAGCCGGGAGTAAGGACGCGACCAGAAGGGCGAATGGGATCTGGCGCAACGTGCTGGACGAGTTCCACGCGCCGGTTCATGCGGCAGAGCTTGCTCCCGTGCTCGATGAGTTCATCGAACGGCGCAAGGCCGAGGGAGGCGCCGCGCCAGTGTCATAGAGCCAGAACGTGGACTGAACAGGGAACCTAACAAACAGGCGAAAACGCTGAGGAGAGATCGATGTCATTCTTCAATCAAAACGGAAAGCCGGTGTCGTCATTTATCGCCGGTCTGGCTGGGGAAGCGTTGGCGGCACGAATGGATCGCCGCGAATTCCTGGCAATGGCTAGCACAATGGGCGCTTCAGCCGCGACCGCTTATGCAATGCTTGGTCTCACAGCGCCGACGCCAGCGATGGCCCAAACACCGAAAAAGGGCGGCGTTTTAAAGGTCGCCATGTTGGTGAAGCCGATGAAAGACCCCCGCACATTCGACTGGGTCGAAGGCTCGAACGCCGCCCGGCAGTTTCTTGAACCGCTGGTGAAGTATGAACGCGATTTCACCTTCAAGCCGATGCTTCTCGAGAGCTGGGACGTCAACGACGACGCCACAGAGTACGTTTTGCATGTGCGGAAGGGCGTCAAGTGGAACAATGGTGACGACTTCAACGCCGACGATGTCGTTTTCAACCTGAACCGATGGTGCGATCGTTCGGTCGAGGGCAATTCGATGGCAGGACGCATGGCGGCCCTCGTCGATCCTACGACTGGCAAGGCACGCGACGGTGCCATCGTTAGGGTCGATGACCATACGGTCAAACTCGTACTCCCCTCGTCCGATATCACGATCATTCCGAGCTTCGTCGACTACCCAGCGCTAATCGTCCACCGCGGATACGAAAAAATGGGCGGTGATTTGATCAAGAACCCCATCGGCACCGGCCCATTCGAACTGGTCTCCTACAAAGTGGGTGACCGAGTCGTGGTTAAACGCCGTGAGAATGGAGTTTGGTGGGGAGGCGAGGCCTATCTCGACGGCGTCGAATTCATAGACTACGGGAACGATCCTTCTGCCATGGCGAATGCCTTCGAATCAGGTGAGGTGCACACAAACTACGAAACCAATGCCGACTTTGTGCCGATTCTAGATAAGATGGGGTTGGTGAAATCGGAAGTGGTTACGTCAGCAACCATCGTCGCACGGACCAACGTCACCAACGCCCCCTTTAAGGATCAGCGCGTTCGCAAGGCGCTTCAGCTTGCAGTCGACAACGCGGCGGTGCTGAAACTCGCTTATGACGGTATGGGTTCGCTTGCCGAAAACCACCATGTCTGTCCAATCCACCCGGAGTATGCAGAACTGCCAAAGATCGCAAGAGACCTCGAAAAGGCGAAGGCGCTGATGGTCGAAGCGGGTCAAGCCGATCATGAGTTTGAACTGATCACCGTTGACGAGGAATGGCAGAAGAATGCGGGCGACGTCGTCGCCGCCCAGCAGCGCGAAGCCGGCTTCAAAGTGAAGCGGACGGTGATTCCGGGCAGTTCGTTCTGGAACGACTGGACGAAATATCCCTATTCGATGACCATCTGGAATATGCGTCCCCTCGGCGTTCAGGTCTTGGCGCTCGCCTATAGGAGCGGCGAGGCCTGGAACGAGACAGGCTTCGCTGATCCGGAGTTCGACGCGAAGCTCAACGCGGCAATGAAGGTCGCCGACGTTGCCAAACGCAAGATCCTCATGGCGGACGTTGAAAAACATTTGCAGGATTCCGGCATCATCACGCAGCCCTTCTGGCGTAAGTTCTACAATCACTCGGTTGCGGGAGTGAAGAACCACGGCATGCACCAGACGAACGAAATCAACCTCGAAGCGGTATGGCTTGACGAATAGTCGATTCCTGCACTACCTCGCGTGAAATTGGCCGCTCCGCTGTGAGCGGCTTTTTTCTTGGCCGGCGTCAGGCCCTGCTCGACATCATCGGCGTGATGGCCTGAAACCATGTCCATATATGCGTCGACAGCGCGGTCGACGTGGACCCGGACTATGTCCGCATACCGATAGCGAAAGACAACGGTGGTGATGATGGCGAAGAGCAAGGACGCGCTCAGGCTTGAAAGGTCGAGCGCCGTCGCGCGCCGCATGAGCGCCGGTGCTGCCGATCCGGAAATCTCGAACACCTGAAGGCCGGCGCCGAAATCCGTGACCATAACGCCTGCTTCGCGCCTTGCCAGACACCAGCGTAGATCGGAAATCGCGCGTCGGGAGTGAAATTCAGCAAAGGCGTGACCCGCCACACATCCTCAGGCGAGAAGAGTTCGGCGTCGGTCCCGTTGTTCGGCCTCGCTGGTCGCGATGACGATCATTTTTCGCTCCAAGTCCATGTTTAAGTTCCCGTCGCCCGCCTGTCGCCCCCGCCGGCCAGAATCACATCATTGGATGGCCGCGGGCTCGGGGTTACGGGAGGTCGTCTACCATCCGGTCTTCCCTGACAGAGAAAGGGCCGAGTAGCGACTGGTTGTCGACGTGTCCGGTCAGGCCCGCAACCGCTTGCCCTGCGGATCATAGGGAGAGGGCGCCAGGATTCGGGCCGTCCGCTCGACGCCAACGATATGCATCGTCAACTCGGTTCCTTCCGCAGCGCAATCGCGATCGACCAGTGCCATGGCAAGGCTCTTGCCAACGGTATGGCCATAGCCGCCGGAGGTGACGAAGCCGGCAAGCTTGCGTTTGTTCCAAATCGGTTCATAGCCGCTGGCATCAGCGTCCGCCGCGTCGATTTCGAGCGTCACCAGCGTTCGGCTGGCACCGACCTTCTGCTCTTTCAGCGCCGCCTCGCGGCCGATGAAGTCGCCCTTGTCGAAAGCAATCCAGCGGTCCATCGCGGTTTCTGCCGGCGTGTAATCCTGCGTGAACTCGCGCGACCAGATGCCGAAACTCTTTTCGAGCCGCAGCGAATTGACCGCGCCAAAGCCGTATTCGGTCACACCGAGGTCGTTGCCCGCCGCCAGCAGCGCGCGGCGCAACCCGGCGTGCTCATTGGCCTGGCAATGGATCTCGTAGCCGAGTTCGCCAATGACCGAGAGCCGCCCGACCTTGGCCTGGACAAGGCCAACATCCAGCGTCTTGCAGGCGAGGAATCCGAAGGCCTGGTGCGAGACATCCTGGTGTGTCAGCCGTTCGAGCAGGCGGCGCGCATTGGGGCCAGCGAGCGAAAAGCCGACGACCGCGTCCGAAATGTCGCGCACGGTGACGCCGTCGCCGTGATGCTGTTCGAACCAGCGCATGTGCCATTGCCGCAGATAATAGGACCCCATGATCCACCAGGAGCCGTCGCCCCAGTTGAAGATGGTGAGGTCGCCCTTGAGCTTGCCGTTTTCGCCCAACATCGGCGCGAGTTTGGCGCGTCCCGGCTTGGGCAGCGCACAGGCAAGCAGCCGGTCGAGCCAGGCCTCGGCCTGCGTCCCGGCGATCTCGTAGCGCGAGAAGGCGGTGATATCGAGCAGGCCGACACCTTCACGCACCTTGTGGCATTCCTGTGCGACGATGTCGAAGGCGTTGGAGCGCTTCAGCGTCGGTGTTTCGACGAAGCCTTGCGGCGCGAAATAGAGTGGCACTTCCATGCCCCAGGAATTGCCCCAGCGCGCGCCGGCGGCGTCCATGGCGTCATGCGCGCCGGCCGTCTTCAAGGGCCGTCCCGCCGGCAATTGCTCGTTGGGATAGCTCATGACGAAGCGGCGCGAATAGAATTGCCCGGTGGTCTGCTTGATATATTCGCGGTTGGAGGCGAAGTCGCCATAGCGAGCGATGTCCATGCCGTAGACATCGGCTTCCGGCTCGCCATTGATCATCCATTCGGCGAGCGACTTGCCCACGCCACCGCCCTGCAGGAAGCCGGCCATGACGCCGCAGGCAACCCAGTAGTTTGGCACGCCGCGCACCGGGCCTACCAGCGGGTTGCCGTCGGGCGAGAATGTGAAGGCTCCGTTAACCCAGCGCTTGATGCCGGCCGTTTCCAGGCAGGGATACCGGCTGAAGCCGAGGGCGAGCTCGTCCGCGATCCGGTCAGTGTCTTCTTGGATGAGTTCGACCCCAAAGTCCCATGGGGCGCCGTCCATGTGCCAGTGCTTGTGCTTGATCTCATAGATGCCGAGAAGCAGGCCCTTCTGCTCCTGGCGCATGTAGGTGAACCCTTCCAGGTCGACCACCAGCGGCAGTTCCTTTTTGAGCGCCTTGATCTCTGGGAGTGCTTCGGTCACGAGGTAATGGTGTTCGAGAGGAGAGACGGGCAGGTCGACGCCCGCCATCAGCCCGACCTGCTTGGCCCACAGACCAGCGGCGTTGACCACGTGTTCCGCGACAATTGTGCCCTTCTCGGTGATGATGTCCCATCCGCCGGTTGGGCGAATTTTCAGTTCCAGCACTCGGTTGTGCTCGATGACGTCGGCGCCGCGCTTCTTGGCGCTGCGCGCATAAGCATGCACTACGCCCGACGGGTCGATATGACCTTCTCGCTCCGCATAGAGGCCACCAAGCATGCCGTCGGTGTTGAGGATGGGGCAGTGTTCCTTGATCTCCTCGACGCTGATCAGACGAACGTCTTCGATGCCCATCGTCTGAAAAATCCGATACGAGGATTTCAGCCATTCCCACCGCGCTGGTGCCGAGGCGACCGATATCCCGCCAGTCATATGCATGCCGATATCCTGGCCGGATTCTTTCTCGACCTCGGAGAGCAGGTCGATCGTATAGGCCTGGAGCGCCGCAATGTTTGGGTCAGCGTTGAGTGCGTGGAACCCGCCCGCCGCGTGCCAGGAAGATCCAGCAGTCAAGACCTCTCGCTCGATGAGGGCGACGTCGGTCCAACCTAACTTCGCCAAATGATACAGCACGGAAGCGCCAACAACGCCGCCGCCGATGACGACTGCTCGGTAGTGGGTTTTCATTGTCGCGGCCTCTCACAACTCATTTGCACCGAGCTTAAAGGCAAATGGACACATGTGTCTAGACGTGGGAAGAATTTTCTGTACAATGATGTCTAGAACCACGGTGTCGCGTCGCGCCGCCGAGGCATCTGTCGTTAGGCGATCCCATAGTGGAGCACTCGTCATGAATGCGCCGACTAAGAACACCAGCCTCGTCGGGGTGCCTCATGAGGTCGACCTGAAAGAGCAGAATGAGATACCGCCGAACGCGGGCAGCCGGCCATATGAGCTGGCGGTTGTCCTTGTTCCGGGGTTCTCACAAGTTTGCCTGGCCTCGATGATCGAGCCCCTGCGACTGGCGAATTATCTGTCAACGCGTGATCTATTCAGGTGGCGTCTTGTTAGCCTGGCCGGAAAAGCTGTCGAGTGCGCGAGCGGTATTTCAATCGGTGTCAACGGCGACATCGAATCAGAGCGCCGCGGCCTCAACGCAGGCAGGCTGCCTGATGCCGCGATTATTTGCTCGGGCGGCGGCATTGAGGACCACTGTTCTGCCGCTGTCATGTCGCTACTGAGGTTATATGCGCGCCGGGGCGTTTGGCTCTACGGCGTCGGCACAGGCACATGGCTTCTGGCCAAGTCGGGCCTCCTGGCAGACGTCCGATGCACGATACACTGGCCAAAAATCGCCGCTCTCTCCGAAACGTTCGACCGGCTCAGCATCGACGATGCTTTGTTTGTCCGCGACGGACCTATCGTCACCTGTGCTGGCGGCTTCGCGGCTTTCGACATGGTCATCGATATTATCGAAAGGGAATTCGGTTCAAACCTCGCGCGTGCAGTCTGCCGGCACCTGACGACCGACAACCGGCGCGATGGAGCAATTTCACAGGCCGCGCCTCCTGGACTTCGTTTAGCTGGGACCAGCGACAAGTTGATACGTGCCGTCCGGCTGATGGAGCGAAACCTGGAACAGCCGCTCTTGCTGGAGGAGATAGCCCGGACCGTAATGGTATCGCGACGGCAGCTTGAACGTCTGTTCCACCGCTACCTCTCGATGACGCCGCACCGCTACTACCTTTCGCTCCGACTAGCGCGGGCACGGCAACTGCTCAATTCCACCAACCTCCCCGTTCTCGACATCGCTATCGCTTGCGGATTCGAGTCGTCGTCACATTTCGCGAAAACCTGCCATGAGTATTTCGGGAAGCCGCCAAGCGCACTGCGGGGATCGCATAGAGAGCCTCTTTCGTCGCATGCGCTAGAGCAGAGAAGGAGCTGAAACTATGTTAGAACGCGCGGAGGAACCCGGATTACAGGATCACCAACGCGGGCAGGACATCTTCAAGGATCCGCGGAAGCACACCTATTTCAACCCGGAAGGTGCGCATCTTCCATTGAGGAGTCCGATTGCCGCAGCTACGCTTGATCGGGCTCGCGCCTACCGAATGTCACGCATCCGCGAGAAGCTGGCGGAGCACGATTGCGCTGCCCTGCTTCTCTACGATCCGGTCAACATCCGCTATGCTTTCGACAGTTCGAACCAAGGCGTCTGGACCGCCCACAACGCCACGCGATACGCGTTGGTCGTGGCAGGAGGCCCAGGAATCATTTTCGAATTCGCAGGCTGCGAGCATCTCAACATCGGGCTGCCAGCGGTCGATGAGGTCCGTAGGGCGAAAGACTGGCTCTATCTCTTTTCAGGAGAACATGTCGAAACCCGCGCCGGCGCCTGGGCCGACGAAATTGTCGATATCGTGGCCTCCGCAGGCAAGAACCGGCGACTCGCCGTGGACAAAATCGAGCCAATGGGCGTCTTCGCACTTCAGCAGCGTGGCATCGAAATTGTCGAGGGACAAGAACTCACCGAGCGAGCGCGCGCTATCAAAAGCGCCGATGAAGTCGAATTGATGCGGTGGACCATCCGTGTCTGCGAGGCAGGCATGGCGCGAATGTACGAGGTCTCCGAACCGGGCCGGATGGAGCGTGAGATATGGGCTGAGCTTCATTTCGAGAATGCCCGCTCCGGCGGTGAGTGGCTGGAGACAAAACTGCTCGCCGCTGGCCCGCGGACGAATCCGTGGTTTCACGAATGTTCGGACTATGTCGTCCAGTGCGGCGACATAGTCTCCTTCGACACCGACATGATCGGTCCCTATGGCTATTGTGCCGATCTTTCGCGTTCCTGGACTTGCGGCCATGTCCGCATGACGGCCCAGCAGCACGAGCTCTATCAGACCGCGCTCGAACAGATTCACCACAACCTTGCCCTTCTGAAACCGGGGCTTACCTTCCGAGAGTTCAACGAGCGGTCATGGCGCATTCCCAACAAACACATAGATTTTCGATACCCGGTTGCCGTCCACGGCGTCGGCATGGCCGATGAATGGCCGATGGTTTTTCTGCACCCTGACTTCGATTCGAGAGGAATCACGGGGGTCAATTTGAGGAAAACATGGTTATCGACGTAGAGAGCCTAATCGCCGAGGAGGGGTCGGAAAGCATCAAGCTCGAAACCCAAGTGCTTATCACCGCGACCGGCGCTGATCGTCTCGACACTTTTCCATGGGAAGACGACTAGGGAGGACTAGTCATGCAGACAATCGAGATCGGCGCCGCCTCTCGTCCTGAGTTCGACGGACATGAGCAGGTCCGGTTCCACACTGACGAACAGACTGGATTGCGTGCGATCGTGGCAATCCACAGCACGCGGCTCGGGCCTGCGGCTGGTGGCTGCCGTATCTATCCCTACCAGACCGACACCGAGGCGATTGCCGACGCGCTCAGGCTGTCAAAGGGTATGTCTTACAAGAATGCGTTGGCCGGACTGCCGCTCGGGGGCGGCAAGTCAGTGATCATCGCGGATCCGCGGTCAGGGAAGACGCCGGCGATGATGCGCGCATTCGGCAGGGCGGTCGAAACATACTCCGGACGTTATATAACCGCGGAAGATGTCGGCTGCGTGGCCAGCGACATGGACGCCGTGGCAACAGAGACCCGTCACGTCGCCGGCCTTTCGGCAAGAGTGGGCGATCCGTCGCCCTACACGGCTCGCGGCGTATTCTTGTGCATGCGTCTTGCGGCGCGGGAACGACTTGGCCGCGACCTCGCCGGATTGAAGGTCGCAGTCAAGGGCGTCGGCCATGTCGGGCTTGAATTGTGTCGGCTGCTGGCAGCCACTGGAGCGTCACTTGTTGTGGCCGACCTTCGGGCAGAGAATGCGCGCCGGGCTGCGGAATTGTTCGGTGCGGACGTCGTCGCCACCGAAGAGATCGCATCGCTCGATGTGGATATCTTTGCTCCTTGCGCTCTCGGCGGCGATCTCAACGCCGCGGCGACCGACAGGCTCAGCGCCAGGATCGTCTGTGGCGGAGCGAACAATCAGCTTCTGACAGCCGGCGACGACCGGCTCTTGCTAGCTCGGAATATTACCTATTGCCCCGACTACTTAGTCAATGCTGGCGGCATCGTCGCGATTGCGGGAGAGGTGTTTTCCTACGAAGACGCGGATGTCCGCGCTAGAATAGAGGCGTTTCCCGATGTGCTGCGCGAAGTGCTGCACCGGTCGAAGAAGGAGCAGCGACCAACGGGGGAGATCGCCGACGATATGGCGCAAGCGATCCTCTACCGCCCGTCGCGCATCGATCGCTCCTCGACGACCCCCTCGACCTTCCCCGATCAAGTTGACGCGGTCTAGCATGGGGCTCGACGCATTCCGGCGACTGCCGCAGCTGATTCCCGATCGCGGACTTCCATGTTGAAGCTGCTGGAGTTCTTCTTTTGAACTGTGACGGAACCGGGCAGGTGCGCGTACTCGCACATGTCTGCGGCAGCTATGACGGCCTGATCCGTATTCTTATCGACTGCGAACGGTTTGGCTTTAGGCTTAGATCCGTCGTGGCGGAGCGCGATACGCCTGAGCCAGCGCTCGTCATAACGCTGCACCTTTCCATTTCCGCCAAGATATCGCCCGAACTTATCCGGCATCGCCTTTGCCGGCACGGTGCAGTCAAGCGAATTACTGTCGAACCCGTCACTGGAGAATAGTCATAGAAAGTGGACGCGTTCTTTGAGTGCCGAAAATTGATGCCGAAAGTCCGATATCGGAGCCGTTTGTCGACCTAATACCAGTGCGGACTCAAACTAGCGCTGCGGCAATCTCACGCCACCAGCAGCAGCCGGTGTATTCACTGCCTTTGGCCTCACGTTCGCGCGAGACGCGCCGCTTCTGAGGCACGCTACTGCCATATTCGCCCCACGGGACTCCATCGCCGGCCCGAGCTCGCGGGCCTTTGGCGTCATCTCGCCCGCGGCACTTGTCGCCTGCCGCCCTATGGCCCCTACAACATGCCCAAGGAGGCGAACCGTGCCTTGATCCGCACCGCGGCGCGCGAGTGCGGGCCTGGCAAGCTCTCTAATCGCCGAATTGACCTCAGAGCTGTTAAGACTTTCTGGGAGCGTTCAGCCATTTCATATCGCCGCGGCACCCACGGCCAATCTCCACGCGACTTGCAGCACCACGTCACCAGCACTCGAGCCTCCATAACTTCGGAGGCTTAAAACGAACTCTGCTTGGCCAGCCAATCTCTGACAGATGCAACATGGCCGGTTACTTCCCGAGATTTTGGCCAAGCTACGTTGAATGATTTTCCGGTGCGATGAATATAGCTGGTTACCCGAACCAGGCTCCCACTTCTTACCAGTCGGTCGGTTAGATGTGCCCAGCCGAGGGCAATGCCCTGACCTTCCAAAACGGACTGAATGACCGAGACATAGTCGTTGATGCGAAGGCCTTGCGGGGCGAGGGCGCCGTCAACGCCAGTGGCGGCCAGCCAGTCTGGCCAGGTTAACGCCGGCCTATGCGGCTCATCCAGGTGGATCAGTCGATGCTTGCATAAGTCCTCGATCGTTTGCGGCGTTCCATGGCGCTCGAGATACGTGGGGCTGCACAAAGGATATATTTCCTCCGGCGCTATCGGCAGCAGACCGTAATCCGGCAGGTCATCAGCGTCACCGCCCCTGATGCCGAGGGGTATGCCTTCAGCGGCAAGATTGAGATCACGATCGCTGGTTTGGATGCGCAACTCTATTCCTGGCAACTCTTCGCGAAAACGTTGCAGCCTTGGAACCATCCATAGCGTAGCGAACGCGGTCGATGCCGACAGCGTGACGTGATTGCCACCGGCAGATGCCATGAGGCGTTCCGCGGACTTTTGAATATGAGAAAGCCCAAGTGTCACGTCGGCAAAGAAGCGGGCACCCGGTTCGGTGAGTTCGACTTTTCGATGCCGGCGGACAAAAAGCTTGGTACCGAACTGCTCCTCAAGGCGTATGATCGAGAGTGAAACCGCTGCCTGGGACATGCCGAGTTCCTTGCCGGCTGCTGTGAAATTGAGCAGACGGCCGGCTGCCTCAAAAGCGATTAGCCCGTTCGCGGACGGCAAGAGATGTCGCAAGCTACCCATAATCACAGCTTATCGCATTGATTAGAATTTTCCAGCGTCACAGCCAAGTATCGTCTCGCTAAGATAACTAGCTCTGGGAGGATGAGTTGCCATGAACGTACCGGCCGCTGAATTAACCGAGCAAACCCACCGCCGCGGCGGCGGCCGCCTTGGACGCAAGGCGCTGAGGAGCGCTCCCATAGCCTCGTTCCCGACGCTGGTGCGCCAGATCCCCGCCTATCAGATGGTCCCTGACGAGGCGGTTGAGCTAATCCACCAGGAATCGCTCTCGATCCTCGAAGAGGTGGGCTGCGAGTTCCGCGACGACGAGGCGATCGCCCTCTGGAAGGCCGCCGGAGCCGATGTCTCCGAGACGCGCGTCCGTATCGACCGTGCGCTCTTGATGGAGCTGGTCTCCAAGGTCCCACCAGAATTCACCCTCAATGCCCGCAACCCCGAGCGTACCGTCCGCGTCGGCGGCAAGAACTCCATCTTCGTGCCGATGTATGGCGCACCCTATGTGCGCGACCTCGACAACAACAGGCGCTACGGCTCGCTCGCCGATCTCAACAATTTCCACAAGCTCGCCTACATGGCACCGGCGCTGCACTCGTCGAGCTCGGTCATCTGCGAGCCGATGGAAATTGCGGTGCCAAAACGTCACCTCCACATCATCCATTCAGCGCTGAAGCACTCAGACAAGCCGTTCATGGGCATCGTCACCTCGAAGGAGCGAGCCGAAGACACGATGGCGATGGCAGGCATCGTGTTCGGCGAGGATTTTGTCCGTGACAATCCGGTGCTGGTGTCGATCACCAATTGCAATTCGCCGCTGGTGTGGGACGCCACCATGCTGGATGCGATGAAGGTCTATGCGCGTCACAACCAGCCGTTGATCCTGGCGCCGTTCGCGCTGTGCGGCGCCTCGACTTCGGCCTCGGCGGTGGGAGCGGTGGCGCAGGTCAATGCGGAAGCGCTGGCCGGCGTCGCGTTCACACAGCTGCTGCGTCCGGGCTCGCCGCAGATCTACGGACAGTTCATGGTCACGGTCGACATGAAGACCGGCGCCCCGATGGGCGGCACGCCCGAGGCCGCCCAGATGATGTATCTGATGGGAGCTTTGGCGCGCAAGTACCGGCTGCCGTGGCGCACGTCCGGATTCCATGTCGGCTCGAAGCTGAACGACGCCCAGGCGGGCTACGAGGCGAACATGCTGATGCATGCCGCCATCCTTGCCGGCGCCAACTACATCTGGCACTCCGCCGGTTGGCTTGAGGCCGGCCTGACCTGCGGCTATTCAAAATTCGCGACGGACTGCGAACAGCTTGTTGGCTGGTACAAATATGCTGGTGGCCTTCCGTTCGACGATTTCAAGGAAGCGATGGCGGCGATCCGCGAGGTGGGGCCGCAGGGCCACTTCCTCGGCACCCAGCACACGCTTGAACATTTCGAGTCCGCCTTCTTCATGCCCAGCATCATGGACTTCAATTCGTACGAACAGTGGAAGGCTGAAGGGGCAAAGGACCACGACACCCGCGGCCGCGAGAAAGCGCGCAACATGCTCGCGGATTATGAGGAGCCGAAGCTCGATGAGGGCATTGCCCAGGGGCTGACGGATTTCATTGCGCGGCGCGAGGAGGCGCTGCCAAACAGCGTCAGTTGACGCGACGGACGAACAACTAACGGGAACAAAAAGGGAGAAAAAAATGACATTCTTCAGAAGCAATGGCGACCGCGTGCCGGGCGCTATCGAGGCAATGGCGAAAGAGACGCGTGCAGGCCATATGGACCGGCGCGAATTCCTGGCGTTGGCAAGCGCCTTCGGTGCCTCGACGGCTTTCGCTTATGGCATGATCGGCCTCGCCGCCACGACAAGAGCCCTGGCCGATGAACCGAAAAAGGGCGGAACGCTGCATGTCGCGATGTCGGTCAAGGCGCAGAAGGATCCGCGCACATATGACTGGACCGAGATGGCAAACGTCACCCGGACTTGGCTGGAGCCGCTCGTCCGCTATACGCACCAGTTCACGTTCGAGCCTGTCCTGCTCGAAAGCTGGGACGTCAATGACGACGCCACCGAATACACACTGCATCTGCGCAAAGGCATCACCTGGAACAATGGCGATGCCTTCAACGCCGATGACGTGGTCTCCAATCTGAACCGCTGGTGCGAGAAGGATGCTTCCGGCAATTCCATGGCGGCACGCGTCGGCGCGCTGATCGACACAAAGACCGGCAAGGCCAGGGATGGCGCCATCACCAAGGTCGACGACCACACGGTCAAGCTGAAGCTGTCCGAACCCGACATCGCGATCATACCGGGCTTCACCGACTATCCGGCTCTGGTCGTGCATCGCGACTTCGACAAGGATGGCGCCGACCCGATCAAGAAGCCAATCGGTACCGGGCCCTTCGAACTGGTGTCCTATGCAGTAGGTACGAAGGCGGTCGTCAAGCGTCGCGAGAACGGCAAGTGGTGGGGCGGTGAAGCGCCTCTCGATAGCGTCGAATTCATCGACTACGGAACTGACTTCAATGCCACGCTGAATGCCTTCGAATCCGGCGAGATCGACCTCGATTTCGAGACACCCGCCGACTTCATCGACATCCTCGACCAGATGGATCTGGTGAAATCGGAGGTCGCGACAGCAACCACGCTCGTTGCCCGGACCAACATTACGCACAAGCCTTATGATGACCAGCGGGTGCGCAACGCCCTGCAAATGGCCGTCGACAACAATGCCGTCATGCAGCTCGGCTACGCCGGGCTCGGCACCGTCGGAGAGAACCACCACGTCGCCCCGATCCATCCCGAATACTATCCGCTGCCCAAGAAGACACGCGACGCGGCGGGCGCCAAGACGCTGATGGCCGAGGCCGGACAGGCCGATTTCGAGCACGAGCTGATCACCGTCGAGGACGAATGGCAGAAGAACACCGGCGATGCGATCGCCGGCCAGTTGCGCGATGCCGGCATCAAGGTGAAGCGTACGGTGCTGCCGGGCTCGACCTTCTGGAATGACTGGACGAAGTATCCGTACTCGATGACCATCTGGTACATGCGGCCGCTGGGCGTCCAGGTGTTGGCGCTCGGCTATCGCACCGGCGAAGCCTGGAACGAAACGGCGTATTCGAATCCTGATTTCGACGCCAAGCTCAAGCAGGCCCTCTCACTCATCGACGTCGAGAAGCGCCGCGAGGTGATGAAGGACGTCGAGCAGATCCTGCAGGATTCCGGCGTCATCATCCAGCCGTTCTGGCAGAAGCTCTACTGCCACATGAGCAAGAAGGTGAAGAACTACGGAATGCACCAGACCTACCAAATGGACTTCCAGAACGTCTGGCTGGACGCCTGAGTTAGCTCCCAAGGCTGGGCAATGACCCGCCGGCACCTGTTGCAGAAACAGGTGCCGGCGGACCGCAAACCTTTGAAATCAGCGAGTGCGTCAAACATGGCCGACGACGAGATCATCCTTTCCGAGCTTTCCGACGACCAGTTGGTGCAGCAGATGCACGACGACCTCTATGATGGGCTGAAGGAAGAAATCGAGGAAGGGACGCAAATCCTGCTCGAGCGCGGCTGGGTGCCCTACAAGGTCCTGACCGAGGCGCTGGTCGAGGGCATGCGCATCGTCGGCGAGGATTTTCGCGACGGCATCCTGTTCGTTCCGGAAGTGCTTTTGTCCGCCAACGCGATGAAGGCCGGCATGTTCATCCTGCGCCCGCTTCTCGCCGCCACCGGCGCGCCGAAGCAGGGCAAGATGGTGATCGGCACCGTCAAAGGCGACATCCACGACATCGGCAAGAATCTCGTCGGCATGATGATGGAAGGCGCTGGCTTCGACGTCATCGATCTCGGCATCAACAATGCCGTCGAGAAATATATGGCAGCTATTGAAGAGCATCAGCCCGACATCGTCGGCATGTCGGCACTGCTGACCACGACCATGCCATACATGAAGGTCGTCATCGACACGATGAAGGAAAAGGGCATTCGCGACGACTATGTCGTGCTGGTCGGCGGTGCACCATTGAACGAGGAATTCGGCAAAGCCGTCGGCGCCGACGCGTATTGCCGCGATGCGGCGGTGGCGGTCGAAACTGCCAAGGACTTCATGAAGCGCAAGCACAACGTCCGCGTGTCATAGCCGCAAAGCAACCTTCCGTCCTTCGTGGAAGGCGTAGGGCGCCTGGCGCGGAGCGACGGCGTCGCCGACCTCCATGAAAGGCTGGGACGTATTTTCCAATTCTTTAGCCAGCCAATTCGCTGCCACATTGGTGGTTGCCAGAACAAGGCAATCGCCCGGGACAAAGGTTTCTTCACGGGTGTTGTGGTCGACGACGGTCACGCCGTCCCCGTGCCACTCCAGCACGCTGACATCCACCAGCCATGTGACGCCAAGCTGACGCAATGTCCGCCGAAGCGGGAAATCGGCAGCAGTGCGCTGCAGTTCCTTGCCGACCAACGGATCGGGCGTAAGAATAGTGACCTGGTGGCCTTCCTCGGCAAGTTTCCAGGCTGTGCCACCGCCTCGCCAACCGCCGCCCTCGTCGAGCAAAAGCACGTGCTTACCTGGCCGCGCGACGCGGGCCATGACGGATTCGATCGAGAAGACATTGCCCCTTTCGATGCCGGGCAGGTTCGGCATTGCCGGCAGAGCCTTCTGAAATCCGGTTTCGGGAGACACCGATCCCGTGGCCAGGATGACGGTATCAGCTTGGAAAGAGGCGATTTCCGAAGCCTCGACGTAGGTGTTGAGTCGAACGTCGACGTTCAGCTTGTCAAGCTGGCGCTCATACCACCCGAGAAGGTCGAGGATTTGCCCTCGGCGTGGCTGCAGTCCTGCGAGCAGAAAGTTCCCGCCCAATCTACTGGAGGCTTCGGCCAGCACCACGTCGTGCCCTCGCTCGGCGGCAACCCGAGCCGTCTCGAGGCCGGCGGGACCGCCGCCGACGACAAGCACCCGTTTTTTGATAGCAGCGGACGTGAACCGGTCACCACCCCATTCAAACTCGCGCCCCGCAGAGGGATTGATAAGGCAGCTGATCCAGTAGTCGCGGGAACGACGGCCCCAGCACATCTGGTTGCAAGATATGCATCCGCGCACATCTTCCGGCCGGTCTGCAGCGGCCTTGCGTGCCAGATGCGGGTCGGCGATCTGGCCCCGGACGATCGACACCAGGTCTGCAGCTTTCTCGCCGAGCACGCTTTCGGCGTTTTCAGGCGTCCTGATATGGCTTTCGGCGACCACGAGGGCCATCTTGACCACGGCCTTGAGGGTCGTTGCGAGATCAGTGCCAAGCTTCTCCGGATAGAGATAGGTCGGCATTATCTTGTAGAAATCGAGGTAGCTGCCGGTGCCGCAGGTCACGTAGTCGATCAGCCCCTGTTCATCATGCAGCCGAATGATTTCCGCCAGCTCCTGGCGACTGAGCGCGACTGTGTAGTCAGGTTCGTCGCTGACCGAGAGGCCAACTATAAAATCCCGGCCGCATGTTTCGCTGATGCGGGTCAGGATCTCGCGGGAGATCCGCGTGCGGTTGTCGAGCGACCCTCCCCATTGGTCCTCGCGTTGGTTTGTCCAGGGTGTCCAGAACTGATCAACCAGTCCGAGATAGGCCGCCCAGACTTCGACGCCATCGAAACCGGCTTCCTGGCAGCGGCGCGCAGCCTGAACAAAGCTGTCGATGGTCTCCCAAATCTCATCCTCGGACATGGCGTGGGAACCGTCGCTGTCATGATAGCTTGGCAGGCCTGAGGGCGACCAATGCGCGTGAAACGAGTTGTCCGAATCCCCATGCGCACCGACATGATAGAGCTGCTGGATGGCGATCGCCCCGTGGTCCTTGATGGCGCGCGTGACCCGCTGGAAATGAGGAATGACGCTATCGTCGCCAGGTCGAAAATTGCCGCGTGTCAGGACGGCAGCCTGATGGACGGGCATGGGTTCGACAACAATCATGCCGGCCCCACCGATCGCTCGCTCGGCATAGTAGGCAACGTGTCGTTCGGTCGGGACGCCATTTTCGGCCATGTTGGCGGTATGAGCCCCGAACACGATCCGGTTTCGGAGCGTGCGGCTGCCTAGCTTTGCAGGTGAGAACAGATGCGGAAAGAGTTTTGACATAATATCACACCAGCGGTCGAAGGAAGGCCTCGTGCGGCAGTCAGGTGGCTTGTCCCATAGTCACGGATTTCCGAAGCGCTGCGGCAAGGCCGTCTGCCACGGCAGATTCAAACCCGGCTGCACGCATGGCTTCGATCGCTGCCGCGGTGGTGCCGCGGTAGTCAAGGAAGGTCTGGACAATATCTTTGGGATTTTCTGCGCGAGCCTCAAGGAGTTTGCCGGTTCCAACAAGCACTGCGCTGACGCCCCGCCGGGCAATATCTGGGTTCATTCCTCGGCTGACCGCATCGTCAATCATCGCCGCCGCCAAAAGCGCCGGAAACGCCGGGCCGGATCCGGTGAGGCCCGTCAGATAATCGATATCTGCCTCGCTTTTGACCTCATCGGCAGCGCCACAGGCCTCCAGAATCCGGCGAACGACATTGCGGTCATCGGCGGTGACGCCCGGAGAGCCGATCCAGGGAGTATAGGAATTCCGCACCTCTGCGGCGGCATTCGGAAGCGTGCGGACCACGCGGTCGGTGTTGAGACGTCGAGCCAATTGGTCGAGAGGGATTCCGGCCATGACCGACATGGCGAGCTTGCCGTACGCTGAAATATCGATGGCAGTCCAATCCTGGGGCCGGACCGAGACGATGATGACGTCAGACCGATCCACCAGCTCCTGGTTGTCCCGGGTCCAAGTAGCGTTTGGCAGAAAGCCGGGTTGCCCGCTTCTGAAAGAGAGGGTGAGGTGCCTGGCGGCGACTATTTGTGCATCGATGATGGCCTCGGCGATGGCACGTCCAAGCCAGCCACCTCCACCAATTATCCCGATGCTCATGGGTTCGCCCATTGTCGCAACTCTTCCTCAGTCAGCCGAATAGCCATGTCTGGCGAAGAAGCGATCCAGCTCGCGCTTCTGCGGGGCCTCGCCCGTAAAAATCTCCACGTACCCGGGAATGCGCTTCATGCGGGCAGCGAGATCTTCCCTGGTCTGCATTGAGATGTAGCCGATCTGCACGAGGTAGATGGTGCGGGCCCGAACGTCGGCCGAACTTTCCTTGTAGCCGAAGCGGACGAACATCAGGCTCATAGCGTCGAGGCGTGTCTGATCGGCTTTCTGTACCTCTGCCAGAATGTCAGGAGACTGAAGCGCCCAGCTTCTAACCGCGAACTCGAACTGGGAATCGAACAAGGACTTGTCGAGCCAGCAGTCGAAAACGTTCAGCATCGCTTCGGCGACCGTCTCGGCATATGCCTCGGCCTGCTTGACGAGGTTGCCGGTGTTCTTCTCGCGCCAACGCGTCAGGAGGGCAGCGAGCAGTTCTTCCCTATCCTTGAAGAACCAATAGAAGCTGGTGCGCGACAGGCCCAGCTTCTTGGCCAATGGCGAAATTCTCACCGTGTCGACGCCGGATTCCAGAAGCAAGTCGTAGGCGGCTTCAAGCCATCCCTCCGGCGATCCGCGCCACCCGCTATCGTTCGAAATTTGCTCCATGAGCGACCAACCTAACAAAATGTCAAAGTGAAAACCAGCGAAATGTACACATATGTCGATTTTATCCACTCCCCAGAAGCTAAACTTGACATATGTGTACATTTTCGGATACCGTTCGTGCTTACCGCCCGAGTCCGGAGTCCGTCAGATGTCGAACGATCCCCTTCTGCAACCGTACAAACTCAAGCATTTGACCCTACGCAATCGCATCATCGTGACCTCCCACGAGCCGGCCTATCCGGAGGACGGGATGCCGAAGGAGCGTTATCTTGCCTATACGGTAGAAAGGGCAAGGGGCGGTGTGGCGATGACGATGACAGCCGGGTCCGCGGCGGTTTCCAAGGACAGTCCGCCGGTTTTCAACAACCTGCTCGCCTACAAGGACGAGATCGTGCCGTGGATCCGGCAAA
The DNA here is from genome assembly GCF_055811755.1 of Mesorhizobium sp. WSM4840. Lineage (NCBI taxonomy): Bacteria > Pseudomonadati > Pseudomonadota > Alphaproteobacteria > Hyphomicrobiales > Phyllobacteriaceae > Mesorhizobium > Mesorhizobium sp. WSM4840. Next base: position 95,216 of record NZ_JBVVQD010000023.1, read on the forward strand.
TGACAGATGCGGTGCACGACGAGGGCGCCGCCATCATGATCCAGCTGACCCACCTTGGACGGCGGACACGCTGGGACAAAGGTGACTGGCTTCCCGTTGTGGCGCCGTCCCATCATCGTGAAGCCTCACACCGCGCGTTTCCCAAGAAAATTGAAGACTGGGATATCGAGCGCATCATCAAGGACTTCGCGGACGCCGCCGAGCGGATGAAGGCGGGCGGGATGGACGGCGTCGAGTTGGAGGCTTACGGCCACCTGCTCGACCAGTTCACGTCTCCTCTCACGAACGAACTTGACGGTCCTTACGGCGGTTCGCTTGATAACCGCATGCGCTTCTGCATGGATGTCTTGAAGGCGATCCGGTCACGGGTTGGCGAGGACTTCATCCTGGGCGTGCGATATACTGCGGATGAACGTCTCCCCGGCGGCACTGGCGTGTCGGAGGGCATTGAAATCTCCAAGCGCCTCAAGGAAAGCGGACTTGTCGATTACCTCAACGTGATCCGCGGCCACATCGACACCGATGCGGGCCTGACGGACGTCATTCCGATTCAGGGTATGGCGAATGCGCCACATCTTGATTTTGCCGGCGAGATTCGTGCGGCAACCAACTTCCCAACCTTCCATGCAGCGAAAATACCGGATGTGGCGACAGCGCGCCACGCGATTGCATCGGGTAAGGTCGACATGATCGGCATGACGCGCGCTCACATGACCGACCCTCACATCGTGCGGAAGATCATCGAAAAGCGCGAAGACGAAATCAGGCCCTGCGTGGGCGCAAACTATTGCCTTGACCGTATCTATCAGGGCGGGGCGGCATACTGCATTCACAACGCCGCGACCGGCCGCGAACTGACCATGCCGCACATTGTCGCCAAGGCCGACAGCCGCAAGAAAGTTGTCGTCGTTGGTGCAGGTCCGGCTGGCCTCGAGGCCGCCCGTGTCGCGGGTGAGCGGGGACACGAGGTCGTGGTCTTCGAGGCCGCCAGCGACCCTGGCGGGCAGATCCGCCTGACAGCGCTGAGCCCGCGCCGCAAGGAGATGATGAGCATCATCGATTGGCGCATGGCCCAGTGCGAAAAACATGGAGTGACCATCAAGTTCAATGCCTGGGCGGAAGCCGAAACCATCGAGGCGGAAAATCCGGACGTCGTCATCATAGCGACGGGCGGGGTGGCGCACACCGACGTCCTTTCCAACGGCAACGAGTTCGTGGTGTCTTCATGGGACATCATCTCCGGAGACGTAAAGCCGGGAAGCAATGTCCTCATTTTCGACGATGCCGGCGACCACGCGGCACTCCAGGCCGCGGAATTCCTCGCGGGCTCGGGAGCGAAGGTTGAGATCATGACGCCGGACCGGTCCTTCTCCCCCGAAGTCATGGCGATGAACCTCGTGCCCTACATGAGGTCTCTTCAAAAACTAGACGTGACCTTCACCGTTACCTATCGGCTCGAGTCAGTTGAAAAGAACGGCAACCAGCTCGTTGCACATGTCGGCAGCGACTACGGCGGCATATCCAAGCAGCGCGTCGTTGATCAGGTTGTCGTCAACCACGGCACCATTCCACTCGACGACATCTATTTCGAACTGAAACCGAGATCGACCAATCACGGCGAGATTTCGCAAGATGAGCTCATCGCCGGACAACCGCAGTCGGTGGTGCGGAATCCGCAGGGCCAATTCCAACTCTTCCGTATCGGCGACGCCGTTTCAGCTCGCAACACCCACGCCGCGATCTACGATGCACTGCGACTGGCGAAAGATATCTAACATCCGGCAACGGACCATAGCGTCCGCTCTCAACAAGGCTGCAAGATGAACAGAAGTGAGGCCCTGCAATATTTTCTAGACACCGCTTTCGTGGCCTTTGACCAGTTCTCACACGATCTGCGATCGCGCAGATCGATCATCCAGCTCTTCGCCCAATCGGAAGTACCCGGGCTGGAAAGGACCAAGGCCGGGAGCCGTTTGCCGGTCTGTTCCTATCTTGGCTCGGCGTTGGCAGAAGAGGCGATCCCGTCTACGCTCCGCAACTTGATTGAGCACTTCAAGGCGATCGAGCCGCTGCTCGAATGGCGGCCAAAATCAAACCCCGACCCCTCTGCCAGCAGCAACTTCCGCGACGGTCACGCCAATGCGATGATCCTTGGCCCGGGTGGGATCGAGGACAGAAACGATCTGTGGCTCGGAGTCACTTTGATGGCTCCTCACGTCCGGTATCCCGACCACGATCATCCGCCGGAAGAAACGTACCTCGTGCTCTCGCATGGCGAGTTCAAGCAGGCTGACAAGGATTGGTTTTCGCCGGGCATCGGTGGATCATTCTACAATCCGCCAGGCACCAAACACGCGATGAGATCGCTGGATGCGCCGCTGTTCGCTTTCTGGGCGCTGTTGGTGGAACAGACTCATCATTGAGGTTGGCTTTCCGGCAGCTCTATGGAACCGCTGTTCGTCGTCGCCTTAGCGCCATCCATCTTCGACTGATCGGGAAGTGCCGCGCATCAGATGCGCCTGGTCGAGGATCGATCGAATGCTTTCTATGCGGCGACTTTCACACGACCGATCGGGCGAGAACAGCAGGCAAGGACATAGCCATCGGCGATGTCCTCGTCCGTGATGCCGCCATTGTGCACCATGTGCACCTGCCCTTCGGCCTTGAGGACCTTGCAGGTTCCGCAGATTCCCATCGAGCACCCTGAAGGGATCACCAGACCCGCAGCGCGCGCTGCTGCAAGAAGGGTATCGGTCTCGGCGCATTTCGCTGTGACGCCAGACAAGGCGAAGATGACCTCAGCCTGATTTTCTTCGTTCGGCACCACATCGTCTGGAATGTCCTCGGCCTGCTCCGGCTCTGCCGCGAAGCTTTCCTGATGGTAGCGGCTCATGTCATAGCCGAGACCGGCAAGCGCCTCGCGCACGGCCCGCATGAAGGGCTCAGGCCCGCAGCAGAACACCTCGCGATCGAGATAATCCTGCGCCATCAGGCCCAGCATGATCTGGTTGAACATCCCTCGGTAGCCCGTCCAGGACCGGAAGGGATCTGCCTCTTCGACGACCCATTTGAGATCGATGCCGACGATGCGCGACGCCATGAGTTCCATCCTGTCGCGCAGAATGATGTCGGACGGGCGGCGCGCGCAGTTGATGAAAACAATGTCCGGCTCGCGCCCGGAATCGTAAAGCCAAGTGGTCATCGCCACCATCGGTGTGATGCCGGAGCCGGCCGAGATGAAAAGGTATTTCTCGGCAGGGTGATGGACGATCGAGAACTTCCCTGCAGGTCCTATGGCCCTGATGCGCATGCCCTTGCGCAAATTGTCGAGCATCCACCTGGTGCCGATTGACCCATCCTGTGCCTTGACAGTGATCGTCAGGGCGGTCGGCCGCGAAGGCGAAGACGAGATCGTATAGGTGCGATAGAGCGGCCCGCTAGGAACGGGCAGTTCCAGCGTGACGAACTGCCCCGGTTCATGGTTGAACAGCGCGCCAGACGGGCTCTGAAAGCTGAAGGTAACGACATTCGGCGCTTCCGGAGTACGGGTGACGCATTCAAGCGTCTCTGCGTCCGTCCAAAAGGAGAGTTTGGCGAATGCGCTCATCGGGTCATTCCGCTGCAACTTGAAGCGGCGCGAGGGCGCGCTCGATCCAGGCCGCATACCAATCGACAAACTGCGTCACGCCGCTTTCCTGCCCGGGTGAATAGGGGCCAGGGATATAAGCCGGCGAGAAGATCCCCAGCTGGTTGGTTTCTATGATCTCGCGATCTTCATCATTGGTTGCGATCCAGACCTCCGTCAGACGCTTGAGGTCGTAATCGACGCCTTCGACCGCATCTTTATTCACCAGCCAGACGGTGGTGACCTCGGTTTCCGTGGGACTGATCGGCGTGACTCGGAAGGTCAGAGAGTGGTCAGGCAGGAAGTGGCACCAGGTCGTCGGATAATGGAACATCAAGAGCGAGCCCGCGTCGGGCAGCGCAACCCGGCCAAGGTTCCTGGCTACGGCGGCCTTGCCGTCCATCGTATAGCTCAGGGCCTTTTCCTGAAGCGGCATACGCGCCAAGCGAAATTGGCCGCTGCCACCAAGGCGGAACTGCGCTGGCGCGCCTGAGGCTTCGCAACGGTCAAAATGCGCCTGAAGGGTCGCAGAGACCGAACCGTCAGCAGACACTCCCGCAACTTCCGGGTCGAGCGAGAAGGAGCGGCAGAGCGACGGGTGGTTGCTGCTGCAGTGGTAGCATTCGCGGTTGTTTTCCCACACAAGCTTCCAGTTGGCCTTCTCGATGATGGTCGACGTATGCGCGACCTTCGCATTGTTGAGGTCATGGACCTCAAGGTAGGGAAGGGCCAGGTGGGCAAACGGTTCGAAGTCGGGGGGCGTTTCGGACAGACAGACGTAGACCAGGCCGGCTAGATTGCGCAGATGGACCGGCTTCAGGCCGTGTTTGGACATGTCGAAGTCGGGCCCCATGTCATTTGCCCAGATGAGCTTGCCGTCAAGCTCATAGGTCCACTGGTGATAGGGGCAGACGAGTTTGGCCACTTGGCCTTCGCGCGCCTTACAAATCATCGAGCCGCGATGACGGCAGGAATTGTGGAAGGCGCGGATTTCACCATCGCGGGCTCGCACGATGACCACCTCATAGGCACCCACGCGCATCGTCACGTAGCTGCCAGTTTTCGCAAGTTGGCACGCGGGGGCCGCGTAGAGCCATTCCTGGTAGAAGATGTGCTCGAGATCGAGCTGGTAAATCGCCGGCGATGTGTAAAACGGCTGCTCAAGGGCATAGCCCGAGACGCGGCGGGCTAGCAGCTCTTGGATGGACGGCGAGGCGGCGTTCATGCGGAAATTCCATAGATGGCGTGCACATTTGAGATGAATTTTCTTGCTTGAATGCCTTTTGCGCAATAGCAGTAATTTTCAGCTCGATTTAGTTCAACTAATCTATTGCACGCCGCGAGCCATCCATGAGCCAAAAAGCGGGTCAGAAGAAGCTTTGATGCCAAGACCGTACGATCTCTCCTCGGTGACCGCTCTCATCTGCTTCGAGGCGGCCGCCCGAAATGCGAGTTTCAAGAACGCCGCCCGGGAATTGAACGTGACGCCCGCGGCTATCAGCCACCAAATCAAGGCGCTTGAGGGTGACTTGGGATGCAACCTGTTCTTGCGTATGAGCCGCGGTGTCGAGTTGACTGAGAAGGGGGCTTTCCTGTTCGTTGCTGTGCAGCGCGGGCTTGAGACGATTTCCGACGCGGTTACTCACATGCGCGATCGCCCGGAAGCCGCTGACGTGACCATCCGGACAACGACGGCCGTCAGTTCGCTATGGCTGACACCGAAGATTTCAACCTTCTGGAAAAGCCATCCCACCATCGCTGTCTCACAGATCGTCAGCGACGTGCCCACAAAAGCTGTCCGCTGCGATCTAAGCATTCAATACGGCGATCCGCAGGAGAATCTCGAAGAGTGCCACAAACTTTTTCAAGATCGTATTGTCGCGCTCGGAACTCCAAGGTTCGCCGCCGAGCACGGCATTGGCCGAGTTGAGGATCTGCTCAACGCACCTTTAATTCATATGGATAACGAGGAAACCGACTGGACGAATTGGCCGGACTGGTTTCAAGCGCTTGGACACGCCATGCCAAAGGGCCGCAGGTTTTCCGTGAACAACTACATGATTGCCCTCCAAGCCGCTCAAGATGATATCGGGGCGGTATTGGGGTGGGATGAATTGGTCAAAAGCCTGATGGAACAGGGGCGGCTGGTCACACTTGTGCCCGACAATATTCCCTCGCCCATGGCATTTTATCTGAAAATTCATCCGCGAGCAGGTTCGAAAGCTCGGCTCTTTGCGAACTGGCTTGCAAAAAGCTCTTGAAAGGCCGCTCTCTTGCTCGCGGACTTGTTCTGGCGGCTTCACACAACCGCGCTCGCTATGTCCTTGGTTAAGTGGGCGTAACTTGCTGCGAAACGCCCGAATTTGTGCGCGCCACAGGTCACCGGACTGTACCGACGCGGGTTGCTGTCCGTGACGCATGACGCCAGCGGTTCGATGACTGCATCGAAATCAGCATCGATAAAGAAAGGGATCGAATAGCGCTCCCGTCCAGAGGTGTTGACCACGCGATGCATGTTCGCCAGATAGACATCGTTGGTGAGCCGCTGGATCAAGTCGCCGATGTTGATGACGAAGGTCCCGTGGATGGGTGTGCCCTCTACCCAGTCGCCATCCCGGTTCATGACCTGCAGACCGCCCACATCGTCCTGCGCCAGGATGGTCAGATTGCCATAGTCCGTGTGCGCACCGATGCCGATGATATTTTCCCCGATATAGCCACCCTGCGGAGGGTAATGGAGAAGGCGCTGGATGCTGATCGGGTTGCGCATCAGGCTCTCGAAATAATCTTCCCGCAAATCCAGACTGAGTGCGATGCCCTTCAACAGTGTTTTCGCGAGGACGACCATTTTCTGATGGTATGCGTATGTCAGCTCGGAAAACTCGGGCAGGGTTGAGGGCCACTGGTTGGAGCCAAAAAACGGACCTTCCAGGGTCGAGCGCTCAGGGCCGATGTCAAAGCATTCTTTGAAGTCTTTCGTCTTGCCTGGATCGGTGTTTTCCCCGAATGGCTCGATGTATCCGCGCAGCGCTACATCCGATTTGCTTACGTGCAGTTCCATCTTCTGCGGCATGGGCAAATCAAAAAACCGGCGACTCACATCGAACACCGAATCGACGAACTCCTGAGGAATGCCATGGTTCTTGACGTACATGAAACCAGTGTTCGACAGCGCCCAACGTATCTGCTTGGCCACTGCCTGCTTGTTGCTGCCATCGAGAAGGGGCGCGATATCGACCACCGGGATCTTGTCAAAGCTTTCGCGCTTCGCACGCAACTTGTCGTCCAGTCTGGCAACGAGATCTATGGACATCGAACACCTTGTTTGATGGTGGGAGACGGGCCGACCTTGGCCCATTCGTTCCAGTCTCCTCAACTGCAATAATATTGCTGTTGGATTACTTATAATAATCTGTGTCACTGATCGGACGACATGGACGAGCCGATCCTGCTGGATTCCAGCATCGGCAAACTCATCGTGCCCAAAGAACAGGTTGGCGACGAAGACAGCTCGGCGAGCGACATCGCCGCCCCAGTGAAAGGATTGAGGAGACTGAACAGCAAAGGTCTCAAGCTGTGCGGCACCCGCAGGCCATCAGAGCGGCTGGAAGACCTATGCAAAGTTGGTGACAGGATCGCCGAGAACTATCTGAACGAGAGCGCTCCGGGGCGGAAGAGCCTCAGCTGGTTCGTTCCTGCGCCGCGATTTCTCGTATCCAGCCTCGCAGGATATCGGCAGCGGGCGAAAGCGTGCGGTTATCGTTCCAGGTTAGATAGTAGCTGCCTGGCGCCGCAAGTTCGAGTTCGGTCAGCCTGACCAGTTTGCCTTCATCGATCTGTGACTTCACGAGGTGATGCCAGCCCACGGCAACGCCCTGGTCGGCCTGAGCCGCCTGCATGGCTACAAAGAATTTGCCGAAACGGCGGCCGCGGCTCGGACCGTGGGGCACGGCCGCTCGACGCAATACCTCGTCCCAGCCCGCCCAGTTTGGATCAACCCAGTCGACATGCAGCAAGGGAAGATCAGGCAAGGAACCTGCCGTCGCGTCTCGATGCACTTTGGCAAAGTCCACCCCGCAGACCGGATAGATGGTTTCGCTGAAAAGAACCTCGGCGTTCTCGCCAGGCCAAGAGCCGAATCCGTATCGGATGCGCAACTCCACCTCGGCCCTTCGATAGTCGCGCGGATTGTCAGAAATCAGATGATCGACTGCAATCTCGCCATACCGTGTCCAGAAATCGGGCATACGCGGTATCAGCCACATTGTCGCAAAGGCGTCAGAACAGGCGAGCGTGACGTTCTTGGACCGATCGCCGCGCTTGACGGTGCGGACAATTTCGGCTGCGCGCGAAAAGCCGCTCGCAAGAACGCCATAAAGGTCCTCGCCGGCACTCGTCAGTATCACCCCTGAGCCCAGCCTCACAAACAGCTGAACGCCAAGTTCGTCCTCGACCGCCTTGACCTGTCTGCTGACCGCCCCGGGAGTCACATTTAGCTCTCCCGCCGCCAGTTTGAACGACAGGTGCCTGGCGGAAGCTTCGAAGACGGCGAGAGCTGTTAGGGAGGGCAGGTCATAATATCGGCGAACCATCTTGAGCTCCAAACATTCCAAAACCGAGCTGCGCAGCGATTTCGGCAAGACGCGGACTTCCGCACATAAGTCAACACGCGCGTGAGACTTTTGCAGTAGGTCAAATCGGCTGGTTGCAGCAATAGTCGCGCGCGGCCCGGCTGCGGCTCGCTTGTTTTTTGGAGGCCCCGCATGACCATTGAAGCGCAAGTCTCTCGAAGGGGAGGACGCGATGCGCGCCGGATTATTCGGACTGCGCCCAAAGTGGAGATGCTGCCGACGCTCAAGCGCGGGCTACCCGTAGTCGAGCCGATGAATGCAGAACAGGTAGAACGCATTCACGAAGCGTCGCTCGCGATCCTGGAAGAGGTAGGGGTGGTGTTCCGCGACCCGATCGCTCTTGAGGACTGGAAGAGAGTAGGCGCCGACGTTCGCGGTGAGCGGGTCCATCTGGATCGCGGGTTGGTGATGGATCTGATCAAAACAATCCCGCCCGATATTGAATATTTCGCTCGCAACCCGGCGAAAAACGTACAGCTGGGCGGCCCGAATTCGATCTTCGTTCCGATGACCGGCGCGCCTTACATGCGCGACCTTGACGACGTGCGTCGTGGCCCGACCATTGCCGACTTGGGGACCTTCCACAAGCTGGCGCACATGATGCCGGCGCTGCACTCATCGGCACACCACATCGTCGAGCCGATGGATATCGTCGTAGCGCATCGACATCTGCACATAACTTACTCGTCGATGAAGCATTCCGACAAGATCTTCATGGGAATGACCACGTCGCCCAAGAACGCCGAGGACGTGCTCGACATGTGCGAGATTCTTTTCGGCGAAGGCTTCATGGAAACGCATGCGGTCACGACCGGAAACTGCAACGGCAATTCTCCGCTGGTGTGGGACCAGGTGATGCTCGGCGCCATGCGGGCATTCTGTCGTCGCAACCAGCCGGTGCTGTGCTCGCCATTCGTGCTTGGCGGCGCGAACACGCCCGCGTCGACGGCCGCGGCGGTGGCGCAGCTGAATGCCGAGGCGCTTTCTGCACTCGCCTATACGCAAGTGATCCGCAAAGGTTGCCCGGCCATCTACGGGCATTACCTGTCGACGGTCTCCATGCAGTCCGGCGCCCCCATGGCTGGGACGCCTGAGATATCGTTGATGAACTTCATGATCGGGCAGATGGCGCGACGCTACAACGTCCCATGGCGCACATCGAACCTACTCGGCGGTGCCAAGATTTTCGATGCTCAGGCCGGCTACGAAAGCGCCATGACAATGATGGCGGTGCTGATGTCCGGCGCCAACTACATCTGGCACTCGGCGGGCTGGAACGAAGCCGGGATGCATTGTTCCATCGCGAAGTTCGTCGTCGATGCCGAGGTTTGTGCCATGGGCTATCGCATGACCCAAGGTATCCACTGGGATGATTTCGACGAGGCCTTGGCCGCCATCCGTGACGTCGGACCCGGTGGCCACTATCTCGGACATCCGCATACCCAGGCCAACTTCGAACGCGCATTTTTCATACCAAAGCTATTCGATAACAATTCGATCGAGCAGTGGAAGGTCGATGGCTCAAAGGACATAAAGCAAAGGGCGCTCGACCACGCGAAGCACCTTTTGGGAGAGTACCAGGAGCCCACGCTGGACCAGGCCAAAGATGAAGAACTGCGCGCCTATATCGATCGACGCTCGCGCGAAATCCCGGCGGTTGACGCGCTCAACGATGACTATTGAGCGTCGTCATGCGCATCAACAGGATCAACGTCTACTCGACCCAGCTTCCCATCAAGGGTGGCGCGTACAAGATGGCGAGCGCCGACGTCCACTCATTGGACAGTACGCTTGTCGAGGTTGTGACGGATGACGGCACTACGGGATGGGGCGAAACCTGCCCAGTCGGACCAGTCTATCAACCCCATCACGCGCTGGGAGCTCGGGCGGCGATAGCTGAGATTGCGCCAGGTCTGATTGGAGAGTCGACCCAGTCGCCGCGACATCTGGCCAAGCGGATGGATGAGAGACTGAATGGGCACAACTACGCCAAGGCGGCGCTCGACATAGCGTTTCTCGACCTCATCGGCCAGCGTCTTGGCGTGCCGGTGTCGACGCTGCTGGGCGGCGCGCTTACAGACCGCGTGCCGTCTTACTACTCCACGATCGTGGGCTCTCCGGACGAAACCGCGCGTATCGCGGCCGACAAGGTCAAGGCGGGCTACCCGCGTATCCAGGTCAAGATTGGTAGTCGCAACCTGGAAAAGGACGCGGCGACAGTGCATAAGGTCTGGGAGGCTGTGGGCCTCAAGGCAAGCATAGTTGTGGACGGCAATCGAGGTCTATCGGTGGCGTCTGCCCTTCACCTAGATCGGCTTTGCCAAAACATCCCGTTTGTGTTCGAGCAGCCCTGTAACAGCATGGAAGAGATTGCGGCTGTCCGGGGCAGGGGTACCCATCCCATCTATCTGGACGAGAACACCGAAGACCTGAATGCAGTATTGCGGGCCATCTCATCGGGCATTGCCGATGGTTTTGGCTTCAAAGTCACTCGTCTGGGCGGACTGACCAAAATGATGACCGCTCGCGACATGTGTTCCATCCGGTCGCTGCCGCACACCTGCGACGACGCATGGGGCGGAGACGTGATCGCGGCCGCCTGCGTGCATCTCGCCGCAACGGTCGACCCGCGGCGCTTCGAAGGCGCGTGGATCGCCCAGGAATATATTGAAGGTCACTACGACAACAAGAACCCTGTGGTCATAGACAATGGTCATATCGCCGTGCCGCAGCGACCTGGCCTCGGTGTGAAGCCCGAAGCCGGCGTCTTTGGCGCCCCGGTAGCGAGCTACGGTTGCTGATGAACGCTCCCGCCCGCATCCACGAAACCAGCAGCCCCGTCCATCCTGACGCTGCGTTTCAGGTGTCGGGCAAGCCGCATGACATTGCCGTGCTCGTGTTGCCGGGATTTTCGCATCTGGCGCTTCACGCCTATATCGAGCCCTTCCGCATAGCCAACACGGTTGCCCGGCTTCCTCTTTTCCGCTGGCGGATTGCGGGGATCGACGGCCAAGCGGTTGTAGGCGCCAACGGGCTCTCTATACCGGTGGACGTAACAGTCGAGGAATTGACAGCGGACCGGTCCTGCAGTTGCAGGCTGGACCAGCTGGCCGTCGTGGCGGGGGAACCGGTCGAGAAGCAGATGACGCCTCTGTTGCACGCGTTCCTGCGGCTCCTGGCGCGGCGTGGGGTGTCGATATCGGCGATCGGCACGGCGACGTGGCTGCTCGCTCAGACAGGCCTGCTTGCGGATACCCGTTGCACCATTCATTGGTCGCGGCTCGCGGCTTTCTCCGAGGTTTTTCACAAGCCGCGCATCCGTGATTCCCTGTTCGTCAAGGATGGCCAATACTCTACTTGCGGCGGCGAATTGGCGGCGTTCGACCTCGCGGTGGATCTCATCGCAGGTCACGCGGGCGCCTACATCGCTCAGGAAGTGTGCCGTCACGCGACGGTAGAGGGCCAGCGGTCCGGTTCGAACCGCCAGACGGGTCCTTCAGGTCTGGCGTTTGCAGGAGTCAGCGACAAGCTGGCGATGGCGATGCGCATTATGGAAGAGAATGTGGAGACTACGCTGTCGATGGGTGACGTTGCGGATAGGGTCGGGATTTCCCGCCGGCAGCTTGAACGCCTGTTCGCAATCCACATAGGTCAACCACCGGCTCGTCACTACCTCAGGATCAGGGTTGACCACGCCAAGCGCCTGATCGAAGGCACGCGAATGCCCATCATAGACATTGCTGTTGCCTGCGGGTTTATGTCAGCATCGCATTTTGCCAAATGCTTCCGCATCATCAATGGCTTTTCGCCACAACAGTGCCGGACGATGGTGCCGGCTTGGGTCGGGCCTGGCTTGGGATAATTCAGTCTAGTGTCCTGATTCCGAAGTTCTGACGATTTTAGCCTGTTGGTCGCCGGTTTTGAGGGTTGCGAGGCAGAAGCGTT
>NZ_JBVVQD010000024.1:0-106935 GCF_055811755.1 Mesorhizobium sp. WSM4840
GCGTCTTCGACGCCTGGTTCAGACACCAGAAAATAGAAACCATCGACCTCAATGCCCTGGCTCGATAGGATGGCAAAACTGTTCGCGATGTCCTCGCACACCTGTTCGCGATGTCCCCAGTCCAAACACGCAGCACGCCTTGCCGGTTGAATAGCCGGCTTCGATAAGGCATTTCTGAAATGGCGGGAATGGAACATTCGGAATCGCGGCCAGTTTTCCTGACGCGAACCGGAAAAGGGCAACGGGGCTGCAACGCATGATCGTCACGCCATGAATTGGAGGCGCTATTTCTGGCCGGTCGTCGGCGTTGCGGCGGTCGTCTTCTCGTTGTGGCTGCTGCTGCATGAGCTGCGCGGCATCTCGCTCGACGATGTCTGGGACGGCATCGTCGCCATCCCTTCCCGCGGCTGGGTGTTCGCCGCGCTGAGCTCGGTCATCGCCTATGCATCGCTGGCCGGCTACGACCACATCGCGCTCCTGCATATCGGCAAGAAGGTCTCTTGGCTGTTCGTCACCTTCTGCTCATTCACCACCTATGCGCTGTCGCACAATATCGGCGGCTCGGTATTTTCAGGCGCGGTGATCCGCTACCGCGCCTACGGAACCAGGGGCCTGAGCGGAAAGGATGTCGGCGTGCTGGTGGCGATCTGCTGGATCACCTTCGTGCTGTCGACAATCCTCGTCTCCGGCCTCGTGCTGGTCTTCGAGCCTGAAATCATCGACCGGTTCTCCGGCGTACCGCACCATGGCCTGACCATAGCCGCGGGCCTAGCCATGCTGCTGCTGGTGGCGGCCTATGTCTTCGGCAGTTGGCTGCATCTCCGGCCGCTGAAGATCGGCAGTTTTCAGGTCCATTATCCGGCGCTGCCGATCGTCGCGCGGCAATTGCTGATCGGCCCGATCGAGCTTTTGGCAGCAGCGGCGATCATCTTCTTCGCCCTGCCCGTTTCAGGCAACCCCGGCTATTTCGTCGTGCTCGGCATTTTCCTGGTGTCGTTCTCGATCGCCCAGATCTCGCACGCACCGGGCGGGCTCGGCGTGTTCGAGGTCGTCTTTCTCGCCGGCCTGTCGCATATGGACCCGGTCGGCGTGCTGGCAGCACTGCTGGTGTTCCGGCTGTTCTACCTGATCATCCCACTGCTGATAGCGCTCGGCGTCGTGCTGTATTTCGAGCACTCACAGCTCGGGCGGAGTGAGAATTGAGGGGCACCGCCCCTTCTTCCTTCTCCCTTTGTGGGAGAAGGTGGATCGACGCGCAGCGCAGAGCCGGATGAGGGGTGTTGGACGGAACGCGGCGATGCCAAGCTGGAACACCCCTCATCCGACCGAGCGGAGCTCGGCCACCTTCTCCCACAAGGGGAGAAGGGAGAGCCCACGAGACAAGCGGCTCGCCCCGGAATGGGCAAGAGTGAGGGCAAGTCAAAACCTGAAGCAATTGCGCTGATTGAAGGGCGGGCAGGCTTGACTATTTTCCGGCGGCGGCTACAAGGCACGCGCGGCGCCATCGCCGCCCTGCCCGCGCGGTTTTCTTCAACCGCGCCTGCTGGGGAATAGGTTAACGGTAGACCCACGGACTCTGACTCCGTTAGTCCTGGTTCGAATCCAGGTTCCCCAGCCAAGTAATTTCAAGCACTTAGCTACCAAAACGGCTAAAAACCATGTTGCTAAAGGCGTGTAACGAACAGCAACATAAGTCATTGATTTGTAACGATTTGTAAGGGTTGCGGGAAATCGCGATAGCAGCATGGAGCGGGCCGTTCCACCTCATTACATCAGGTCTTCAGCAACCCCGTCAAACTTCTTAAGGCCTGCGCTTGGACGCTTTCGCTTAAGAAGTCCCTGTTCAGATGCGGCCGCCTTGAAAGCAGCGAACGCAGCTTGGTGACTGCAATGTCCGGCCAGGCATTCCTCGATCATTCGGATTGCTTCAAGCCGGGACGGCTTTTCCACGAGTGGCCATGGTTGCTGAAGCGCCATCTCGGCGTCGGCTATCGAAGCGACCACCATCGGCTTGTGATTCAGGTAGACTGTAATCGGAATAAACGCCGCCATTTTTATCGCTCGCCAGGATTAAGGCGGTTAAACGCGAAGGCCATGGCGGTGGTTGCATCATCGCGGACTAACGCTGCCGATCGCATCGCGGACATGTCGCGCGCGGATCTACAGATCATCCTGCGTCGTGCCGTATTGATGCTCAGGAACGTCTTAGGCGTGCCGCTTGAGCCCGCAACGGAGGACGCGCTCAATTCCATCGCGGCTGAAATGAAAATTGGTCGGTCCGACCTCATTCAGATCGTGCTGCGCGAATGGCTGGAAACCAACGCCTATCTGCCTGTGCGCACGATAGACGAGGAAAGCGAGACGGACGGCAACGCGTAGGCTGGGGCGCGACCTTTATGTAGAAGACCCGCCGCTACATTTGCGAAGCGACGGGCCTCCACCCCATTCCCCCATACTTGACCATGCAATTGCGGTGCCAGACGTATTGACCCATTGCGAGGCACCTTATGGCTTCTACACAGCGGAATTACCGCCGAGCCGGAACGCTTGCTTGTCTCGTGGGTTGAGATGCAGGAGATGCAGGCGTGGCCAAGAAGCTGTCCATCGCCGGAATATTGCGACTTACCTCTGACCAACTGAAGAGGATCCGGAAACGCGTCGCCAATGGCGGTCACGTGGACCAGATGCAAGAGGTCGATGCTCTGGTGGGCCTCGCTAAAGAAATAGCCGACCGGCAACTAGCCGGGTTAGAAAGCCCGGCAGATGAAAACGATGGCTCTGTGCAAGACGGTGACGATGCAAAGGACTGAGCGTGGCGCCGGCCCCCCCCGCGAGCGACTGACAGTCGCTCACAAAATCATCCCCGAAATCGTTCGGTGAACCACGCTTTTTGCCACCCACCACCTTCATCGGCTTATGGGTTATCAGGCGCTTCGGCAAGTGCTCGGTGTGCACTTCAAGCAGGGGCTCGTTAATTCCTTTAGGCGATGGCGGGGTGCAGACGAAGGATTGTCATTGAAGTGCCCCACCAGGAACGCCGATGGAATCTGTGTTATCCGATCCTCGTTCAACGGCATGTGCGATTTGTTTCAGCATCGCATGAGCCGCGCCAGCCGACATGACGAGGCGGCACACAATCACGTGTTCGAACTTTCCACGCTCGTAGATCGCTCGCTGCCGGCTGTAAAATATGCACCTGAAATTCCCGTCTCCCAAATTTTCCATGTCGGCCATCCCTGAAATGAAGACATCGGGGATGATGGCCGTTTCGACTAAGTCCATGATGGGATCGGTCATGATGCGTCTCCCCAATTGCCCCCAATTGCCGGGTTCCAACACCCGGCGTTGCTGACACCTGCAATTTTTGCAGGCTAAGGGAGCAACTGTCGTTTGATCAACTTGGAGATTGGGGGTAGCCGGCACCTGCAATGGGAGAAGGATCTCGCATGCCGCATCCGCCTTACTATATTAGCAGTAGCGCATTAAGGGGATTAGAATGCCACCCCAGCCGGCGCCGCTCTCAATCCCCTCACGCCGGTTAGGCCCGGCGGCCCGCTGGTCACCCCCGATAAGCTGTCGGGCCGTCCTATCAAAAGCGCGGTGTTGACCAACGTGAGACGAGATCGAACCAACAACCCCGGCAACCGGCATCAAGGGCAGGCGCCACGGGCCGCCGGCCAACGACGAAGCAGGGCATTTCCAGTTCTGCCCCGTCTGTGGCCAGACATTCGACATGCGTGACCTCGGCCAGGTGCTCCACCATGCAGATTCTGACCATGAGAGCCGCTGCCGACAGAACAATAGGTTCCCTCACAGTGTTCGTTCGAATGATGCTATTCCGTTGCCTTGAGCGCAAGTTTTTGGTCAGGCCACCACAGCGCCTCCTGTTACGCTCGCTGGTGGTCAAGGCCCAGCGGCCTCAAGCTGCCAGTCCCCCTCGCAACCAAGCCGCTGGGCCGTCTCCGCTAGAGGCAACGCGCAAGGCGATGCTGGCGCCGTTTGTGAGGGAGGCGCCAAATCGCTGACGGATTCCGCGGAAAAGGCACTGAAACAAGCCGTAGGCCGTCTTGGCGAAGCCCTGACCAATTCGGAACGGGTCGACCGACGATCCTCCGACGCCCCTTGATGATTCATGGGGCTCCTCGCCCAATCAGTTAGGCACCGTAATTTCCCGCCTCACGCGGGTGCGTCAAGCCCTTGCGCCGGCACATAGTTGAGTATCGGGCCGAGCCAGCGCTCGACCTCGGCGAGCGGCATGCGCTTGCGCCGCGCATAGTCCTCGACCTGGTCGCGTTCGACCTTGGCGACGCCGAAATAATAGCTTTCGGGATGCGACAGTTAGATGCCGGACACGGAGGAGCCCGGCCACATGGCAAAGCTTTCGGTCAGGCTGACGCCGGCATTGCGCTCGCCGTCGAGCAGGCGGATCAGCGCCGCCTTCTCGGTGTGATCGGGCTGCGTCGATAGGCCGGCCCCGGACGGATGCCGCGATAGGGTTCGCCGATCAGCTCGTCCGGGGCCGGGTCTCATCGGGTGCATGGGCCCCCAGAACTCCTCTGCCGTGATCGGCCAATCTCCAAATCCTAAGACTCAAGCGAAGCGCTACACTGTGACGTGAGGCGTATGCGCTTATACTCTACCCAACCGGAGCGGTTCATCCAAAATCCGTTCCGTGCGCAAACGCCGAGATCGAACAAAGGCCTTTAGTCCGTCGGAATCCAGCGCATGCCCGAAGGCATGGCCCTGCAGTATGTCGCAGCCCAAGCTCTTGAGTATCCGTGCGTGCTCCATCGTCTCGACACCTTCCGCTACGACCTCGATACCCAGGGACTTGCCGATTTCAATGATCGACGAGACGACCTGCCTTCGTTGCGGCGATTTGACAATTGGGATGACCAGTTGGCGATCTATCTTCAGCCGGCGAGGCTGCAGCTTGAGCAAGCTGACTATAGAGGCGTAGCCCGTACCAAAATCGTCTATTTCTACGTCAATACCGAGCTCTTTTATCTGCTCAAGGTTCCAGGTAACAAAATCATCATTTTCGTCAAGGAAAATTGATTCAACGAGCTCGAATGCAACTGCTCCCTTCTTGATATTTAGTTTCCTAAGACTCTTTATGAGTTCCTCATCCTGAAGGCGGCGTGCCGAAACGTTGACTGACACCCGCGGGATGTGAAGATTCGCAGCAGACCACCCATCGAGATCCAAAAGCGATTGCTCTAATATGTTTCGATCGATGATCGAGACGACATTCAATTCTTCCGCAATCCTTAGGAAGACGTCGGGCGCCAAAATCCCCTTCTCCGGATGTCTCCATCGCGCCAACGCCTCAACCCCAACAATTTCAAGCGTTTTTGCGTCAAATTGCGGCTGGTAGAAGGGAATGAACTCGTTGCGCTCAAGGCCGCCGAGAATTTCGTCGGCAATCCGTTTTGTGTCGACGATTTCGCTTTGCATCGGCTCGGTGAAGAATTCGTATCGATTGCGCCCACGCCTCTTTGCTCGGTAGAGCGCGATGTCAGCGTTAACCAGCAGGTGTTTGGCTTCGACATCTTTTCCGTTATCGACTGCAATTCCCACGCTCACGCCAAAACGGCATCGATGGCCCTGATAGTAGACCGGTTCTCGCATCTGGCTGATAACGCGGTCAGCGAGCAGCGCCAGTTGCTTGATATCGTCATGCACCACGCACAGGACGATGAATTCGTCTCCTCCGATCCGAGCGACGAATCCCTCACCATCGACTTTGGATCGGAGGACCGTTGACGCGTGAACAAGCATTGCGTCGCCTGCGGCGTGGCCAAGCGTATCGTTGATGTGCTTGAACCGATCCAGATCTATGTGAAGCAGTGCCGCATACCCGCCGGTGCGCCTGGCGTTTGCAGCGTAATCTTCCAGCACTTGGTCGAGGTAACGCCGGTTGGGCAAACCGGTCAGCGAATCGTGGAGCGCAATGTGCTCTATGCGCGCCTTGGCCGACTCGAGTTCTGCATTTTTCGACTCGGAGAGCTGTTTTGCGCGAACCAGGTCCTTGTTCAGCAGGACATCGGCTGTCACATCCCATTCGGCGCCAATCATTTTTGGGGTGTCGTTTGCGACCCGGTAAATTATCGCCTTGGATCGGACATGGCGAATCTCGCCATCCGGCCGAATAATCCGGTACTCCGACAAATATGGCCCGCCGCCGGCCATCGCGCTGTCGAAATCGGCGTGGGCGCCAGCCAGATCATCCGGGTGGATTGCTCCTGCCCAGTCCAGGTAACCGCGGCCCTCCCCAGTTGGTTTGCCGTATATTTCATTGACGCGGTCGTCCCACGTAAGTTCGTTGGTCGCGAGATCGTGTTCCCAAACGCCAATAGCCGACGCTTCCAGAGCGAGTTCCAGGCGTCTCGACAATCGACTCAGTTCCGCATAGTTGCGCTGTCTCTCGCCAATCAGGCGACCCGTAACCAGGAATGGGATCACAACCAACGCCCCGGCCACCGCCATGATTGCGCGCAAGAACCACGCGTTGTCGGGCGTCGAAGGCCAGCCGTTTTTAGGAATGGCTGCGATCCGCCACGAACCGGACGGGAGCAGAACGTCGGCTGTCACCGGATTGCTTTTGCCGACGCGCTCATTGCCGAAGAATTGATCTCCACTTGGACCGAGAGCGTCCTTACCGATCAGCGCTATGTCAATCCCGAGATCATCGTCAAGCAGGCCGCTCGCCTTATAAAGGCGCTGAACGTCGACAACGGCCGAAATGATGCCCCAGAACCTTTCGGTGTTGCCCGCACTTCGTACAAAAACCGGGATACGACCGACGAAGCCTTGCCCTCCCTGCCTCAAGTCGACGGGACCGGCAAGAATTAGCTCGCGCTCGTCTCGCGCCCTTAGCGCGGCCACACGCTGCCGCTCGTCCTTGCGGTAATCGAGGCCTATCGCCTTCTCGTTGCCCTCCATCGGGTACATCAGGGAAATGACCAGATCGGGCGCGCCGGCAATATTCTTCAATTGCGAGCCCCTGCCAAACAGGTTGCTCGCGAGCGAGGCGAAGCGTTGCTGTCCCATATAGGGCTCAGTCACGACCGTCGCGACCAGACCCTGCACCAGTTGAAGGTTTCCGTTGATGTTACCTTCAAGCTTGGCGCGGATAAGATTGACCTTGGCCAGGACATCCGCACGGGCGGCTTGATCCGAGACGACTTTGTTCTGGTGGTCCGCGAACGCTGCGCCAACGGCAATAACTATCACCGCCATTGCCGCCGGGATATTTGCCGACGAGAAAACAGCCTTCTTAATACCGCCGAACCTAGCGCGGAAAAGAGCCAATAGCCGATTCCTCAGCTGCTATTCAGGTTCTCGGGCCAACCCCGACCAAGGAATATTAGCTATCAATATTTAATTTTGACCTTCACGAGTCCTAAAATCTTTGCACTTTCCAGCCGCCTGAGGTCGCCGGAGTGGATGACACGGACCTGCGGCTCCGGCTGACACCTTAGGCCGTGAACTCATAAAATGCGGCATGACCGAGATCGATGGGAAGCAGAATAAAGGGATTGGCTTAGCCCTTCACGCCCCATTTTAGTTGGCTGGCATCGACAACATCAGATCCCATATGCTCAATAAAAAAGCCTCGTATCCTCTGGCGATGCCGATCCCATCTGGGAGACATTCGCTCACTCTCGTTCTCATATTCAGCTAGAAAAACCCATTCCACGAATTGATCCGCTGTAACATCACCTGATTGAGGAATGAAATCGGTGACATGCATGAACTTGTCGCCGTGCATTCCTCCACAATAGCCATGACCAGCACAGACCGCGTGCATGAGCGAGTCGAATCTATTCTTTGCTTTCATGGAACATGCGCGATGATGAAGCGGGATGCCTACGCGCGCTTCGCCAACATATCCTTACTAGGCGTAGGTCCGCAATGGGTCGTTTTCCGACTGAGACTTTTATATCGCTGCGGATTCTGATTCAGGCTCAGCATGAGCCAATATCTACGTCCTAGAACTGCTTGCAGTCGCTGAAGGTGCATGGGTTGCCCTCGGGCGATCGACTCGACCGCCGCTGCGAGCAGGAAAAGCTCGGCGATCCCCACCGTCGAGGGATAACCGTGCTCACCTTTCCGGCATCAGATCGACGAGACGACAATGCAAAACGGGATCAATAGTAGGACTAGTGGCCCTCAATCGACTTGGGGGTAACCAGGTATGGTATCTTGCCGACGCTACGCTTCGTCGCACCAATGGAATAGGCCATTGGGATCTTGGGAGAGTTCTCTGGCAAGCCGTACATATCCTTGCCGGCCCTCACGGCAAAGGAAAAGTGCTGCCACGAAACCGTGTCATGCTCATTGAGAAAATCAAGCGTCAGCCCAGCTGAAATCAGCGCGTTCACCACGTCACTGACCGGATGAATCCACTCATAGTAGCGAGGATGTTTCAAGATGCGGTCATCACCGGTATAGGTGAGTTCCTCGTTCCATGCGAGTGGTCGAGCTATTGGCGTTCGCCAGTCATGCTTGAACTCCAGCGCCGCAGCCTTGCGGTCACACTGGAACATCAATGGATGGCCCTCGGCCAGATAGAGCCGGCCGCCGGGCCGCAGGAGATCTGCAACCACCCGCGCCCAGCGGAACACGTCGTCCAGCCAGTTTACCGAACCCCAGGTAACGTAAGCGATGTCAAAGGTCCGGCCAAGCGCTTCGACTGCCTCGAACAGTGGCGCCTCCACGAAGCGCACATCAGTGCCTGCCTTTGCAGCGAAATCCCGCGCCGCTGCGATCGCCGTCGGTGAAAAGTCGAGGCCGGTCACGCTGCCCGCGCCCAAATTCTTCAAGCTGATTGTGTCGAGCCCGATGTGGCATTGCAAATGGACGATATCCTTGCCGACAATGTCACCGACCTCGCGCGTTTCCAGCTCATAGAGATTGGATCCGCCAGCCAGTACATTTTCTATGTGGTAGCTGCCCGTCGTGTCGGTCGAATGCAGTTCGGCCCGATCATCCCAATTAAGGCGGTTCGCACCCAGAAACAGTTCCAAATTGCCCCCCTGCCGAGACTAATATTTGGTAAACAGAACGTTAATATACTTTGCAGCTAATGTGGCGCGCGTCAATCCGAGGCGGGTCGGTGCACCACCGCTGCAGGCCAGTCTCACCACCGCCCTGGCCAAGGCGGACGTGCCAATCACGTCTCTGTGCAGGACGAGCGCGCAATCAGGACAAGGCTGCTGTCATGGAGGTGCCGGCTCCTCGCCCTGTCAGCCTCGCGACGCGATTTCACGCGGCTGCGTCAAGTCCCTGCGCCGGCACATAGTTGAGTATCGGCCCCAGCCAGCGCTCGACCTCGGCTAGCGGCATGGCCTTGCGGCGCGCGTAGTCCTCGACCTGGTCGCGTTCGACCTTGGCGACGCCGAAATAATAGCTTTCGGGATGCGACAGATAGATGCCGGACACGGAGGAGCCCGGCCACATCGCAAAACTTTCGGTCAGGCTGACGCCGGCATTGCGCTCGCCCTCGAGCAGGCGGAAAAGCGTCGCTTTCTCGGTGTGGTCGGGCTGCGCCGGATAGCCGGGCGCCGGGCGGATACCGCGATAGGGTTCGCCGATCAGCTCGTCCGGCGCCAGAGCCTCGTCCGGCGCATAGGCCCAGAACTCCTTGCGCACGCGTTCGTGCAGACGCTCGGCGAAGGCCTCGGCGAAACGGTCGGCCAGCGCCTTGACCATGATCGACGAGTAATCGTCGTTGGCCCGCTCGAAGCGCTCGGCGATCGCTGCTTCCTCGATGCCGGCGGTAACGATGAAGCCGCCGAGATAGTCGGCCCTGCCGCTGTCGGCAGGCGCGACGAAATCCGAGAGGGCGACATTCGCCTTGCCGTCGCGCTTGGTCAGCTGCTGGCGCAGCGTGAAGAAGGTCGCCAACTCCTGCGAGCGCTTATCGTCGGTGAAAAGCCTGATGTCGTCGCCGACGGTATTCGCCGGCCAGAAGCCGATGACCCCCTTCGGCGCGAACCATTTTTCCGCGATGATCTTGGCCAGCATCGCTTGGGCGTCCTCGAAGAGCTGGCGTGCCGCCGGCCCTTGCGCCTCGTCGTCGAGGATTTTCGGGTAGCGCCCCTTCAGCTCCCAGGTCTGGAAGAACGGCGTCCAGTCGATATAGCGCGCGAGCTCGGCCAGGTCCCAGGCTGCGAAAGTTTTCAAGCCGAGGAAGGACGGCTTTGGCGGCGCGTAGGCCGACCAATCGATCCTGTGGGCGTTGGCACGCGCCTTGGCGAGCGGCAAGCGCTGCTTGTCGGCTTCGCTGCGCGCATGCGCATCGGCGACCTTTTTGTACTCGGCACGAACATTGTCGACATAGCCGCCCCTGGTCTCGTTCGACAAAAGTGCCGACACCACGCCGACCGCGCGGCTGGCATCGGTGACGTAGACCGTCTGGCCCCTGGCATAGCGCGGATGGATTTTTACCGCCGTGTGCACGCGGCTGGTCGTCGCGCCGCCGATCAACAGCGGAATGTCAAAACCTTCGCGCTCCATCTCGGCGGCCATGTGCACCATCTCATCGAGCGAGGGCGTGATCAGGCCGGACAGGCCGATGATGTCGACCTTTAGCTCGCGCGCCGTCTGCAGGATCTTCGCCGCCGGCACCATGACGCCGAGGTCGATGATCTCGTAATTGTTGCAGGCGAGAACCACGCCGACGATGTTCTTGCCGATATCGTGCACATCGCCCTTCACCGTCGCCATCAGGATCTTTCCGGCGGTCTGGCGCTCGCCGGTGTCGACGCCATTGGCGGCGTTCGCCAGCTTCTCCGCCTCCATGTGCGGA
Source organism: Mesorhizobium sp. WSM4840 (assembly GCF_055811755.1). Taxonomy (NCBI): domain Bacteria; kingdom Pseudomonadati; phylum Pseudomonadota; class Alphaproteobacteria; order Hyphomicrobiales; family Phyllobacteriaceae; genus Mesorhizobium; species Mesorhizobium sp. WSM4840. The sequence goes on from NZ_JBVVQD010000024.1 coordinate 10,817, forward strand.
AGCAGGCCGGCAACGGCCTGCTTCATGACGCGGGCCGATTTCACCACTTGCGGCAGGAACATTTTTCCTGCGCCGAACAGGTCGCCGACGACATTCATTCCTGCCATCAAAGGACCTTCGATGACATGCAGCGGGCGCTCAGCGGCACGTCGTGCTTCGTCCGTGTCCTGGTCGATGAATTCGGTGATGCCGTTGACCAGTGCGTGCGAAATGCGCTGCTCGACCGGCCAGTCGCGCCAGGCGAGATCGCGTTCCTGCGCCTCCTTGCCCGCCGTGCCCTTGAAACGTTCGGCGAGTTCCAGCATGCGTTCGGTCGCCGTGCCGCCGCCCTTCGGTTGACGGTTGTTGACGACATCCTCGCAGGCTTCGCGCAATTCCGGATCGATGGTGTCGTAGACGGCTAGCTGTCCGGCGTTGACGATGCCCATGTCCATGCCCGCCTGGATGGCATGGTAGAGGAACACGGCATGCATGGCCTCGCGCACCGGCTCATTGCCGCGGAACGAGAAGGAGAGGTTCGACACGCCGCCCGATATGTGGACATGGGGAAGCGTCGCGGTGATCTGCCTGGCGGCTTCGATGAAGTCGACGCCGTAATTGTTATGCTCGTCGATGCCGGTGGCGATGGCAAAGATGTTCGGATCGAAAACGATGTCCTCGGGCGGGAATCCGGCCTGCTCGGTCAGCAGGTTATAGGCGCGGGTGCAGATTTCGACCTTGCGCGCATGGGTGTCGGCCTGGCCGTCCTCATCGAAGGCCATGACGACCACCGCCGCGCCATACGCGCGGACGAGCTTCGCATGGTGCAGGAACGCTTCCTCGCCTTCCTTCATCGAAATGGAGTTCACCAGCGGCTTGCCCTGCACGCATTTCAGGCCGGCTTCGATGATCTCCCATTTGGAGCTGTCGATCATCACGGGAACGCGGGCGATATCCGGCTCGGCGGCGATCAGGTTGAGATATTCGACCATCGCCTTCTTCGAATCGATCAGGCCTTCGTCCATGTTGATGTCGATGATCTGCGCGCCGTTGGCGACCTGGTCGCGTGCGACGTCGAGCGCGGAGGCATAGTCGCCCGCCGTGATCAGCTTCCTGAATTTCGCCGAGCCGGTGACATTGGTCCGCTCGCCGACATTCACGAACCGAATCTCGTCGGTCAGCGTGAACGGCTCGAGCCCCGACAGGCGCATCTTCGGTTCGACGTCGGGAACAGCGCGCGGCGGATATGTCTTCACCGCCTGTGCGATGGCGCGGATGTGGTCCGGCGTCGAGCCGCAGCAGCCGCCGACGATGTTGACCAATCCGTCGCGCGCGAACTCCTCGATCTGCGCGGCCATGAATTCCGGGCTCTCGTCATAGCGGCCGAATTCATTGGGCAGGCCGGCATTCGGATAGGCGCAAACAAAGGTGTCGGCGACGCCTGATATTTCGTCCAGATGGGCGCGCATGGCTTTGGCGCCAAGCGCGCAATTGAGGCCTATCGTGAACGGGTTGGCGTGACGGACCGAATGCCAGAACGCCGTCGGCGTCTGGCCGGACAGCGTGCGGCCGGACAGGTCGGTGATCGTGCCGGAGATCATGACCGGCAGATGCACGTCCTTCTCGATGAAGATCTCGTTGCAAGCGAAGATCGCCGCCTTGGCATTCAGCGTATCGAAAATGGTCTCGATCAGGATGATGTCGGCGCCGCCGTCGATGAGACCGCGCAGCTGCTCGCCATAGGCAAGGCGCAATTCGTCGAACGTCACGGCGCGGTAGCCGGGATTGTTGACATCCGGCGACATCGAGGCGGTGCGGTTGGTCGGCCCCAGCGCACCGGCGACGAAGCGACGTTTGCCGTCCTCCTGCTCAGCCCTCACCGCTGCCCTGCGCACCAGCCGTGCACCGTCGCGGTTCAGCGCGTAGACCGCATCCTCCATGCCGTAGTCCGTCTGGGCGATGGACGTCGAGGAGAACGTATTGGTTTCAAGGATATCCGCCCCGGCGATGGCGTATTGATAATGAATCTCCTCGATCGCCTTGGGCTGCGTCAGGATCAGCAGGTCGTTGTTGCCTTGCTGGTGGCAGGCGCAATCCGCGAATTTGTCGCCACGGAAGTGGTTCTCGTCGAAGCCCAGGCCCTGGATCTGCGTGCCCATGGCGCCGTCGAGGATGAGGATGCGCTCGCGCGCCGCCGCCGTCAGCGCCGCAAGGACTTCCGACCCGTCGGGCTTTGCCGCGACAGGACCGAACAGGTCGTCCAGCGGTGAAGGGTTTTGCGACACTTTCAATCCTCAAGGCGACAGTCGCGCTTAAGCGACATAAAGACATCTTTATGTCACTATACGAGATTTGTCTGCCGCTGTCACCCCTGCCGCCGGGAATGCTACCCGCCGGCGCTACAACGCCGGCTGCGCAGTCTTCGCCGATGCCGCCCTGAGCAGCATCCCGAACAGGTCGCGCGGCTCGTCGGGGTCATTTCCGACAGCAGCACCGGTAACCGTTGTGGACATCGGCGAGAGAGGGCGCGGCCATCGTCGATCAGGCGATCGCCGACATGACGGCGGGCAAGGTCTCCGACGCGGATGTCGCTTCGTTCATGATGTCTCGCGTCAGGAGAATATCTCCGCCAGTTCGTCGACGCTGGTGCCTTCCCTAACCTGCCGCAACTCGACATAGCTGACTGCGGTGGCGATCGACATCACCATAGACGTTACACTCGTCACCAATGCGTCCACCACCGCACCCACTATCCCCCCTCCAAACAGCGCGGTTGCAGTGCCTAGCGCCAACTCAATGGCGATCACGATAATGATCAGGATAATGAACAGGCCGAACAGCGCCCAGCGGCTTCCCTTGGTCAGATCGCGGCTGCGCGCCATCGAGCCGAACACGCCGAGCCGCTCTTGCACCAGTGCCGGTACCGCGACCGACCAACGGAGCGCCAACATGATGCCAGGCACAATCAGCAGCATCAAACCGAGGCCCACGCCTAAACCAACCAACAGGGCAATGGCGAACGTCGGCAGGAGGAAGGAGACTGCTTTCGCGATGCAGTCACCGAACGAAGGCTGCTTGCCGTTCAGGTCCTCGATGGTTGCGCGCACCAGTGACGCCTGAAGCAACAGCGACAGGATATACGAAGCAAGGCCGGCACCCATCGTGACGGCGGTATAGCCGAATACCAGGTTCTGCTCGCCGAAAGTGCTCGGGTCGAAGGGGACGGCCGGGTCCTGTCTCAACGCCCAAAGTTGAAAAACAAGAGTCGGCAAACCCGAAAACAATGCCGCAAGTCCTAAGCAAAGCACGGCGTTACGACCGATGACCGCAAAGCTGTCGTTGAAAACCCTGCCGATGCGAAACTTGTCCGGTCGTTCCAGTGTCGTTGAAACCATGAGGTACCCTGTCCAGTTCAGGCCGTTGCTGATGCGACGAAGGCGGCGACCTCCCCGCTATGAGAAAATCTCCGCCAGCTCGTCGATGCCAGTGCCTTCCTTGACCTGCCGGAGTTCGACATAGCTGACCGCGATGGCAACCGATATCAATGTAGACACCACTGTCGACACAACGGCGCTTCCAATCGCGCCGACAATCAGGCCAACCGTCGAGAGGCTGCCGGTAAGGGCGAAAGCCAATCCAAACACCAAAGCGAATGCCATTTGGATGGCAATCGCCGCCAAGAACAGAATCAGCAAAAGACCGAATAGTGACCAGCGGCTACCCTTCGTCAAAGCACGGCTACGCGACATCGAACCAAACACGCCAAGGCGCTCCTGGATCAGCACGGGCACGGAAACCGATACACCGAGGAGCAGCCTGATGCCTGGAACCAGCAACGCTATGAACGCTATGAACGCAATGAGGGCTCCAAAAACGGGCATAAGCATACCAGCCACGAACATCATCACCACCATCGCGAGGATCATGGTGAGGAAGACAACCAGGCCAATGCCGAGCGTCGGGAATATGCAACGCAAAGCGATCTGGATGCAGTCACCGATTGCCGGGCGCTTGCCGTTCAAGTCTTCTATCGTCGCCCTCACCAGTGACGATTGAAACAACAAAGCCAGCACAAAATATATCAAGCCAAAAGCCATCGATATTAACGAGTTGCCTAGAATCGCCGAGGGATCGGTAACCGCCATGCTTTCGGGATTGGCAAAATCGAGGTTGGCAAAATTTCTGTAATTCCAAAGGTTAAGCACCAGTGCCGGAAGGGCGGAAAAAAGAGCCGCCAGTCCGACCAACAGACCCGGATTGCGGCCGATGACCGCAAAAATATTGTTGAAAACCCTGCCGATGCGAAACTTGTCCGGCCGTTCCAATGTCGTTGAAACCATGATGCGTCCCCCGCTTAATCACCGCATATCGGCTGGTGATCCCCGCATTAAATGTGCCAACATTGGAGGTCGGCGTCTAGTCCACTTGCAATTGCCGTTGTGCATTGTCAGTGTCGGCTGGGGAACCACAGGTTGCAGGGGAGCGGTTGGCAGTGGCACAGCCAGGCACAGCGGAAGCCGAATGGCTGGCAAAAGCGCATGAGCAGCTGATCTCGGATAAGTCGATCCAGTTCGACCTGCCGGCTTATGTGCCGCCGCAGCCACCCGACTGGCTGAAGCCGCTGCTGGACCTGTTGTCGTCGCTCGGCCCCTACATGATCTATCTGTTCTGGGGGGCGGTGATATCAGGTGCCGCGATCATCCTGCTCCTGGTCTTTCTCGAGATGAAAGATATCGCCTGGCGCCTGCCGTGGCAGCGCGCGCGGCGCGAAACCGAGGCGGAGGAAGCATGGCGTCCCGACGCCGGCGCCGCGCAGATCCTGCTGTCGGAAGCCGACGCGCTTGCCGCGCGAGGCGACTACGACGAAGCTGTCCATCTCCTGCTTCGCCGCAGCGTCGCCGATATTGCCGGTCGGCTGCCGGACTTCCTGCGCCCATCGCTCACGGCGCGCGACATCGCCGCTGCTGCTTCGGTTCCCGCCAAGGCCCGCGCGGCGTTTACCGAGATCGCACGCATCGTCGAAGCCGCATTGTTCGCACGCCGGCCCGTCGGCGCCGAAGGCTGGCGGCAAGCACGCGGCGCCTATGAGCGTTTCGTCTTCCGGGATGCCTGGACATGAGCGCGACGACGGTCGAACCAGCGGCACAGGAACCGTTCAATCGAAGAACGCTATTCTGGGGCATTTTCGCCAGCCTGCTTGCGGCAGCGGGCTTCTTGCTGCTGTCCACCTATGCTCCCGACTTCCGGCAACCCGGCAATGGCGGCGCCACGCCGCTGTCGAAAAGCGGTGTCGGCTATGCCGGCCTGGCGGAATGGATGCGGCTGACCGGCAACCCGTCTTCCATGGCGCGGACCGAGGATGATCTCGGCACCGACATGTTGCTGATCGTCACCATTTCGCCCGAGAGCGATCCCGCGGCGCTCGACCACATCCTCGAACTTCGGCAGGACCTGGATACCCTTTTCGTGCTGCCCAAATGGCAGACATTGCCGCTGGAGGAGCACGAAGGATGGAAGATGAAATTCGGGCGATTGCCCGATGCGGTGGTGAACCAATGGCTCGGCCGGATCGCCAACGCAAAGATCGGCGTCGGCCAAAGTACGGTGCAGCAACTCGACATCGAGGGCCGGCTTGTTGCCGCCCCCGATGAATTCCAGTGGGTGGCGGACGAGCATCCAATCATAGCAGCCGGCAACGACAAGGCTGTGCTCACCGAAGTGGACGACAAGCCTTTTTACATCCTGACCGACCCCGACCTGATCAACAACGCCGCGCTTGGGGACTCCAACAAAGCGGCAGCCGCGCTCGCTCTGATCAGCCGGCTTCAATCCGGAATCAGTCCGTCCCGGTCCAATTTCAAACTGCCCGACCCTGACCAACTCGGCGACGCCGCATCCGAAAATCCAGATAAGAGAGGCCGCGCACAGCCGGTCATGTTCGATCTCACGCTGCATGGCGCGGGGCGAAAATATGATCTTGCCAAGCTGTTGGTCGAACCGCCGTTTCTGGCGCTGACACTGACGATCCTGGCTGCGGCGGCGCTGGCTTTCCTGCACGGCCTCGGCCGTTTCGGCCCACCGCGCGCCGAATTGCGCGCCATTGCCTTTGGCAAGCGCGCGCTGGTGGATACGACGGCGATGCTGCTGCGGCGCGCCGGGCGGCTCGAGGAACTGGGAGGCCGCTATGCGGCCTTGATGCGGGTGCGCGCCGGCGCACTGCTGGGAGCGCCGCAGGGGCTGCAAGGCAAAGCGCTCGACCACTGGCTCGATTCTCGCGATAAGGACGAGGTCGACGGATTCACCGCGCGTGCTCAAGCCGCCGGCGAGGCGAAAAATCTGACGCAAATGCACGAGGCAGCGGAACAGCTGCACGATTGGACGGCAAGGAGGCTCGGTGAACGTCGATGACGTGAAGGCCCTGGCGACACGGATCAGGGAAGAAGTGGCCAAGGCGATCACCGGGCAGCACGACACTGTCGACCTGATGCTGATCGCCTTGTTCGCCGGCGGGCATATCCTGCTGGAAGGCCCTCCGGGCACGGCCAAGACAATGACCGCGCGCTGCTTCGCCCAGGCTCTGGGTGTCGCCTACGGGCGCATCCAGTTCACGCCGGACCTGATGCCTGGCGATATCGTCGGATCGAACATCTATAATTTCCAGACCGGACAGTTCACGCTGACGCGCGGTCCGATCTTCTGCGATCTTCTGCTTGCCGACGAGATCAACCGCACGCCGCCCAAGACGCAGGCAGCGCTCCTGGAGGCTATGCAGGAGCATGCGGTCACCTTCGACGGCACCACGCATTCGCTGGGCCGCAACTTCATGGTGGTCGCGACCCAGAACCCGATCGAGCACCAGGGCGTCTATCCCCTGCCCGAGGCACAGCTCGACCGCTTCCTGTTCAAACACCGGGTCAGCTATCCCGGCCCCGAGGAGGAACGGGCCATCATCATCCACCATGGCGGCGGCGCCGCCTCGCACGACATCGCGCAATACGGCATCAAGGCCCAGGCGGACCGCAAGACACTGGAGAAGGCGCTCGAAACCGTCGGCTCCGTCACCCTTGTCGACGACGTCGTCGGCTACATCGCGGTGCTGGTGCGCGCCACACGCGACACCGCCGATTTGGAGGTCGGTGCCAGTCCACGCGCGGGCGCCATGCTGGCCAGGGCGGCACGGGCGCGGGCGGCGCTGGACGGGCGCGCCTATGTGATCCCCGACGACGTCAAGGCGCTGGCGGTGCCGGCGCTGCGCCATCGCGTCATCCTGTCCCCGGCCGCGCAGATCGATGGTCGGCTGGTCGAGCAGATCGTCTCCGACCTGGTCGATGAGACGGAAGCGCCGCGTTGATCTATCCGAGCGGCCGAGCGGTTTGGACGGCTGCAGCCGGCGCGGTGCCGGCGTTCCTGGTCGCGCTGGCGCTGCCGTCGCTCTGGTATCTCGGATTGCTGTGGATCTGCCTGCTGCTCGCCTTCCTGGCGGTAGACGCCGCGGCGGGGCGCGGGCGGACATCGCTGGCCGCCAGCGTCCACGCGCCGCCGCAGGTCGGCGTCGGCGGGCAGTTCACCGTCCACGTCGCGGCCCGTTTTTCAGGCCGGACGCGGAGCCTGGAGGCGCGCGTCGGCCATGATGTCCGCCTGGCGCCGATGGGCGGAACCGGCGGAGCCCTGGCCCCCACCAGCGACGGCGGATCGCTCGACCTGCGGTTCCAGGCGCTGCGGCGCGGCATCGCCAGCTTCGATCGTCTGTGGGTGCGCTGGCGCGGGCCGTTCGGACTGGTCTGGAACCAAGTCGTCCTGCCGATGGAAAGCAAGGTGGCAGTGTTGCCCGACGTCCGCAGCGCCCGCGACCAGGCGATCACGCTGCTGCAGCGTGACGCCCTGCCCGACGGGCACGCCCAGCGCCGGGCCGGCCAGGGCCGGGAGTTCGAGGCGCTCAAGGATTATCAGCCCGGCATGGGCCGGCGGATGATCGACTGGAAGCGCAGCGCCCGCCACGGCAGGCTGCTGGCGCGCGAATTCCGAATCGAGGAGAACAACAATATCGTGCTGGCGATCGACAGCGGACGCCTGATGTGCGAGCCGGTCGACGGTGTGCCGAAGGTGGACCGGGCGGTGGCGGCCGCCTTGCTGTCGGCATTCGTTGCGCTCAAGGGCGGCGACATGGTCAGCCTGTTCGGCTTCGATGCGCGGCCGCGCGTCACGAGCGGCGCGGTGCGCGGCTCGGCCAGCTTCGCGATGATCCAGAAGCGGGCTGCGGAGATCGACTATTCCAACGAGGAGACCAATTTCACCCTGGCGCTGACCACGCTTGCGGCGCGGCTCGACCGGCGCTCACTGGTGATCGTCTTCACCGACTTCGTCGATCCGATCAGCGCGGAATTGATGCTGCGCACCGTCGGCCGGCTCACCGAGCGGCATCTGGTGCTGTTCATGATGATGAGGGATGTCGAGCTGGAGAGCTTGACCGATATGCCGCCTTTGTCCGGCGAGGATGTGGCCCGCGCCGTCGTCGCCGGCGGGCTTTTGCGCGAAAGGCAGGTCGTTATCGGCAGGTTGCGGCTGCTTGGTGCGCATGTGATCGAAGCCGATCATCAAAGGCTGGGGCCGGCGTTGGTCGAGCGCTACCTGCAGTTCAAGCGGGAGGATCTGTTGTGAGCGCGCTAGTATCCGGCGATGCTGGACGCGGCGATGCCGTACGCCAGTCGCTGGCCAGCTTCCGTCGGGAGCGCGAGGCCGACTGGAAGGCGTTCGAGGGGCTTCTCGCCCGCGTCGAGAAACGCGCGCCGCGGGCGCTGTCGGAAGAAGAACTGCTGTCGCTGCCGCTGCTCTACCGTTCGGCATTGTCTTCCCTTTCGGTGGCGAGAGCGACATCCCTCGACAGCGCGCTGATCGCTTATCTCGAATCCCTGTCGTTGCGAGGTTACTTCTATCTCTACGGGGCACGTCGCGGACTACGGCAGCGTGTTGGCGATTTCTTCCTGCGCGACTGGCCCGGCGCCATCCGCGACTTGTGGCGCGAGACGCTGGTGTCGGTGGCGCTGATGTTTGTCGGCATCGGCGTCGGCGCCTGGCTGGTAGCGTCCGACAAAGGCTGGTTCGACGCGATCATCCCGTCGGGCCTGGCGGCCGGCCGTGGCCCCGACGCTTCGGCCGAGCTGCTGCGCAGGATGCTTTATGATGGCGACAACGGCTTTCTCTCAGGCTTTGCCGCTTATCTTTTCACCCACAACGTCCAGGTTGCAATCCTGGCCTTCGCCCTTGGATTTGCCTTCGCCGCGCCGACGGTGCTGCTGATGCTGTTCAACGGCTGCATGCTGGGTGCGCTGTTCCAAGTCTATTGGGCAAAGGGGCTTGGCATGGAACTTGGCGGCTGGCTGGCCATTCACGGCACCACCGAATTGTTCGCCATCGCGCTGGCCGGCGCTGCCGGCATGCGTATCGGCACGCGCATCGCCTTTCCCGGCGAATTGACCCGTATGACGGCAGCCGCCCATGCCGGACGCGTCGCGGCGACCGCGATGGTCGGCGTTTCGGTCATGCTGCTGTTTGCCGGACTGCTCGAGGGCATCGGCAGGCAGACGATCACCAGCGATGTCACGCGCTATGCCATCGGCGGCGGCATGCTCGCACTGTGGATCGGCTATTTCTACCTGTTCCAGGTGGTGCGGAATGGCGACCGTTAGACACTCCGCGCTGGCGACAATACGCTCGCTGATCACGCCTGAAGGTGTCGATCTCCAGGTAAAGCTGGCCGATGCCGGCACACGGGCTGCCGCTTTCCTGCTCGATGTCGTGTTTATCGCCACGGCCGCAGTCGCGGTCACGATTGGCGCGCTGTTCGGGGTGAGAGGCCTTGGCACCGATGAAATGCAGCCGCTTTTCATCGTCTGGATCATCGCGATCTTTTTTCTGCGCAACGTCTATTTCATCGCCTTCGAGGCGGGCCGGCGCGCGTCGACGCCCGGCAAGCGGATCGTCGGCATCAGGGTCGCGTCACGCAACGGAGCCGGCCTATCGGTCGATCAGGTCATCGCCCGCAATCTGATGCGCGAGATTGAAGTCTTTCTGCCGCTGTCGATTATTGCCGGACGGGGCGGGATGGGCATCGCCGATACGCTGACGACGGTCTTCGGACTGGTGTGGACGCTGCTGTTCGCTTTGTTCCCGCTTTTCAATGGCGACCGGTTGCGGATTGGCGACCTCCTGGCGGGAACCTGGGTCGTCGAGGCGCCGAAGCGCACGCTGATGGAAGATCTGTCGGCAAGGCAGGATCCGGTCGCCAAGACTTTTCAGTTCAGCCACGCGCAGCTCGATGCCTATGGCATCGCCGAACTGCACAAGCTGGAGGAAGTGCTGCGCCGCGACGACTACTTCGCGCTGCGGGCGGTGGCTGAAACGATCGGACGCAAGATCGGTTCAACGCCGCAGGCGCATGACGCCCGCCCGTTCCTGACGGCGTATTACGGGGATCTCAGGGCGCATCTCGAACGCAAGCTTCTTCTCGGCACCCGCAAGGCCGACAAGCACGCGCGCGGTAGCAACGCTGGACCAACGAGGCTGCCATGAACACATCTCTATCCGAGCTTGAACTTCAAGAGATGGAAACCCGAGCTGCCGCGGCCCAACCTGGCCCGTGGAAATCATGGGTCGAGGGCCGGGACTTTCTTGGCGGCTCAAGTTTCATCCAGACCGGCCAAGGGGCGGACCGCGGCGAGGACATCGAAATGACCGGCGCGATGCTCGCGGACCAGGATTTCATGGCCGCCGCGCGTCAGGATGTTCCTCGCCTGATCGCCGAAATGCGCAGACTCCGCGCGCTCCTCAATCGAGCAAATTAGAAGGCAGCAAGGCTGCCTCCTAACCCACCCACTTCTCGTAGTCCGACACGAGCAGGTGCAGCGGCGCGACGTCCTCGTCGATGTCCGCGAAGCGGCCGATCGGCTCGCGGAAGACATTGTCGGTGAGATCGTCATTGACCGTCGAAACCTCGCCGATCAGCACATCTTTGCCTTCGGCCCAGAAAGCATGCCAGACGCCCGGCAGCAATGTGACGCTCTCGCCTGGGTCGAGCTTCAGCAGCCCGCCCGCCGGCAGCCTGTGAATGGTGCCGTCGACAGGCACCGATACCTCGGCCTTCGGATCGATGCCGCCATCGCGATCGTGCATGAACAGTTCCAGCACCAGCTTGCCGCCACCACGGTTGATGATGTCCTCGGCCTTGATGTTGTGGCGATGCATTGGCGACAGCTGATCCTTGCGCGAGATCATGATCTTTTCGGCATAGAGCATGCCCATGCCCTTCTTCATGTCCTCGAAGCGACCGTTGCGAACGGTGAACAGGAAGAGGCCGAGCTCGTTGAACTTGCCCTGGCCATAGTCGGTGATGTCCCAGCCGAGCCGGGAGGAGAAGATGGCCGACGAATCCTGCCGACGCGCCTTCATCTGTTCCGGGGTCCAATAGGCGAAGGGCGGCATGATGTAGCCGAACGAACGGATGAAGGCATCGGCGTCGCGGATGATGTCGTTGATTGCGGAGCGTTTCATGGTCGTGGTTCCTTCCAGTCGGCCTAGGCGATCTCCAAACCGAATAGCCGAACGCCGGTGCGGTGTCGACGTAAACTGCATGAGCTGGCCTCATGACATCCGGTTCGATCAAGGTCATAACGGCAACCAGTTTCCTGATGGTGGCATTCCATGCTGAGCATAGGCGATCTCGATACGCCGGCGATCCTGATCGATGTCGACCGCGCCGAAGCCAACATCGCGCGGGCGCAGGCCCACGCCGACCGCCAAGGGCTGAAGCTCAGGCCGCACATCAAGACCCATAAACTGCCTTACTGGGCAAAGAAGCAGATCGCCGCGGGTGCGGTCGGCATCACCTGCCAGAAGATCGGTGAAGCCGAGGTGATGGCCGATGCCGGGCTCACCGACATTTTTCTGCCTTACAACATTCTGGGCAGGGCCAAGCTGGGGCGCCTCAAGGCGCTGCACGGCCGTGTGACGCTGTCGGTTACATCAGACAGCATGGAAACGCTTAACGGGCTCGACGCCACCTTCACCGATCGAGGCCAGCCGCTACATGTACTGGTGGAATGCGACACCGGCAAGGGCCGCTGCGGCGTCCAGTCGGCCAGCGAGGCGGTCGCATTGGCCAGAGAGATCGACAAGGCCAAGGGACTCGCCTTCGGCGGGCTGATGACCTATCCGGCAGCAGGCCGCGCTGCCGAGGCCGAGGCGTGGCTCGCCGATGCGCGCAACGCGCTCGCCGCGTCCGGCCTCGCCTGCCAACGCATCTCCAGCGGCGGCACGCCGGATATGTGGCGCTCGAGCGAGGCTTCCGTTATCACCGAGTACCGCCCCGGCACCTATATCTATCTCGACCGCTACCAGGTCGCCAAGGGCGTCGGAAGCCTCGACGATTGCGCGCTGACGGTGCTGTCGACGGTGGTCAGCCATCCGACGCCGACACGGGCCATCCTCGATGCCGGCAGCAAGGCCTTGTCCAGCGACACGCTGGGGCTGCCCGATTTCGGCGAATTGCTGGGCGTTCCGGGCGCCACCGTCACCGGCCTCAGCGAGGAACACGGCAACATCACGCTTTCCGGCGACGCCAGGCTACGTATCGGTGAGCGCGTGCGCGTCGTGCCTGACCATTGCTGCGTCGTCACCAACCTGTTCGACGAGGTCCACCTGATCGCCGGAGAACGGGTGCTCGAGACGCTGCCGGTGGCGGCGCGCGGCCGCATGGGGTGAGAATCGGTGCGCGGTGCGGACGGAAAGCCAATTGCTTGGCTTTTCGAGCTTCGAACGCCCTGAGCTTGCGAAGGGCCGGGCAAATCTGAATTGGTCAGGCCGATTGCCGTTCGGCCTGCCTCGCTGCGACACGGCGCATGGAAATGACCCGGCGACGTCGGATTTCCGTGCGCATCGCCATCAGGTGCAGCGCGAAGAACAGCACGGTAAAGCCCAGAGCCATCACCAGCAACGGCCGCAACAGGCTGGGATCGATCGTCGGCCCACCGAGCCGGAGCACCGAAGCCGGCTGATGCAGCGTGTTCCACCAGTCGACCGAGAATTTGATGATCGGGATGTTGATGAAGCCGACCAGGGTGATGATTGCGGCGGCCCAGGCGGCGCGCGCCGCGTCATCGAGTGCCCGCGTCAGCGCGATGATGCCGAGATACATCAGAAACAGCACGAACACCGACGTCAGCCGCGCGTCCCACACCCACCAGGTGCCCCACATCGGCTTGCCCCACATCGAACCGGTGATCAGCGCGAGCGCTGTAAAGACGGCGCCGATGGGTGCCGCCGATTTCAGCGCGACGTCGGCCAGCGGATGGCGCCATACCAGCGTGCCCAACGCGAAAACCGCCATCAGCGTGAAACACATCATGGCCAGCCAGGCGAAGGGCACATGGATATACATGATGCGCACGGTGATGCCTTGCTGGAAATCCTCCGGCGCAGTGAAGCTCATATAGAGCCCGGCGGCCAGGATGAGTGTGGCGATGGTCGCAAGCCACGGCACCACCTTGTCGGCCAAACCGACAAACCGCGTCGGGTTGGCGAAATCCATCCAGCCGCTGAGGCGTGAAGTCAGGTCACTCATGCGGCTTTACATAAACCGGCGATGGGTTTGGGGCAACTACAGCGCCGTGTCGCAGGCGGGGCCTTCCTTCTCCCCCTGTGGGCCCCCTGTGGGAGAAGGTAGATCGGCGCGTTAGCGCCGAGCCGGATGAGGGGTGCTGGAAGGATCGAGGCGCGAATGATCCTATCTGCCGTGCGCCTGAATTTCGATTCTGGATGGAGGGTTGCGCTAAGCTGGAGCACCCCTCATCCGGCCGCTTCGCGGCCACCTTCTCCCACAAGGGGAGAAGGGCGAGCTTGGCCGCTCAGGCGGCCTCGTCGGTGATGGTACGGCTGAGGCGGCGGACTTCCTCGTCGTTGAGCAGGCCGCCAGCGCGCAGCAGGCTGGCGAAGCGGCCATTGCGCATCGACAATTCGGCGAACCCACCCATTTCGACCACCTTGCCCTTGTCCATGAACACGACCAGATCGGCATCGCGAACGGTGGTCAGGCGGTGGGCGATGATGAAGGTGGTGCGGCCGCGACGCAATTCGTCGATCGCTTCCTTGACGCGGTCTTCCGTCTCGACGTCAAGCGCGCTGGTCGCTTCATCGAGCACCAGGATGGGCGAATCCTTCAGAACGGCGCGCGCGATCGCGATACGCTGGCGCTCGCCGCCCGAAAGCTGTCCGCCGCGCTCGCCGACGACCGTATCGTAGCCGTTGCTCTTCGACAGGATGAAATCCTGCGCGGCAGCGGCGTTGGCGGCGGCGTGGACCTCATCATAGGTCGCCTCGGCGCGCCCGACCCGGATATTGTCCTCGATCGAGCGGTTGAGAAGGCCCGCATCCTGGAAAACGGTGGCGATCGAGTGGCGCAGCGACTTGCGGGTCACCGTGCGGGTATCGATGCCATCGATCAGGATACGGCCGCTCGACGGCGCAAAGACGCGCTGCAAAAGATTGATGAGCGTGGTCTTGCCTGCGCCCGTCGGACCGACGATGGCCACGGTCTGGCCGGCATGGACCTCGAATGACACGTCGTTCACGCCCTGCCCCGAATTGGCGAATTCGAAGTTGACGTTTTCAAAACGCACATGACCAGTGACGTTGACCAGATCACGCAACCCGTCCGGCTCGGCGGCGTCGGCCGCGGAGTCCTCAAGGCGGTAAAATTCCTCGAGCTTGGCCCTGGCTTCCGAAATCTGGTTGGCGAAGGCCGACATCTGGTCGAGCCGGGCAATCAGCAGCGTGGCAAAGCCGGTAAAGGCGATGACGTCACCGATACGCAATTGGCCATGCATGACCAGATAGGAGCCGATCAACAGCACGACCATCATCGAAATGGTCGACGACAGGCGGTGCAGAGCGTTGGCCAGTGCCCACCAGTCGAGCACCGGATACTGGGCATCAAGCAGATTCTTGACATAACGCTTCAAGGCGTCGGTCTCGTGGCCGATGCGATTGTAGCTCTGCAGCACGGCGACATTGCTGACCGAGTCGCTCACATGTGCGAACACTTGGTGAAAGTGCCGTTCCACGGACGCCTGGCCTTCCCTGGTACGACGCATCACCAGCCGCCCGATCCCGACGTACAGCGCGCCCAGCGCCAGCAGGACCATCGACATGCGAATATCCATGCTGAGCGCCGTCGGCACCAGCAGAACCAGTGCGACAACGGTGGACAAATGCTGCCTCATGAACTCGAGCCAGAGACTGAACAAGGTCTCGACCGCGCGCAGAAGCGTATGCAGGGAATTGGAGGTGCCGCGCTGATGATGCCAAGCAAGCGGCATGGTGATCACGCGCTCGAATGACTGGCAAAGAACCTCGCTGCGCCGTGCATGGGCAAAGCGGTCAGCGCCGCGCGCCACCAGAACGAAGGCGACGACGTTGAAGACGCCGATACCGGCCCATACGGCGAGCGTCGAAAAGACCGAGCCGCCGTCCGAAATAGCATCGATCACCCGTCCGAACATGATCGGCTCAAGGATGGCGATAATGGCAAGCGCGACATTCGCTCCGCAGATAAACGCTACGCGTTTCCTGTCGGCGGCGAGATAACCAAGCGCTCTCCAGTAGATCTGCAGAAGGGACACTTCAGCTACTCCGGCAAATTGTTATTGTGCACTGCATCATTTTCTGACTCGTACCTGTTGACGTGTCGCGAAACAATGCTCGTGTACCCCTTCAGTTCCCAATTCGCGAACAAAAGATGGCGACGCTGCGAAATCTGTCGTGATCACCTAACGGTTTGAGAAAAAAGGTAAAATGTCAGCCTTGCGGCAGAATCGTGGCAGGCTGCAAGCACTGCCGCAATTTTAATCAGCAACTGGTTATGTACGGATCACAAAAGCCTGCATCGGCTTTTTGGAGAGCTCATGCGCAATAGAATTTCTAGAGCACGCTTAAACAACGCGCGCCCCCAAGACGTGCAAAGACGCTCCAAATCCTTGAAACTACGCCGGTATCCTGACGACCACCTCAGCATTGTCGCCGGCTTTCGGTTCGAAAGACGAAGCCTTCGTCTTTTTACCATCTACCTCAAGCGAGATGGCTTTGACCTTGGCGTCGCGGACAACGCGAACCCTGAGTTCGGCCCCCAGCACCTTGAGCGTTGCTGTATAACCATCCCAATGGCTGGGGAGTTTCGGCCTGAACTGGATGCGCTCGCCCCTGCGCTCAATGCCGAGGATGCCCTCGACCGCCGCGCGGTAAAGCCAGCCGGCCGAGCCGGTATACCAGGTCCAGCCGCCGCGGCCGCCCTTGCCTTGCCCGGCGTAGACGTCGGCCGCGACGACATAAGGCTCGACGCGGTAGTGCTCGGCAGCGGCTTCGTCGAGCGCGTGGTTGACCGGGTTGAGCATCGAGAGACAGCGGTAGGCGTCGTCGGTGCGCCCCATTTCGGCGAGCGCAATGACGAACCATGTCGCCGCGTGGGTGTACTGGCCGCCGTTTTCACGGACACCCGGCGGGTAGCTCTTGATGTAGCCTGGGTTCTGTTCCGTCCTGGAGAAGGGCGGGGTGAAAAGCTTGACGATCTTGAGCTCGTCGTCGACGAGCATTTTCAATGCCTGCTGCATCGCCGTCGTCGACCGCGCCGGATCGCCCTCTCCCGACAGCACGCTCCACGACTGGGCAATCGAGTCGATCTTGCACTCCTGCGAACCGCGCGACCCCAGCGGCGTGCCGTCGTCGAAACTGCCGCGACGATACCATTCACCATCCCAGGCGGTGCTTTCCAACGCCCGCTTCAGCACGTCGGCGTGTTTTGTCCAGGCTTGCGCACGCTTGGTATCGCCTTCCGCCTTGGCGACAGGTGCAAAGTCTCCCAGCGTCTTCAGCAGGAACCAGCCCAGCCAGACGCTCTCGCCCTTTCCGTGCTCGCCGACATGGTTCATGCCGTCGTTCCAGTCGCCACCGAGGATCAGCGGCAGTCCGGCGGAGCTGCTGCGCTTGATGGCAAGGTCAAGTGCACGTGCGCAATGATCATAGAGTGAAGCGGTCTTCTTCGATATCTCCGGGGTGAAGAAGGCGTCGTGCTCGCCTTCTTCCAGAGGCGGCCCGTCGATGAAGGGCAGTTGTTCCCTGAGGATCGGGGTATCGCCGGTCACCTGCAAGTAGTGTGCCGTGGCATAGGCGAGCCAGACCACGTCGTCGGAAATCATGGTGCGGACGCCTGCCTCGGTGCGCGGCAGCCACCAATGCTGCACGTCGCCTTCGGGGAATTGCCGCCGCGCCGCGTTGAGGATCTGGTCGCGCGCCAGTTTCGGATCATGGACAAGCAGGGCCAGCGTGTCCTGCAACTGATCGCGGAAGCCAAAGGCGCCGCTCGCCTGGTAAAACGCCGAGCGGGCGCGGATGCGGCAGGCAAGGCTCTGATAGGGCAGCCAGTGGTTGACCATGGCGTTGAGGGCTTTGTCCGGCGTCTCGACCTGGATGGTGCCGAGAAACCCTCGCCAGGTGCGTTCATTGTCAGCCAGCCGCTGATCGAAATCCTTGCTGCAATGATGCTGTACCAGCGCGCTGGCTTCCTCGGCAGAGGCTGCATCGCCGAGCAGCCAGAGCAGCGTCACGTCGCCGCCGGCAGGGATGTCGACGTCGCGTGCAATTGCAGCACAAGGATCGTCGCCCGCCTCGACGCGGCCCGACAGGCTTGCGCCGCTGAGCACGGCATGCGGAAGTTCGCTGGTGCCGTGGCGACCGATGAACTCGCCGCGGTCGGCCGTCACCGAGTGTGCCGCGCCGTCGGCGGCCAGGAAGGCGACCCGCTCGCTGAAGTCGAGCCCGTAGGGATTTTGCGCCAGCAACGCGCCCGTCGCAGCATCCCTGGATGGAACGATGGTCGCCGCCGTGCGCGAACGATGGCTGCCAAGAACCCATTCCGCGTAGGCATAAACGCGCAGGCGCGCCGGCACCGAACCCGAATTCTGGATGCGCAATCGGGAGATTTTCACCGGATCGACAGGATCCACCACATGGGTCAGGTCCATCGACAGCGGTCCGCGCTTCGAACGGAAGGTCGAAAAACCCTGTCCGTGCCATGTTTCGTAGGTCATGGCGGGATCGCGCACCACTGCGGCCAGCGGCGCGAACGCCCGGCCGTTGGCATGATCGTAGATATAGATGCCCTCGCCGGGCCGGTTGGTGACCGGGTCATTCGCCCACGGCGTCAGTTGATAGTCGCGGCTGTTTCGGCTCCAGGTGAAAGCAGCACCTTCAGCCGAAACATGGAAACCGAACGAGGCGTTGGAGACGACGTTGATCCAGGGCTGCGGCGTCGTGCGCCGGCCAGCAAGGCGCACGACATAGTGGCGTCCGTCGCCCTCGAAGCCGCCAAAACCGTTCCACTGGTTGAGCCCGCTGCCGTCGGCGCTGCCTTCGACCGAGGCCTGGGCAGCCCATGTCTGTGGCGCCGGCGGAGACGGTTCACGAAGCGCTGCTGCACCTGCCGGCTGCAAAGCGTCCCGCGCTTGCAGCGCAGCGGCCTCGGCGCGCTCGATCTGATCGAAGATGGTGCCGTTTCGCGTGTGCAGGGCGACGCGGGCGACGGCGAGCAGCGTCTTGTAGGTCGTCTCGTCCATCAGATCGCGGCGCACCGCGAAGATGTGCTGGCGGGGTCCGAGTTCCTTGCCGCGCAGGCGGCTGTTTTCGCACAGCGTCTCGACTGCCCGTTGCAGATCCTGCACGTAGGATGAAGCCTGCTCGTTGACGACGACAAAGTCGATCATCATGCCGCGGGCGCGCATATATTCCTGGAAGCGGAGCGCCTGGGCAACGATTTCGAGATCGGCGACATCACCGATCCTGACCAAGAAAATCGGAAAGTCGCCGGATATGCTGGTCGGCCACAGGCCCGACTGCTTGCCGAGCCCGGAAGCGATCGATTCGGCCGGAAGGCGCAGGAACGGATCAGGATAGATCAGATAGCGCGCCAGGTTCTGCACATTGGCGGCATCGGCAAGGCTGAGGCCGAGATGACGGGTCTGCACCTGTGAGCGGGTCCAGGCGAGCATCGCCTGGCGGGCGAAGGCTTCCGGATGATCGAGCCGCGCAATGGCATCTTCGAGTTCGGCACGGTCGGCGCCGACGGCAGTCCAGAAGGTCAGCGATATCTTCTTGTTGGCCGGCACGCGCACCTGTCGGCGAAGTGCTGCGACCGGATCCAGCGTGAAGCCGGAATGGCCGCCAAGCTTGGCGCCGGGATCGAAGGCGGCGGCCGCGACAATGGTGCGGCCGCGGCCGATGAAGGCGCGCCGGTCGGTCTCGGCTTCGGCGTCGCGCGTCGACCCAGACGGGTCGGTGACGAAATGCACCATGGTGACATCAGGCTCGTCCGTTTCCCGCTTGCGTCTTGTGGCGAAGATCGCCCCATTATTCGCAGCGATTTCGGTTTCCACGAACATTTTCGAGAAGGCCGGATGCGCATTGTCGGATGCGTCGGAGCCCAGCACCAGTTCGGCAAAGGAGGTCACTTCGATATGCCGATCGACGGGGCCGTCATTGTAGAGCGTCACCCGCCGGCCTTCGCCGTTTCCTTCCGAGATGACGATGCATTCGACCTCCGAACGCAGTGATCCCACCGACTTGATGAAACTCGCCTTGTCGTCGGAGAACAGCGTCTGCACTTCTTCGTCGGTGGCACGCTTTGGCTCGGCGGTGGCCGACCACCAGTCGCCGGTGCCGGCGTCGCGCAGGAAGATATAGGAGCCAAGCCGATCCTCGGTTGGATCCGGCTGCCAGCGCGTGACGGCGAGCTCGCCCCAGCGGCTATAGCCGGAGCCGGTCGCGGTGACCATGACCGAGTAGCGGCCGTTGGACATGACGCTGGTCGAACGCAGCGCCTTGAGCGGATTGAGCACGATGCGCGTGTCGGGGCTCTCGACTTCCGTTTCGTCCTTCGACCGTTCGTCGGCCTCGGTCCTGACGGTGGCGGTCGGGATGTCGCGCGGCGCCCTTTCCTGCAGCAGCAACTCGGCCGACTCGATCACCGGATCGCTGTGGAAGCGGTCGCGCAGGCGTCCTTCGAAGATGGCGTCGGCAACGGCGGCGATCGACATGCCGGAATGGTGGGCCATGTAGTTCAGCACAACGACATGGTCGGTGCCCTCCGGCACGCGCTGCGGCGTGAAATCGACCGCATCGTAGAAGCCGTGCCGGCCAAGGGCGCCGAGCTGCCTCAGCCTGGCCAGGTTCTGCACCGATTCACGCGGGGTGAACTGCGCCGCCAGCACGGTCGCATAAGGCGCAATCACCGTGTTCTGGCCAAGACCTCGCTTCAGGCCCAGCCCGGGCACGCCGAAATTGGTGTACTGGTAGGTCAGTTCGCGGTCGCGGGCATTGTAGGCCGCTTCCGAAATCCCCCAGGGCACGTTCTTTGAGCGGCCGTACTGGATCTGACGTTTGATGATGAGCTTGCTGGTCTGGTTGAGGATGCTGCCTTGCGGCTCCTTCATCACCAACGGCGGCATCAGATACTCGAACATCGAGCCTGACCAGGACATCAGCGCGCCCTTGAACCCGATCTCGACGATCGGCCGGCCGAGGTGGAACCAGTGCTCCGTCGGCAGATCGCCCTTGGCGATGGCGAACAGGCTGGTCAGCCGCGCCTCGGAAGCCAGGAGGTCGTAGCAGCTTTCGTCGAGCTGATGCTCCTCGACCCGGTAGCCGATCGACAGAAGCTTGCGTTCCTTCCGCATGAGGAAGGAGAAATCCATCTCGAAGGCGAAGCGACGCGTGCGCTCGCGCAACGAAAGAAGCTTGGCCCGCAAGGCTTCGACGGCATTGTCGTCGCTATGCGCGTCATGGACATGCGCTTCGCAGGTGGCTTCCAGTCTCGCCGCCCAGTCGGCGATGGTGTCGCTCTGTGTCGATACGGCCTCGGTATGGATGGCGATGGCGAGCTTGCGAATCTCGCCGGCCAGAACAGCCAGGTTGATGGTGCGGATCGATGCCATCTCGGGCTGTGCCTTGATCGATTCGACCGCCCGCCGCATGCCGTCGAGGCGATCGGCGAGCCGCTGGCGCAACGGCCGCAACTGGCGACGGTCGTCAGGCAACTCCGCCAGGCTTTCGTCGAGGATCGTCACCGTATCGAGGATACCCTCGAAGTCGCCCTGAAGGTGGACCGCAGGCGCTTCCGCCCATTCGGCGCAGGCGGCCGCCACCGCCACCAGATGGCCGGCAAGATTGCCGCTATCGACGGCGGAAATGTAGAGCGGATAGAGCGGTTTCAGCGTCGTCGTGTCATACCAGTTGAAGAGATGGCCGCGCTCACGCGGCATGCTCTCGATAGTCGACATCGTCGCGTCGATGCGGGTGGTCGCGTCGGACAGGCTGATCCAGCCGAAGTCGCGCGCCGAAATCACCGACAGGAGATAGACGCCGATATTGGTCGGCGAGGTGCGGGGCGCCACGACAGGCGCCGGACTTTCCTGGAAATTGTCGGGCGGCAGATTGTGATGCTCGGCCGTCACGAAGGTCTCGAAATAATGCCATGTGCGCCGCGCAACCGTGCGCAGCGCATGGATGTCCGCCGCCGATATGCGCAAACGGTCCTCGGTTTCGGCCGAGCGGCTGATCCAGAAGGCGAAGGCCGGCGAACCGATCCAGAACAGCGCGAAGAAGAAGGCAACGAAAGCTCCGGTGGAATCGGCCAGAACAGGGATGGCAAGGCCGACGACGCCGACAATCACTGCGCCATACATTATGCCGTAATAGGAGCCGAGATCGTTGTCGCCGTTCTTCTGCGCCTGCGAGGCAGTGCGCCACTCGAGCAGGTTCTGGCGACTGACGAACAAACGGTAGAGCGTGCGAATGATGGCATCGCCCATCATCCAGGCCAGATGCGCCATCAGCACGATCTTCAGCGCTACCAGGGCGGTGCCGAAGACAACGTCGCGCGCCAGCGCCGAGAAATGGCCGCGCGGCGTCTGGTCGCCGCTTTTCGGCAGGATGGCGTGGACGATGTCGAATGTCGGCGCCATGAACAGTGTGAGGATCAACAGCGCTTGCCATTGCGCGGCCTGCGTGAAAGGCAGCAATGTCCAGCCGGCGATCGCCGCCATCACCCAGAAGATCGGCGTCAGCGAGCGCCGCAGATTGTCGACCATCTTCCAGCGCGACAGCGCCGGCACGCCGGAGCGTGGATCGAGAATGAAGCCCAGAAGCTGCCAGTCGCCGCGTGCCCAGCGATGGTGGCGCGACGCGTCGACCGAATAGCGGGTCGGATAGTCCTCGACCAGTTCGACGTCCGTGACCAGCGCCGCGCGTGCCAAGGCGCCTTCGAGCAGATCGTGGCTGAGGATGGTGTTTTCTTCGATGCGGCCCTTCAGCGCCGCTTCGAAGGCGTCGACGTGATAGAGGCCCTTGCCGGTGAAGGAGCCGTCGCCGAAGACGTCCTGGTAGATATCCGAGACGGCAAATACGTAGGGATCGAGGCCGCGATTGGCGGAAAAGACCCGCTGGAAGAAGGATGCGTCGTCGCCGCTGGTCAGCGAGGCGGTGATGCGCGGCTGCAGGATGGTGTAGCCGGCGGTGACAACGCGCTTTGCCGCATCGTAATGCGGGCGGTTGAGCGGATGGCAAAGCTTGCCAACCAAACTGGCGACGGCATCGCGGGTGGTGCGCGTGTCGGCGTCCAGCGTCATCACATGGATGACGTTTTCAGGCAGCGGCACATCCAGCGGCAGGAAGGTGGTGTCGCTGTCACCGCGCAGCAGAAGGTTCAGTTCGTGCAACTTGCCGCGCTTGCGTTCCCAGCCCATCCAGGCGCCCTGGGATTCATTGTAGAGCCGCCGGCGATGCAGGACGTAGAAACGCGGCGCGCCTTCGCTGGGATAGCGGGCGTTCAGCCGTGCGATCTCGTCGCGAGCATATTGGAGGATCTCAATATCCGCCGCATCGATTTCGGTTTTGCTGTCCGGCCAGTCCGAAAGCAGAGCGAAATGGATTTCGTCCGCGGTGTTGGCCAGGTGATGCACTTCGATGTTGCGGATGTTCTCCTCGACGTCGTCGCGCGAGCCGATCAGCGACGGCACCACCACCAGCGTGCGCGCCTCGGGCGGCATGCCGCGTCTGTAGTCGTAGCCGACAAGGCGGGTGGGCTTCAGGAACAACGATACGACGGTGTTGAAGAAGGCAAGCGCGCCTTCGCTGGCCGGCACGGCAAACAGCGCCAGCATCAAGACGATCGACGGTATGGCCAGGCCGAGATTGGCAAGGGCGTTGCCGGAGAGGACCAGAAGCAGGACCGTCAGCGCGAACACCGGCACGACAATGCCCAGCCATCCGGTCTTGCCGAACGCCCGTTTGATCGTGACGCTGACGGTCGGCCGATAGCCGATCGCTTTTTCCAGTTCCAGGCGGCGCGGGCCGACGAGAAAGAACCCGACGTCGGTGTGAGCGGTCGGACCGGTGCCGGTGGTATCGGCGACAGCGGCATGGCCGGCGAGTTCGATCGCCTTTTCAGCGACGCGGAATTCGGAACGATCGGAGCGGCGCGCCATTTCCTCGATCGCGGTCCGGTACTGGTCGCGCGAGAAGAAATCGAGCGCGGCGAAATCGGTGCGCTCGCGCAGCAAGGTGTCGATGCGGCTGACACCTTCGAACCAAACCGTCCAGTCGATATCGTTGATGAGCCTGAGGCCGCGGATGATGTTACCGGTGGTTACATTGCCACCGGACAGCGTGCGATGCTCGCTGATGATGATTTCCTCGGCATCGGAGCCGGACTTTTCAAGCTCGCCCTCCAGCCATTCCAACGCCCTGCCGGCATTTTGCGACCCGTCGCGCAGGCGGTAGAGCAATTGGGTGGCAAAGGTGGTGTCCTGTGCATGGGCGACGTAGTTCGACAGGATCGCCTGACGGTCGGCGCTGTCGTCGATCGCCAGCACGCGGTCGGCGACCTCGTTGGCAATCTGGCGCATCTGGCGGGTACGACTGACCCGGACCGCGATCCGGCGAAGATTTTCGATCAGAACGAAGCGCAGCAGCGATGGCAGCGCCCAGAGTTCGCCGATCTTCAGTGGCTCGACGGACTGAAAGCCTTCGACGATCGCCTTGAACATGGTCGCTGAGACGGAACTGTCCGAATGCGCGACATAGGTCCAGGCCAGCGCAAGCGCGCGCGGCACGCTGGCGCCGTCGGACAGTTTCAGGGTCGGTAACTGCCGATAGAAACGGCGCGGCAGGTCGCGCTTGACCTGGAAGATGGTTTCTTCGACCAGATAGTTGTTGTCGAGCAGCCATTGCGCCGCCGGCGTGATCGTCTCGCCTCTCGCCTGCGCGGCATTGGTCGAGCGATAGACTTCGAGGATCTTGCTGGCGCTGTCGCGGACGCGTGGCTGGAAATCGAACGACTCCAGGCCGAACAGATCCTTGACGTCACCCTTGGCGAGGCTTGCACCCAACGTGCGCAGGCGCTCTTCCGGCAGGAAATTGGAGCGTATCGGCTCTTCTGTAATGGCCGGGAAGCCCGCGCTCGTTTTTTCCATTTGGGTGGGGGCCGTCTGAATATTCATTGAAAATTCCGTATGAGGGACGCATAGCGGCGTCACCGCCACGGCAATGTCCCTAAAACCGATTCAAATGCAATTGGTTGCATCGAAACACGGGCCGAAAGTTTGTTTTCGCACCACAACTTTCAGACGATCATCCCCTCGCTGCCGTCGGGACTTGATCGACGGAAGGATTCGGGCTTTTTCGTGATGTGGGCTTGAGCTTACGGCATATTTCGCCGGTGTTGCGATCATGTTTCGAAACAGGCGTTAATCGTTTGCAGCAACCCGTTCGATCCTGATCACGAACAGCGTCGCCGTTCGGGCAGGCTCCAGGCGCCATTTTAGGGCGTCCGGCCCGAGCAACAGCGTGTCGCGCGGCCCGATGCGGACAGGCGTCGCGCCGGCCACCGTGATCTCGCCGTCAAAACACAGGATGAGGGTCGCGTCGGCCACCGACTGGATATCTGTCGGGGCCGAAATCACCACGCGCTCGACTGCGTGGGTCATCCGTCCGCGCCGCGTCATGACGTTGAGATCGGTGATCGGACCGGCGATCAGCGCCGCTTGCGTCGGCACATCGGCCGGAAAGGAAAGTGGGGCGGAAGCTTTGGTCACCGTAGCCGCCGGGCGGCCGGCGATATCAAGGATGATCCCTTCGCCTTCCAGCACGGCCAAGGTTCGGTCCACTCCGGCAAACCCGGAGAATGGCCCGCCGCTTTCAACGCGAGCCATGGAGATGCGCCAGTCGAAATCGTCGAGCGCAGCACCTGCGGGCGAGACGGCGATTTCCGTCGTCACCCCGCCGCCGTTCTTCCACGGCATAGACCGGTATTCGGCTGCCCGGAGAATGCGCAAGGCGCGGCTCAGCCGAGAATGCCGGGCAGGTTGAGTTGGTGCTCCCTGGCGCAGTCGATCGCGATGTCATAGCCGGCATCGGCGTGGCGCATGACGCCGGTTGCGGGGTCGTTCCACAGCACCCGCTCCAGGCGTTTGGCCGCTTCGCGTGTGCCGTCGGCGACGATGACCATGCCGGCATGCTGCGAAAAACCCATGCCGACGCCGCCGCCATGATGAAGCGATACCCAGGTTGCGCCGGAGGCGGTGTTGAGCAGCGCATTGAGCAACGGCCAGTCGGACACGGCGTCGGAGCCGTCCTTCATCGATTCGGTCTCGCGGTTCGGCGAGGCAACCGAGCCGGAATCAAGATGATCGCGGCCGATGACCACCGGCGCCTTGAGCTCGCCCTTCGCCACCATCTCGTTGAAGGCGAGGCCGAGCCGGTGGCGGTCGCCGAGACCGACCCAGCAGATGCGCGCCGGCAGACCCTGGAACGCGATGCGCTCACGCGCCATGTCGAGCCAGTTGTGCAGGTGGGTGTTGCCGGGCGTCAATTCGCGGACCTTGGCGTCGGTCTTGTAGATGTCCTCGGGATCGCCTGAGAGGGCTGCCCAGCGAAACGGGCCGATGCCGCGGCAAAACAGCGGTCGGATGTAGGCCGGCACGAAACCCGGGAAGGCAAAGGCGTTCTCGAATCCTTCCTCCTTTGCCACCTGACGGATGTTGTTGCCGTAGTCGAGCGTCGGCACGCCGGCGTTCCAGAACGCCACCATCGCCTCGACATGTTCGCGCATCGACGCGCGCGCTGCCTTTTCGACCGCCTTCGGGTCGCTGGTGCGCTTCTCGCGCCACTCGGCGAGCGACCAGCCCTTGGGCAGATAGCCGTTGAGCGGATCATGCGCCGACGTCTGGTCGGTGACCAAGTCGGGGCGCACGCCGCGCCGCACCAGTTCTGGCACGATGTCGGCGGTGTTGCCGACCAGGCCGACCGATTTCGCCTCGCCGGCCCTGGTCCAGCGCTCGATCTTTTCCAGCGCCTCGTCGAGCGTGTCGGCGCGTTCGTCGACATATCGGGTGCGCAGCCTGAAATCGATGCGGTCGGGATCGCATTCGATTGCCAGGCAGCAGGCGCCGGCCATGACCGCAGCCAGCGGCTGTGCGCCGCCCATGCCGCCGAGGCCGCCGGTCAGGATCCATTTGCCCCTGAGATTGCCGCCATAATGCTGGCGGCCGGCCTCGACGAAGGTCTCGTAGGTGCCCTGCACGATGCCCTGCGTGCCGATGTATATCCACGAGCCGGCCGTCATCTGGCCGTACATCATCAGGCCCTTCTTATCGAGATCGTTGAACTTCTCCCATGTCGCCCAGTGCGGCACGAGATTGGAATTGGCGATCAGCACGCGCGGCGCATCGGTGTGAGTCCGAAACACGCCGACAGGCTTGCCGGACTGCACCAGAAGCGTCTCGTCATCTCTAAGCGTCTTCAGAGAGGCGACGATGCGATCAAAGTCGTTCCAGGTGCGCGCCGCCCGGCCGATGCCGCCATAGACAACCAGTTCGTTGGGGTTTTCGGCGACGTCGGGATCGAGATTGTTCATCAGCATGCGCAACGGCGCTTCCGTCAGCCATGTGCGGGCGTTGAGCTCGCTGCCGCGCGGGCTGCGGACTTCGCGGATGTTATGTCGAGGATCGGTCATGGCGTCACTGTCCCTTTCGAATGAGCTGTGCGACGGAGCGTCAGCGCCCGGCCCAGGCAATCGCGCTTTCCAGGATCCGCTTCAGCGTGGCGCGGATCGGCGCGGCGAATGCGGGGTTGTAAGGCACCGGCCAATTGTCGGGCGTCCCTTTGCCCTCAGGCTCGTGCATATAGCCGCGGTTGGAGAGTTCCATCTGCAGCGCATGGACGCCGTTTTGCGGCTGGCCGAAATTGCGCGTAATCCAGCCGCCCTTGAAGCGGCCATTCACCACGTATGTCTCGCCGGTTCCGGCGAGGATTTCGTCGACCATCGCCTGCAAGGCAGGATCGGCGCTCTTGCCGTCATTGGTGCCGAGATTGAACACCGGCAACGTGCCCTCGAACAGCCGCGGCAGCACCGAGCGGATCGAATGGCA
Organism: Mesorhizobium sp. WSM4840; assembly: GCF_055811755.1. Lineage (NCBI taxonomy): Bacteria > Pseudomonadati > Pseudomonadota > Alphaproteobacteria > Hyphomicrobiales > Phyllobacteriaceae > Mesorhizobium > Mesorhizobium sp. WSM4840. Next base: position 38,317 of record NZ_JBVVQD010000024.1, read on the forward strand.
GTCATAGACGACGATCTTCTGATGCAGGGCGCGTAGCCCGTCGATCTCGGCCTGCAGGGCGGCATGGTAAGGCACAAAGTATTTTTTGCGGCGCTCGTCGACCTCCGGCGGTCCAGGCTCCTCTCCGGCGCGATAAAGCGGATCGCCATCGAACGTTTCGGTCGGGCAGAGCCCGGTCGTCGCCTGGCCGGGATAGAGCGAGGCGCCGGACGGGTCACGATTGACGTCGATGACGGTGCGCGAGATCGCCGTATGCACCACCGTCGCGCCGAGGTCTTCGGCAAAGTCATAGAGCTTGTCGATCCACCAGTCGGCGTCGCGGCGGCCGAGCCAGGGCGACACCAGCCGGTCCTCAAGACCGGCGAGATCGATGCCGGTATGCGGGATCGAGACCAGCAGGGGTGCCGTGCCTTGGGTGACGGTGAGCCAGGAGGGTAAAGTCATGAGAAATCCCCCCGCGCTGGCGCTCTACGGCGCGAAGGATCGCGACCTATCGACGTGTGCGTTCTCACGACGCAATTCCCGGCAGCGCCACCGCCCCCGCCGCCTTCACCGCAGCGCCATTGCGCACCATAGCGATGGCCTTTTCCATGTCGGGGTGGAAATGCCGGTCATTGTCGAGATGCGGCACCTCGGCCCTGACCAGCCTGCGCACCGCTTCGAGCGGCGCACTCGACGCCAGCGGCGCATGAAAATCGCAGCCTTGCGCGGCGGCCAGCAATTCGATGCCGACGACCGCCGTCGCATTCTCAACCATGCCGATCAACCGGCGCGCGCCATGTGCTGCCATCGAGACGTGGTCTTCCTGGTTGGCCGAGGTCGGGATCGAATCAACGCTGGCCGGATAGGCCTTCTGCTTGTTTTCCGAGACGAGTGCCGCTGCCGTCACTTGCGGGATCATGAAGCCGGAATTCAGCCCGGGCTTCGGCGTCAGGAAGGCCGGCATGCCCGACAACGCCGGGTCGACCAGCATGGCGATGCGCCGTTCCGACAGCGAGCCGATCTCGCAGACGGCGAGTGCGATCATGTCGGCGGCGAAGGCCACCGGCTCGGCGTGGAAATTGCCGCCGGAAAGCGCGGTGTCGTCCTCGGCGAAGATCAGCGGATTGTCGGTGACGCCGTTGGCCTCGGTGCCCAGCGTGTCGGCGGCCTGGCGCAGCACGCTCAGCGCAGCGCCCATCACCTGCGGCTGGCAGCGCAGGCAGTACGGATCCTGCACGCGCTCGTCGCCGACCCGGTGCGATTCACGGATGGCGCTGCCGGCCATCAGGTTGCGCAGCGCCTCGGCCGCCTCGATCTGGCCAGGATGCTTCCTGAGGAGATGGATGCGCGGATCGAAGGGGGCGTCGGAGCCTTTGGCGGCATCGGTCGAAAGCGCACCGGCGACGAGCGCCGACTGGTAGAGCACTTCGGCGTCGAACAGGGCGGCCAACGCGTAGGCGGTCGAGAATTGCGTGCCGTTGAGCAGCGCCAACCCTTCCTTGGCGCCAAGCGTGACCGGCTCCAGCCCGTGCGAGACAAAGGCGACCTTGGCCGGGAACCGGCCATGCGGGGTAAAACATTCGCCGACGCCGATCATTACCGCGGTCATATGCGACAGCGGAGCAAGGTCGCCGGAGGCGCCGACCGAGCCTTGCGCCGGCACCACCGGAATGACGTCATTGGCCAGCATTGCTTCCAGCAATTCGATCGTCTGCGGCCGCACGCCGGAAGCGCCCTGCGCCAGGCTGGCCAGCTTCAGCGCCATCATCAGCCGGGTGATCGCAACCGGGATAGGCTCGCCGACGCCGGCAGCATGCGACAGCACGATGTTGCGTTGAAGGGTCTCGAGGTCGGCGGCGGGGATGCGGACGCTGGCCAATTTGCCAAAGCCGGTGTTGATGCCATAGACCGGCTCACCCCGGTCGACGATCCGCGCAACCGCCTCGGCGCTGGCCTTGATTTTTGGCCGGCAGGCAGCGTCCAGCTTCGGCGCGGCACCACGATAGATTTCGCGCCAGTCGGCCAGCGTTGTGTTGCCCGGCTTGAGTTTGAGTTCGCTCATCGTCCTCTCCAGATGCGGGCATGCAGCGGGTTAAAGCCCATGCGGTAGACGAGCTCGGCCGGGCGCTCGATGTCCCAGATCGCCATGTCGGCTGATTTTCCAGCCTCCAGCGTGCCGGTTTTTCCGAGCAGTCCGAGCGCGCGTGCGGCCTCGCGGGTGACACCGGCAAGGCATTCGTCGACGGTCAGACCGAACAGAGTCGCCGCCATGTTCATGGTCAGCAGTAGCGAGGTCAGCGGCGAAGTGCCGGGATTGCAGTCGGTGGCGACCGCCATTCTGACGCCGTGCTGGCGAAACAGGCCGATCGGCGGCTTCTTGGTCTCGCGGATGAAATAATAGGCGCCGGGCAGGATCGTCGCCACGGTTCCTGCCTTCGCCATCGCCGCCGCACCCGCTTCGTCAGTGTATTCGAGATGGTCTGCCGATAGCGCGCCATATCGTGCGGCGAGTTCCGCGCCATGCAGATTGGACAGCTGGTCGGCATGGAGCTTGACCGGCAGGCCTGCTGCTTTCGCCGCGTCGAACAGGCGAGAAATCTGCTCGGGCGAAAAGGCGATGCCTTCGCAAAAGCCGTCGACGGCATCGGCCAGGCCCTCGGCAGCGACGGCCGGCAAAATCTCTTTTGCGACCCGGTCGATAAAAGCGTCCTTGTCGCCTTTCGCCTCGGGCGGCAGCGCGTGAGCCCCGAGGAAGCTCGTCCTTACTGTGACTGGACCATGTTCGCCCAGGAGCCGCGCGGCACGCAGCGATTTCTGCTCGTTTTCGAGATCGAGCCCGTAACCCGACTTGATCTCGATGGTGGTGAGACCCTCGGCGATCAGCGCATCGAGGCGCGGCAGCGACTGCGTAACCAGTTCGTGCTCGCTGGCAGCGCGCAGCGCCTTGACCGACGAGACGATGCCGCCGCCGGCCTTGGTGACCTCTTCATAGGTGGCGCCGGCCAGCCGCATCTCGAATTCGTTGGCACGGTTGCCGGCATGGACCAGATGGGTGTGGCAGTCGATCAAGCCGGGCGTGATCCAGCGGCCCTTGCAATCGACAATCTCGGCGTCTTGCAAAAGTGCTGCCGCCATGTCGGCTTCCGGGCCGGCATAGACGATCACGCCATCGCGTGCGGCGATCGCACCGTGTTCGACGATGCCAAGTCCGGCGACGCTTTCAGCCATGGTTGCCAGGCGCGCATTGCGCCAGAGGCGAACCTCCCCTGCCCGGCTTTTGCTCTCTCCAGCCATTATCTTTTCCGTTTCAATCGGCGGCGATTATGTATATACATATTGAAACACACTGCAAGTGATATCATTGCACGGGACACAGGGAATAGGAGAGAAAAACGTGACGGCGATCTTTGCGGAACAGGCGCTTCTGCCCGACGGCTGGCATTCCAATGCCCGGATCGTCGTCAGTGAAGGCCGCATCGCTACTGTCGAGCCGAACACTGCATCCCAGCCCGGCGACGAACGCCATGCCATCCTCCTGCCAGGCATGCCGAACCTGCACAGCCACGCCTTCCAGCGCGGCATGGCCGGCCTTGCCGAGCTGCGCGGCCCTTCCGCCGACAGTTTCTGGAGCTGGCGCGAGGTGATGTACCGATTTGCGCTGTCGATGACGCCGGACCAGGTCGAGGCGGTTGCCGCGCAGCTCTATGTCGAGATGCTGGAGGCTGGATTCTCACGCGTCGGCGAGTTTCACTATCTGCATCACGACCGCGACGGCCAGCCCTACGCCAACATCGCCGAAATGGCCGAACGCATCACTGCCGCAGCTGCCGACACCGGCATTGGGCTGACGCTGCTGCCGGTCTTCTATGCGCATTCCACTTTCGGCGGCGCCGCGCCGAACGAAGGCCAGCGGCGATTCATCAACGATGTGAATCGGTTCTCGCGGCTTATTGAGGAATGCCGCGAATCCGTTCGCACCTTGAATCAAGGCGTCGTTGGCGTCGCCCCACACAGTCTGCGCGCGGTGACACCGGAGGAGTTGGAAAACATCGCGACAATGGTACCGGGCGGACCGGTCCACATCCATATCGCCGAGCAAGTGAAGGAGGTCGAGGACTGCCTTGCCTGGTCCGGGGTGCGGCCGGTCGAATGGCTGCTCGCCAATGCCAAGGTCGATGACCGCTGGTGCCTGATCCACGCCACCCACATGACCGAGACCGAGACGGCGGCCATGGCGAAAAGCGGAGCAGTCGCCGGCCTCTGCCCGATCACCGAGGCCAATCTCGGCGACGGCACCTTTGCCGCACCTTTGTTCAAGCAACATGGCGGCCGCCTCGGCGTCGGCTCCGATTCCAACGTGCTGATCGGCCTGCCGGACGAATTGCGGCAGCTCGAATATTCGCAGCGCCTCGCCCACCGCGCCCGCAACGTGCTGGCGGTGGCGGGCAGTTCGACCGGCCGCGCGCTATTCGATGCAGCGCTCGACGGCGGCAGTGCGGCGCTTGGCGCCGGGCCCTCGCAGATCGCCGCTGGTGCCTCAGCCGATTTCGTGTCGCTCGATGGCAAGCATCCCTCGCTGGCAAGCAAGACGGGCGATGCGGTGCTCGATGCCTGGATCTTCGCCAACGGCGCCAATATCGATTGCGTCTGGGTGCATGGCAAGAAACTGGTCAGCGGCGGCAGGCATGCAAGGCGCGATGCCATTGCCGAGCGTTTTCGCAAAGTGATGACGGCGCTTTCGGGATGAGCATGACTGAGGCATTGGATGCGGACCTCGGCGAATCTCTCTCGCTGCATCAGCGCATCCTGTCCGACATCAGCGAGCGGATCCTGTCCGGCGCCTGGGCGCCTGGCCACCGCATCCCGTTCGAGCACGAACTGACGGCCGAGTACAAATGTTCGCGCATGACGGTGAACAAGGCGCTGTCGCAGCTTGCCAAAGCCGGGCTGATCGAGCGCCGCCGCCGCTCGGGCAGCTTTGTCCGGCGGCCGCAGTCGCAAGCCGCGGTGCTGGAAATCCACGACATCAGGATCGAGGTCGAGGCGCTCGGTCTGCTCTATCGCTACGAGCGTGTGGCGCGCCACAAAAGGCGCAGCAACGCCGAGGATCGCGCCTTGCTGGAACTCGACTCCAACGGACCGGTGCTGGCGCTGGAATGCCGGCATTTCGCCGGCAAGCGGCCGTTCGCCCACGAACAGCGGCTGATCAACCTGGCCGCCGTGGCCGAGGCCGCCAACGAGGAGTTTCATGCCATAGCGCCCGGCCCGTGGCTGATCGCCCGGGTGCCGTGGAGTGCCGCCGAGCACCGCATCCGCGCTGTTGCCGCCGACGGACACATTGCCGCCGCACTCGATATCGAGGCCGGCGCACCGTGCCTGGTGGTCGAGCGGCGGACATGGAGCGCCGAGCACCCCGTCACCCATGTCCGTTTCACCTATGCGGCCGAGAACCACACGCTGGTCGCGCGGTTCACGCCCTCGCAGGGGTAAACCTCCCCCTCGAGGCCCCTCGAGGGGAGGAGGGTCGGCGAGCAGTCGGAGCGAAGCAGAGACTGCGAGACGGGGTGGGGTCGGCGAGGTTGCACGGACCCCACCCCGCTTCGCAAAATGCCGCCCTGCGGCATTTGCTCCGCGACCCTCCCCTCAAGGGGGAGGGTTAAGAGCCGCATCTCAGATGGCAGCGGTAACGATGATCTCGACCAGATATTCCGGCCCGGCAAGCTTGGCCTCGCCGGTGGCGCGGGCCGGGGTATGGCCCTGCGGCACCCACTTGTCCCACTCCGCGTTCATCTCTGCAAAGGTGCTCATGTCGGCCAGCCAGATGATCGCCTGCAGGATCTTGGTCTTGTCCGTTCCGGCCTTGGCCAGCAATTCGTCGATGGCCGCCAGAATGTCCCTCGTCTGGGCGCCGACGTTTCCGCCCGGCTCGCCGACCTGACCGGCCAGATAGACGGTATTGCCGTGGATGACGATCTGGCTCATGCGCGGGCCAACATCGATGCGACGAATGCTCATGGGATGTTTCCTTCTATTGTCGGTTGCGCCTCTTTAGAGTCGCCGTCTGCCGGGGGCAAGGTCGACTGAGTGAATCCTCTTGAGCCAGCAGGGCATGGGGCCAAACAGGACACGGCAAATGGTTTAGTCGCCGCAATTCCGCCCGATTGACTTGTTGACTAATGTAATAACATCACATATCCAATCGCCGCCGCCGTACCAGTCGTGCCACCGGATCGTCACATGACCAAAACCTGCCTGACCTTCAGCGACCTGACGCTGGGCTACAACAGCCATCCGGCAATCCATCATCTCGACGGCACGATCCACCGGGGATCGCTGACCGCCGTCGTCGGCGCCAACGGCTCGGGCAAGTCGACCCTGATGAAGGGTATCGTCGGCGTGTTGAAGCCGATGGCCGGAACGGTTGTCCGGGCGCCCGGCGTGCGCGCCGCCTATCTGCCGCAACAGTCGGAGCTCGACCGCTCCTTTCCGGCCAGGGTCGTCGATCTGGTTTCGCTCGGGCTGTGGCCACGCCGCGGGCTGCTCGGCCGCTACACCAGGGAAGATCGCGAGTCGGTCAGCCAGGCGCTGATGGCCGTCGGCCTCGGCGGCTTCGAGAAGCGCCCGATCGACACGCTGTCGGGCGGCCAGCTGCAGCGCACGCTGTTTGCCCGCGTGCTGCTGCAGGATGCCGATCTCATCCTGCTCGACGAGCCGTTCAACGCCGTCGACACCAAGACCGTCGGCGACCTGATCGCACTGATCAAGCGCTGGCATGGTGAGGAGCGCACCATCATGGTCGTAGTCCACGATCTGGATCTGGTGCGCCAGAATTTCCCCGAAACGCTGCTGCTGGCGCGCCAGCCGATCGCCTGGGGCGAGACAAAGGAAACGCTGCGGCCGGAAAACCTGTTGCGCGCGCGCCGCTTCCACGAAGCCTGGGAGGAGAACGCGCCCTGGTGCGAGCCCGACGACCACAAGCATGGTGGTCACGCTCACGACCATGGGCACGACCATCATCACGGCTCCGGGCCGCGGGCAGCATGATGGAAACGCTCTACGGTCTTCTCATCGCTCCGTTCGCCGATTTCGCCTTCATGCAGCGGGCGCTTGCCGGGTCGCTGATGCTGTCGCTCGGCGCCTGCCCCGTCGGCGTCTTCCTGATGCTGCGGCGCATGAGCCTTTCCGGCGACGCCATGGCCCACGCCATCCTGCCGGGTGCTGCCGCCGGTTTCCTGTTCTATGGGCTGGAGATCCTGCCGATGACCATCGGCGGGTTGATTGCCGGCATCATCGTCGCGCTTGGCGCCGGCGCCGTCTCGCGTTTCACCATCCAGCGCGAGGACGCCTCGATGGCGGCCTTCTACCTGATTTCGCTGGCCATCGGTGTGCTGATGGTATCGATCCGCGGCTCCAGCGTCGATCTCATGCATGTGCTGTTCGGCACCGTGCTGGCGCTCAACAATGAAGCGCTGACGCTGATCGGCGGCATCGTGCTGGTCACGCTGGTCAACCTCGCCATTTTTTGGCGGGCGCTGGTCGCCGAATGTCTCGATCCGCTGTTCCTGCGTTCGGTCAGCCGGCTGGGCAGCCCGGTGCATTTCATCTTCCTCGGCCTCGTCGTGCTCAACCTTGTCGGCGGCTTCCAGGCGCTCGGCACGCTGCTATCCGTCGGGCTGATGATGCTGCCTGCGGCCGCCGCCCGCTTCTGGACCATGCGCGTCGAGCCGATGTGCGTGCTGGCGGTGCTGATCGGCTTTGCCTCCTGCGTCGCCGGGCTGCTGTTGTCCTACCACGTGTCGCTGCCATCCGGCCCGGCGATCATCCTGTCTGCGGGCGTCGTCTATCTTGCCTCGATCCTGTTCGGCACGCGCGGCATCCTGCGCGCCCGTATTATCCATCACCGCCACAGAACCGCCTGATCCCAACAGAGGTGACCTTTCCATGCTGAAATCGATCCGCACCGCCTTGGCAATGAGCGTTATAACATTAAGCGCCTTTGGCGCATCATCGGCCCTCGCGGAGCCGTTGAAAGTGGTCGCCAGCTTCACGGTCATTGCCGATTTTGCCAAAAATGTCGGCGGCGACCGGATCGATCTGACCACCATCGTCGGGCCGGACGGCGATGCCCACGTCTACGAGCCGAGTCCGGCCGACGCGGTGGCCATGGCGGGTGCGGATGTGGTGCTGGTCAACGGCCTGCATTTCGAAGGCTTTCTGCAGCGCCTGGTCGACGCCAGCGCCACCAACGCGACAATCGCCGTTCTGACCAAAGGCGTCACGCCGATCAACTTCAAACCCGAATTCGCCGATGCCGACGCCGCTGAAGGCGAAGATACCGATCCGCATGCCTTCCAATCGGTCGCCAATGCCAGGATCTACGTGAAGAACATCGCCGACGCCTTCTGCACCGCCGACGCCGAGGGTTGCGACACCTATAAGGCCAATGCCGCCGCATACACCGAGAAGCTCGACGCGCTCGAGGGTGAAGTGCAGATGGCGATCCAGTCGATCCCGCAAGAGAAACGCGTCGTCATCACCTCGCATGACGCGTTCGGCTATTTCGAGAAGGCCTATGGCCTCATCTTCCTGGCCCCCGAAGGGGTGTCGACCGAGTCGGAGCCGTCCGCTGCGGACGTCGCAAAGCTGGTCAGCCAAGTTAAGCAGGACAAGGCGGCGGCGGTCTTCGTCGAGAACATCGCCAACGCGCGGCTGATCGAGCAGATCGCCAGCGAGACCGGGGTCAAGGTGGGCGGCACGCTCTATTCAGACGCGCTGTCGCAGCCCGACGGCCCGGCCTCGACCTATATCGACCTGATGCACAACAACATCGCCCAGATCAAAGGCGCGATACTCGGAGGGTGAGACGCCGACCACTTGGTCGGCTTGCGCACGTGTAGGCAACAAACTGCTACAGCGTCCTTTGTGGATCCAAGGACGCGCGGTGCTGTAGTAGCCCGGCTGGATTTCCCGCATGAGAATGTCTATCTGCGCAGCGGGATTTCTTTCTGGGCGGATTGCCGTCCAGCCCTGGGAGTGGCAAGACTCCGCCCCTGGCCAGCAGGCATCGAACATTGCGAGGACGCCATCATGGAATATCGTCAGATCAGCGAGGACTATTCGGTCTCGGGCCAGATTCAGCCCGAAGAGATCGCCGCCATCAAGGCCGCCGGCTTCAAGAGCGTCATCTGCAACAGGCCGGATGACGAGCAGCCCGGCCAGCCATCAGCGGACAGTGTCAAGGCAGCGGTCGAAGCTGCCGGGCTCGCTTTCCGCTACATCCCGGTCATCAGCGGCCAGATCACGGCCGAGAATGTCGGGGACCAGGCCGAGGCGCTCGACGAGCTCGAAGGCCCGATCTTCGCCTATTGCCGTTCCGGCGCACGCTGCACCAATCTTTACGGGCTGATCCGGCAGTCGAAGGGCTAATTTAGATCGGCAGCGCGCCGGTTTCCTTCAGCGTTTCGAGTACGATCGCCGTCTTCACATGCTGCACGGACTCGTGCGGCAGAAGCACGCCGTTGACGAATTCCGACAGCGACTTCAGGTCCGGCGTAACCACCTTCATTATATAGTCCATCTCGCCGGTTAGCGCGTGCGCCTCCTGCACTTCCGGCAGCCGCGCCACCAGTTCGCCGAAGCGCTGCGCATTGTCGCGGTTGTGGGTGGCCAGCGTCACCGAGATGACGTTGACCAGCGAGAAGCCAAGCTTGTCGCGGTCGAGCACCGCGCGATAACCCCTGATGTAGCCGTCCTCCTCCAGCCTTTGGCGGCGGCGCGAACATTGCGACGCCGACAGGTTCACCCGTTCCGACAAATCGTTGTTGGTCAGCCGTGCGTCGCCCTGCAATAGAGCCATTATCTTGCGGTCAAACTGGTCGATGCGCGCATCATCCATAGAATCTTCTCCATACGTGCACAGTTCGCGCATCACTCGATCATTTAAAGCGTTTGAATGCAAGCACCATGCGCCCGTTCCGCGCTATGATTATGCGGAAATGGCCCTTTCCGGCCACAGCGCTTTTTGGAGGACAACACCATGGGCCCCTTCCCACACGACGCACCGCCCGCAAAGATCAGCAAGGCCAATCCCGCCGGCACCGACGGCTTCGAATTCGTCGAGTTCGCGCATCCCGAACCGGAAAAGCTCGCCGAGCTTTTTACCCGCATGGGCTATGTGCCGGTAGCCAAGCACCGCACCAAGGACATCACCGTCTGGCGGCAGGGCGACATCAACTATGTCGTCAATGCCGAACCCGGCTCGCATGCGATGAAATTCGTCGACAAGCACGGCCCCTGCGCTTCCTCCATGGCCTGGCGGGTCGTCGATGCCAAGCATGCGTTCGACCATGCCGTCGCCAAGGGCGCGACGCCCTATGAAGGCAAAGATAAAACGCTCGACGTGCCGGCAATCGTCGGCATCGGCGGTTCACTGCTCTATTTCATCGATACTTATGGGGAAAAGGGCTCGGCCTACGATGCCGAGTTCGACTGGCTGGGCGCGCGCGACCCGAAGCCGGAAGGCGTCGGCTTCTATTATCTCGACCACCTCACCCACAATGTCTACCGCGGCAACATGGACAAATGGTGGGATTTCTATCGCGACCTGTTCGGCTTCAAGCAGATCCATTTCTTCGATATCGACGGCAAGATCACCGGCCTGGTCAGCCGCGCCATTACCTCGCCCTGCGGCAAGATCCGCATCCCGCTCAACGAGTCCAAGGACGAGACCAGCCAGATCGCCGAATATTTGAAGAAATATAATGGCGAAGGCATCCAGCACATCGCCGTCGGTACGGACGAGATCTACGGCGCTACCGACAGGCTGGCCGCCAACGGGCTAAAGTTCATGCCGGGCCCGCCGGAAACCTATTATGACATGTCCCATGCCCGCGTGCACGGCCATGACGAGCCGATCGAGCGCATGAAAAAGCACGGCATCCTGATCGATGGCGAAGGCGTGATTGACGGCGGCACGACCAAGATCCTGCTGCAAATCTTTTCAAAAACCGTGATCGGCCCGATCTTCTTCGAATTCATCCAGAGGAAGGGCGACGAAGGTTTTGGCGAGGGCAATTTCCGCGCTCTGTTCGAATCGATAGAGCAGGACCAGATCAAGCGCGGCATGCTGAAGGTGCAGGCGGCGGAATAGGCAGCGGCCTAACCTCTTGCGGTTGGATCAGTTGTTGCTCAGATTCTAGCCATGAATATTTCTGTCGCCGAGGCCAAGGCCAAATTGTCGGAACTCGTTAGGCGTGCGGAAGCCGGTTAGGAGATCGTGCTCACGCGCTGCGGCAAAGTCACGGCTCGCCTCGTGCCGCCAGCATCGCCCGACCTCCTGCCTCGCATTGGCGCCTTGAAAGGCAAGATCCGCATCGGTGACGACTTTGACGAACTCAGCCCTGAATGGGGCGACTACGACAAATGATGGACACGTGCGCCAATCAGTGACGTCGCACCGGTAAGTGGAGGAGCAAGCTCCAAGCGCCGAAGTTTACTTGGTGAGGCCGGCGGCTTTGCGAAGAATGTCGTTGATCCGGCTCTGCCAGCCGGGTCCGCCGGCACGAAAGCGTGCAACCACGTCACTATCGAGCCGAAGCGTCACCTGCTTCTTCGGATTGTCGAGCGCCGGCCGCCCGCGCGAACGGCGAATGCTTTCGGCGAGGTCCGGAAAAACTTCAGCGAAGGGACGTGCGTTTCGAAAATCCTCCTCTGTCCATTCCGGATTGTCCGAAACGGCATCCCAATCTTCCTTGCTATAGCCGCGCCCCGGTTCGAACTTTGTCTGCAACATACGTTTTGTCATCGAACAACCTTCTTTCAGCCGGGCTGGCCGGACGCATCGAAATTATCGAGATGCCCTCGGAGCCGAGCCGGGCAAACACCACGGCAACGACACCATCGACGATCCGGCCAATTGCGATGAGGCGACCAGCTTTTGCCGTCCGGATTGTCGAGGCAAGAAAAAACTCGTCATCCAGCGCGGCAAAATCCAACCCGTGTTTCTCGATGTTGGCCAACCGTTTCGGTTCGTCCCAGACGATCTTCATCCGAAATTTATGTACCTACAATAATTAAGTCAAGAATTTTCGTAACTACAATTAATTGCCGCCATTAATTGCCAACCTCTCGACCTCGGCTTTCCTGAGTTGCAGATCATAGTCGAGGAAGAATTCGTCGAGTTGCGGCGGTTTCACCGACGTACCGGACAGCATGGCGTGCACTTGGCCGCGATGATGGATGTCGTGGATGAAGAGGTGGGCGAGCAGGTCGCCGATCCGCTCCGGTATGTTTCCGTCCTCGCGCCGGTCAGTGACGACACGGCGGTCTAGATCGGCCGCCGACAGACCGTCGCAGAAGGCGATCAGCCCCCGGTCGGCCGCGACCTGGGCGGCAAACAGCGCTGGTGGTTCATCGAACGGCACGAAATCGTCATGGGCCGCGGCGCCAACGCCACCCTGCTCGAGAAAATCGAGATAGAGATGATCGACAGCCAGAATGTGATTGAGCGTGGCCTTGATCGAGGGAAAGAAGCTGGTTCGCTCGGCTTCGAATTCACCGGGCTCAAGCTGTAGCACGGCGCGGTAGAGCCGGTCGTTCGACCAGAGATTGTTGCGTGCCATGCGGCGATTATGGTCCAGCAGGTCCACGTCACATACTCGCCCAACCAGCCCAGGCAATCAAATTCACAGCAATACCGATAGCACCTATGGCTAGCAGATGAGCGATCATGCCACGCCGCAGCGCTTGCGTTTCAACATCGCTTCCAACGTCCCGGTTCAAAGCGACGTAAATAAGCTTCGCCCGACGCGCAACGCTGCTGAAGTTGCGGAGTCTTTCAGATCGGTCCTCAACCTGATGGCAAAGTCGGATTGCCGAAATTAGAAGCCAGGCAGTAGCGATGCCGCAAATTCCCACAAACCAGAGATAAGTAGCAGTGTACGGCATCCTGATCCTGCCAGCGTTTCGGAACGACGCTAGATATAGAATTGCTTCAAATTGCGTATTTCTCGACCTTCTGCTCGATCGCACCAAAAATCGAATGTCCGGTCCTGTCCTTCATCTCGATGCGTACCGTGTCGCCAAAGCGCAGGAACGGCGTTGTCGGTTCGCCGGCCTCGATCGTTTCGATCATGCGCAGTTCGGCAACGCAGGAATAGCCGGCGCCGCCCGCCGAGGCAGGCTTGCCCGGACCGCCGTCGAGCTTGTTGGAGACCGTCCCCGAACCGATGATGGCGCCGGCGGCCAGCGGCCGGGTTTTTGCGGCATGCGCGATCAGCACCGGAAAATCGAAAGTCATGTCCACGCCGGCGTTAGCCCGGCCGAACGGCTTGCCGTTGAGGTCGACCAGCAGCGGCAGGCTGACCTTGCCGCCATCCCAGGCATCGCCGAGTTCGTCCGGCGTTACCGCGACCGGCGAAAAGGCCGAGGACGGTTTCGACTGGAAGAAGCCAAAACCCTTGGCAAGCTCTGGCGCGGTAAGGGAACGCAGCGTGACGTCATTGACCAGCATGACCAGCCGGATCGCGGCCCGCGTCTCATCTAGGCTTGCTCCCATCGGGACATCATCGACAATGACGGCGACCTCCCCTTCCATGTCTATGCCGAAAGCCTCGTCGGCCGCCCGGATCGGATCACGTGGCGCGATGAAACTGTCCGAACCACCCTGATAAATCAGCGGATCGGTCCAGAAGCTTGCCGGCATCTCGGCGCCGCGCGCCTTCCGGACCAGTTCGACATGGTTCACATAGGCCGAGCCGTCCGCCCATTGATAGGCGCGCGGCAACGGCGAATGGGCGTCATGCTCGTGAAAGCGCGCTGACGGCACCGCATTGTTCTCCAGCGATTCCGCCATGGCGGCGAGATGCGGCGCGATCCGGCTCCAGTCGTCGAGTGCCGCTTGCAGCGTCGGCACCAGAAACGAGGCATCGGTAAAGCGCGTCAGGTCGCGCGAGACGACGACCAACTTTCCGTCGCGCGACCCGTCCTTCAATGTGGCAAGCTTCATGCGGTTTCCTCTCCTGGTGCGGCTTTGGTGCCGCTTTGAATTTTTGTTCTGCGCCTGATCTCTTCCGAAAACCGGTTCTCACTTTCGCTAGCGGTCCGGTTCGGGATCATGCTCCAGTCCCACAACAAGGCCGTCGCGGGCGATCGTCAAGTCACCGGCCCATGTTTTCCTGACGGCGGCGATCCAGTCGGCCTCGTCGATCTCGGGATCGTCGGCCGGAATGAGGTGGTTGAGCACCAGTCGCCCGACCCCAGCGTCGGTGGCGATGCGCCCCGCCTCCCCGGCAAGACTGTGGCTGGCGAGCAGATGTTCCCTCAGCCGCGCGCCGTTGCCGGTCTTCGCAACGAGCCGCTCGATACCCTCCTCCAGCATGGCCTCATGGACGAGGATGTCGGCGCCTTTGGCAAAATCGGCCAATGGCGGAAAGAACGTCGTATCGGCAGAGAATACGACGCTTTGTCCGGCGTGCTCGAAGCGCAGCGCAAAGCAGTCGGTCACCGGCGGATGGTCGACGCGCAGCGCCGAAACCTTCAGGCCGCGCTGATCCGTCACCCCGCCTTCGCCGAATTCGATGATCGAAACCATATCTCCGATATCAGGCCGGCCCTCGTCGGCGATGCGTATCTCGATGTCGAATTCCATCGCCTGGCAAAAGCGCTGCCAGTAATGGCCAGTGCCGGGCGGGCCGAACACAGCGACCGGTGTCGCCAGACCCGCCGTCCATGCGGTGTGGATCAGCGGACCGAGTTCCAGCACATGGTCGGAATGCAGATGCGTGATGAAGACCAGATCGAGCGCCTTCAGGCTGATGCCGCCGTCGGCCAGCCCGCGCGTCACGCCAAGCCCGCAATCGACGAGGATGTTGCGACCGCCGATCTCCAGCAGCGACGAACTTGGCCACGGCCCGCTCGGCCGGAGCGCCGGGCCGCCCTTCGAGCCCAGCAGCACCAGCCGATCCCGCGTAGGATCAGCGCTCAAGACCAGTCGCCCTCGGGCGTGCCGTTGAAGCGCTTCTTCAGATCGGCCCAGCAGTCGATGTAATTCTCCTGCCGGGTTTCAACTTCGGCGGCGTAGCGGGTCAGCATCTGCGGGAATCGCGTCTCGAACATGAAGGCCATGGTGTTGTCGAGCTTGACCGGTTTCAGCTCGGCGCGCGAGGCCTTTTCGAAGCCAGACGCGTCAGGCCCGTGGGCCAGCATCAGATTGTGCAGGCTGATGCCGCCCGGAACGAAGCCCTCCTCCTTGGCGTCGTACTGGCCGTGGATCAGGCCCATGAACTCGCTCATGATGTTGCGGTGGTACCAGGGCGGACGGAACGTGTTTTCGGCCACCAGCCAGCGCGGCGGGAAGATGACGAAGTCGATGTTGGCGGTGCCCTCCTCGCCGCTCGGCGCGGTCAGCACCGTGAAGATCGACGGATCGGGATGGTCGAACAGGATCGCCCCGACCGGCGAAAACGTTGCAAGATCATATTTATAGGGCGAATAATTGCCGTGCCACGCCACCACGTCCAGCGGCGAATGGTCGAGTTCGGCGACATGAAACTGGCCGCACCATTTCACGATCAGCCGGCAAGGCGTCTCCTTGTCCTCGAACCAGGCGCAAGGCGTCTTGAAATCGCGCGGATTGGCCAGGCAATTGGCGCCGATCGGGCCACGATCCGGCAGCGTCAGCTTGGCGCCGTAATTCTCGCAGACATAGCCGCGCACTGTCTCATCGACCAGTTCGACCTTGAACACGAGGCCGCGCGGCAGCACCGCGATCTCGCCGGGTCGCAATTCGATGACGCCCATTTCGGTAACGAAGCGCAGCGCCCCCACCTGCGGCACGACCAGCAACTCGCCGTCGGCGTTGAAGAAATGGTCGTCGACCATCGAGCGGTTGGCGACATAGACATGCGCCGCCATGCCGGTCTGGCCAAGCACGTCGCCGGCGGTGGTGATCGAGCGCATGCCGGCAATGAAGTCGGTCGGCTCCTTCGGCATCGGCACCGGATTCCAGCGATATTGGCCGAGGGCCAGTTCGTGATCGCTAACATTCGGCGCGCTCTTCCACAGCGGATAGTTCGCCGCCTTGAAGCGGCCGGTGTGCCTGACGCTCGGCCTGATGCGATAGAGCCAGGAACGCTCGTTGGTGCCGCGCGGCGCGGTGAAGGGCGAGCCCGAAAGCTGCTCGGCATAAAGACCGTAGGCTGGCCGCTGCGGTGAGTTCCGCCCTTGCGGCAGCGAACCGGGCAAGGTTTCAGTTTCGAAGTCGTTGCCGAACCCCGGCATGTAGGAAAAGGCCATGGTTTCCTCCCTGGATACTGACAGAGTGCTCTTCTCGCCTCCAATGGCTGCGGCACTCAGGCGTTGACGTAATTGGTTTCATTTGTAACCATCGAAAATGTAACTATCAACGGCAGCAACTGCCGGGATACTAAGCCATGGACATCCTGAAACTGGAAAGCTTCCTGCCCTACCGGCTCTACCGTCTCGCCGATGCCGTCAGCCGCGAATTCTCGAGGGTCTACAAGGACCGTCACGGCCTCACGCGCCCGGAATGGCGCACGCTGGCCGGGCTCGGCCAGAACGGCACGATGACCGCGACGGAACTTGGCGAGCAATCCGCCATGCACAAGACCAAGGTCTCGCGCGCCGTCGCCGAGCTCGAACGGCGGCGGTGGCTGACCAGAGCGCCCGACGAAAACGACCGCCGCCTCGAACATCTGGCGCTGACCAGAGCTGGCCTTGCCGCCTATCGCGAAATGGTGCCGCTGGCGAAAGCCTTCGAGCGGGACTTGCTGGGAAAGCTGAATGCCAGCGAGCGCGCAGCAATCACGAACGGACTGAATGCACTCGAAATAAACTTCGCCTTGGGCAAGGGTTAAATAGCTATAGTGGTCGGTAGTGCGCCCAACCCGAAGTAAGTGCGTTCGGTCTCAATCATGCGCCTTATTTGGCGTCGAAACGCAACCGGGTCGTCGACGTGAGCCAAGACCGAGTGCGCTCGCGAAGCAGCGGGCTCCCGTACGCTCCCCAGCATCAGTCTTGCCGTGCCTTGATCCCCAGCCAAAGCCGCCGCAACACCGGCATGGAAAGGAGCCCACACGCCGTGGTCGCCCAATTTCAATTCGTTCACCAGGACCGTGGCAGTTGCAGCTACAGAAGGGAACGTCGATCGATAAATCTGGTCAATTTCGGCTGCCGTCCTGGCCATTTGACTTGCCAAGGGGAGAAACTGCTCAGGACTTTCAAACTTGGCAAACGAGCCAACGCGCTCAACGCGATCGAAGGTCAATGTGCTCGGTAGTGAACCCCAAAGCCAGTGAACCGCTAAGTTCAGATAAGAGCCTTTTGACCATGAGCTGGGTTGGAACTCGACAACACTTAGCCAGAAGCCACGATCGGCAATCCATGTTCGCGACTGACCCTTCCGCCGAAATCCAGCGGGTTGCAATGCGATCTTTGCCTGCGAAGCAATGATACGTCCGTGCTCGTTTTCCGCCATCTCGGCCCCCCAATGTGAAGACAAATGGGCTGGCGCTACCAGTCCATCACCACCTTGCCGGAATTGCCGCTCTTCATCGCTTCGAAGCCCGAAATATAGTCGTCAATGCCGATGCGGTGGGTGATCAGGCCGCTGACATCGAGCGGGCCCTGCACCAGCGCGATCATCTTGTACCAGGTCTCGAACATCTCGCGGCCATAGATGCCCTTGAGATGCAGCATCTTGAAGATGACCTTGTTCCAGTCGATCTCGAAGCCGGTCGGCGCGATGCCTAGAATGGCAATCTTGCCGCCATTGTTCATGGCGTCGATCATGTCGCGGAAGGCGGGTGCCGCACCCGACATTTCGAGGCCGACGTCAAAACCTTCGGTCATGCCGAGCGCCGGCATGATATCGCGCAGTTTTTCCTTCGACGCGTCGACCACATGCTGGACGCCGAGCTTTTTCGCCAGCGCCAGCCGCACCGGGTTGATGTCGGTGATGACCACTTTTCGCGCGCCGACGCATTGGGCGACGAGCGCAGCCATGATGCCGATCGGCCCGGCGCCGGTGACCAGCACGTCCTCGCCGACCAGATCAAAGGACAGCGCGGTGTGAACCGCATTGCCGAGGGGATCGAAGATTGCGGCGATCTCGTCGGGCACATCGTCGGGGATCGGCACGACATTGTGCTGCGGGATCGCCAGATATTCGCCGAAGGCGCCCGGCCGGTTGACGCCGACGCCGAGCGTGTTGCGGCACAGATGTCCCCTGCCCGCCCGGCAGTTGCGGCAGTGGCCGCAGACGATGTGGCCTTCGCCCGACACACGCTGGCCGATCTTGTATTCGGTGACCGCCGCACCGAAATCGGCGACAGTGCCGACGAATTCGTGGCCGGTCACCATCGGCACCGGCACGGTCTTCTGCGCCCACTGATCCCAATTGTAGATGTGGACGTCGGTACCGCAGATCGCGGTCTTCTTGATCTTGATCAGAACGTCGTTGGGGCCGATTTCCGGCACTGGCACTTCTTCCATCCAGATGCCCGGCTCGGCCTTGGCCTTGACCAGCGCCTTCATCATGTTCGACATTCTTTTGTCCCTTGAATCTCTTGATCCGGAACCGCTTTTGGCTTCCGGCCGTTCAGGAAATCACACCGAGTTCGCGCCCGACCGCGCCGAACGCCTCGACTGCGCGGTCGATGTCGGCACTGGAATGGGCGGCCGACATTTGCGTGCGGATGCGCGCCTGGCCCCTAGGCACCACCGGAAACGAGAAGCCGATGACATAGATGCCGCACTTCAGCATGCGCGCCGCCATCTCCTGCGCCAGTGTCGCATCGCCCAGCATGACCGGGATGATCGGATGATCGGCGCCGGCAAGCGTAAAGCCGAGCTTACCCATTTCAGACCGGAAGCGCGCCGCATTGGCATAGAGACGCTGACGCAGCGCATCGCCATTGCCGATCAGTTCGAAAACCCGGATCGAGGCGCCGGCGATCGCCGGCATCAGCGTGTTGGAAAACAGATAGGGACGCGAGCGCTGGCGCAACCAGTCGACCACCTGGCTCTTGGCCGATGTGTAGCCGCCCGATGCGCCGCCCAATGCCTTGCCAAGCGTGCCGGTGATGATGTCCACCCTGCCCTCGACGCCACAATGCTCGGCCGAGCCGCGGCCGTTCTTGCCAACGAAGCCGACTGCATGGCTGTCATCCACCATCACCATTGCATCGTACTTCTCGGCGAGATCGCAGACGCCCTTCAGATTGGCTATGATGCCGTCCATGGAAAATACACCATCGGTGGCGATTAGCCGAAAACGGCAATTCATTGCCTCCTTCAGCCGTGCTTCCAGATCGGCCATGTCATTGTTGGCATAGCGGAAGCGCTTCGCCTTCGATAGCCGAACACCGTCGATGATCGAAGCGTGGTTCAGCGCGTCGGAGATGACCGCATCCTCCTCACCGAGCAGCGTCTCGAACAGGCCGCCATTGGCATCGAAGCAGGAGCCGTAGAGGATCGTATCCTCCATGCCGAGGAAGCCAGAAATCGTCGCCTCGAGCTGCTTGTGCTCTTCCTGCGTGCCGCAGATGAAACGCACCGACGCCATGCCGTACCCGTATCGGTCAAGCGCCTGCTTGGCCGCGTCGCGCAATTCGGCGCTGTCTGCGAGCCCGAGATAGTTGTTGGCGCAGAAATTCAGCACCTTTTCGCCGCCCACCTCGATCTCTGCCGACTGCGTCGAGGTGATCACCCGCTCGGATTTGTAGAGGCCGGCCGATTTCAGCCCTTGAAGTTCGCTGTCGATATGGGAGAGGAATGCCGCGCTCATGATCAGGCCCTGTTGAGATTTGAATGGACTGTCGCCCCGCGCGGGCGAAAAATCCACCGCAAAAGCGACCGCTTCGGTGACGCGACGGCCGTTGGCCAGAATGACGCCAAATGGCGGATATTCAAATGCAGCTGCGGCGCGAAAGAACGCGATAACCATTTCGCGAGCTTTCCACCGCTGTCGCTATCGCAGCTCTGTCGACTTCCGGAGCTGTTAACACTTTCAAGCCAATGGTTCTCACACCTAACAATCTGTCGGCGAGAGGGACCGCCCCAGAAAATGTCGCAGCAACCGGCGCAATCCATTTCGGGCAGGCTCATACTGTTGATCAAGGCCGGCTATTGGCTGGCGCTGCTGATCATTGCAGCCATGGTGATGGCCTCCTTCATCCTTCTCCAGCAGATGATGGCTGCCCAGCGGCACGACGATACGCTGCTCGATATTGTCGGCATGCAAAAGACGCTGTCGCAACGCATTGTCTTCCTTGCAAACGCTGCAGGTGCTGCTTCGCGCAACCAACAACCGGCTCTGGTCACCGCATTCAAACAGGCCACGGCGGAGTTCGAGAGGAACTACGACCTTCTGCTCGAGCGGGTCGTCGCCGACCCGACGTCACCGGCAAGGTTCGATCCAAAGTCAGTCGAGAGCGTGCTTTTCGCCAAGCCGTTTCATCTCGATTACTTCTCGGTCGGGCTTATCGCCAACGGCCAACGCCTGGTTTCGGCGTTCGAATCACGACTCGGTATGGCCGATAATGGCGGCTACAAGGGCGGCGGCGAACGCGTCAACCTCGACGCTTCCATCGCCAATGCAACCCTGTCGGGCTATGCGGCACTCGGCCAGCGCATCAGCGCCCATGCCGATGCGCGATCGGAAACACTTCTCGATCTCCATCGAACGCTGTTCTACACCACCATCGGCGTCATCGTGCTGGTGGCACTTTTCATCTTCAGGCCGATGTCGAACGCCATTCTGCGCAAGACGCATGAACTGATCGATGCCCGCAATTCCATGGCCTTCATCGCCGTGCATGACGGCCTTACCGGCCTGCACAACCGCACCTTCCTGACCGACCATTTCGATACGCTGATCAAGGGGGCACAGCGCCGGCGAGAGCGGCTTGCGGCGGTCCACCTCGACCTCGACCGGTTCAAGCAGATCAACGACACGCTTGGCCACGCCGCCGGCGACTATGTGCTGGTGGTGACGGCGCAGCGCATGCGCGATTCCTGCCGGGCTTCGGATCTCTGCGTGCGTCTCGGCAGTGATGAGTTCGTAATGATCCTCAATGGTGCCGGCGGCACCGAGGACATCAACATGGTCGCCAGGCGCGTTCTGACGCAGATCAACGAACCGATCGTCTTTCGGGGCACGACCATCCTTCCGGGCGCCAGCGCCGGCGTCGCCGTCTATCCGGTCGACGCCGACAATGCGCAAGATCTGCTCGTCCATGCCGACCTCGCGCTCCACTCCGCCAAAAAGCAGAGTGGCGGCAGCCTCTCATTCTTCTCCGAGGAGTTGCGGCATGAACTCGATTTCCGCAAGCAGCTCGAGCATGACATTAGGATCGCGATCGCGGAGAAGGCGTTCCAGGTCTATTTCCAGCCGCAGGTTTCGTTGTCGAACGGTACCATCGGCGGCATCGAGGCGCTGGTTCGCTGGAGACATGCCGAGCGCGGCATGATCGCACCGGGCGAGTTCATTCCCGTCGCCGAAAAATGCGGACTCATGCCGGAGATCGGCCGCATCGTCATCGCCAAGGCAATCAGCGAGGCGGCCGAGTGGAACCGCGCCGGTGTTGCCTTTGGACGGCTCGCCGTCAACGTGTCCGGCTCCGAACTGCGTGAGCCCGATTTCGACGCCTTCCTGTTCGGCGTGCTGGAAAAAACTGGGCTGCCGCCACAGAAACTTTCGCTGGAAATCGTCGAATCCGTCATTCTCGACGACGAGAAGACCGGCATCGCGGCAAAGCTACGGCACATCCGCGCCGCCGGTGTTCATCTCGAACTCGACGATTTCGGCACCGGCTACGCGTCGCTCAGCCACGTCAACCCGAACGAGATCGACCGGCTGAAGATCGATCGCCGCTTCGTCCAGAACATCAATGAGAACGACGACAACACCAAGATCGTGCGGGCCATCACCGAACTCGCCCGCGGCCTCGGCATCTCGATCGTCGCCGAGGGCGCCGAAACCGAGGCCGAGCTCGATTCGCTGATGGCGATCGGCTGCGACCAGGTGCAGGGCTATTCCATCGCCTTCCCGATGCCGCAGGACACGGCACGCGAATGGCTGGTCGCGCGGGCGCCGAAGAAAGCCAGGCTAACGCTGCTGCGGGGAAGCCGGGCGTAAGGCGCCAACCTTGACATGCCGCTTCGGAAATGGCGGCCTGACGGGTAAGTCCGGCTAAGGTGCCGCCGACTGTCGCAATGGCGGCAAATTCTTCAGCGGATTGAGCATCGGCACCCCGAGCGGTGCAAAATGACGCTCGTTGTCCGTCAGTATCGTCAAACCGTGGACCTCGCCCGTAGCGGCGATCGCTATGTCTTCGAACCCTGGCCGATGCGCCCTTGCCTGATCACGGATGGACCCGGCGGCATGTGCGGCGCGCAAATCGAAGGGAAGAACCCTCTTTCCTTGGGCCACTGAAACAATGCGTTCGGCAGTTTGGGATCAATCGACATTCGCCCGCAGCGCCGCCAGGACTTCCGCGAACTCCGCCAGCCTCTCGTCGGACAACCCGGTCCGCAGCCGCTTGTCGAAGGCGAGTGCTGCCGTGCGCAATTTCAGGAACAGCGCCTCTCCCACTTCGGTCAGCTCGACCTGATGGACCCGGCGGTTTTCCGGATCGCGGCGCCGGGTCAGCAGGCCTTGCGTCTCCATCGCGTTCAGATGGTGGGTCAGCGTCGCGCCTTGGATTCCGATCATGCCGGCGAGCTCGCGCTGGTTGGCCAGTTCGCGCGACTTGATCGACATCAGAGTGACCCAGACCGGCAGCGTGCCGCCAGCCTCGACCAAGGCGGAGTCGAAGGCCTGTGCGACAAGCTTTGCGGTGCGGGCGAGATTCATCCCGACTGGCGGGCGGTCAAAAAGCGTCATGATCCGACACTAGAGCAAGGGAAAGGCCGATGGAACTGGCCCTTGACTTTACATTGACATCTAATCATTCGATATCTAATCCTATGGAAAGCGGTGGGAAAGGAGAAAATGCGGCCATGCAATATGTCTACATCGTCGTCCTCGGCCTTCACGTCATGGCCGGTGTGTTCTGGGCTGGAACGACCATCGCGGTCGCCCGCGATCCGGAGATTCGGATCGAACGGTTTTTCCGGCCGCAAATGGGTGCGGCCGGCATGGTTTTCCTGACCGGCGCTCTGCTCTGGCATTTCTTCCACAGCGGCTATTTCGGTTCGATGGAAATCATTCTGGCCCTGGGTATCGCGACGGCGCTGGTTGCCGCCGGTATTCAGGGCGCGCTGGTCGGCTCTGCCAGCAGGCGGCTTGCCGGCACTGACGCGGCGACGGAAATGCAGTTGCGCGCGAAAATGACAAGGGGCGAACGCATCGCTGGTGGGCTGCTGGTCATCACCATACTTTGTATGGCTACCGCCAGGATGTTCTGAGTGGGGCCTGCCGCAATCACGGTTCAAGAGATCGTACGGTGTCTGGCGGCAAGCCGACAGCGTGCGCGGCGCGCAGATCGGACCGACGTGCCTGATGGCTCTCCGTGCGGAGGTTCGGCTGCGCGCCACCAATCAATCCGAAGTGATCTTCAGATCCGCAATCCGAACCTGATGCCGTCATAGACTGCTGCGTGGATGTTGCGAGAGGCTACCGCATCGCCGATGCGGAAAAGCACGAAACCGCCTTGCGGATTGCGCGCCGGAAAAATGTCGCCGCCATTGACCAGCCGCTCGTAATCGACCGCGCCGCCGTTCTTCGACAGCGGTTTCAGTGCGAGATAGAGATCATCGAGCGGCAGCGTGCCGTGCTCGACCACCACCTGATCGACCCGCCGCTCGCCGCGCCAGCCGTCAGCGAAGTCGGAGCTGAGCTCCGCAACCAGTTGATTGCCCTCGCGCCGCACCGAACGCAGCCGCGTGTTGATGGTGATGGTGACGCCCTTTTCCTGGAAGGCGCGCATATAGGGCACGTGGTTCATGCCGCCCATTTCCGGGGCGAAGAAGCGTTCGGGCGAAACCAGCTCAAGCTTTGCACCGCTATTGGCGATCAATTCGGCCGCACCCATGCCCTGATGGCCGCCATTGTCGTCATAGAGCAGCACGTGTTCGGCCGGCTTGATGCTGCCGGCCATGATCTCCCAGCTCGAAGTGACGAGATTGTCGCCCGCCACCAGCGGCGGGTTCTGCGGCAGGCCGCCGGTGGCGACAACCACCACGTCGGGCGACAGCGCCAGAACATCGTCCTTCTCCGCCCAGATGTCATAGCGGATATCGACGCCGAGCCGGCCGAGTTCGGCCAGCCGCCAGTCGATAATGCCGATCAACTCCTTGCGGCGCGGGTTTTGCGTCGCCAGCCGCACCTGCCCGCCGGCCTGGCTCGACGCTTCCAGCACCGTCACCTTGTGACCGCGCTCGGCCGCGACACGCGCCGCCTCCAGACCGCCGGCCCCAGCGCCGACAACGACCACGTTTCGCTTCGGTCCCTCGGTTCTCGAGATGATGTGCGGAATATCAGCCTCGCGGCCGGTTGCCGCATTGTGGATGCACAGCGCCTCGCCGCCCTCATAGATGCGGTCGAGGCAGTAAGTGGCGCCGACGCAAGGGCGGATTTCGTGCTCGCGGCCCTCCATCACCTTCCGGATGATATGCGGATCGGCCATGTGGGCGCGGGTCATGCCGACCATGTCGAGCTTGCCGGTGGCGATGGCGTGACGCGCGGTGGCGACATCGGCAATCCGCGCCGCATGGAAGGTCGGGAATTTCGTCGCCGCCCTCACCTCGCCGGCGAAGTCGAGATGCGGCGACGAGCGCATGCCGGTCACCGGGATGACCTTGGTCAGCGCGGCATCGGTTTCGATCGAGCCGCGGATGATGTTGAGGAAGTCGACCTTGCCGGAGCCGGCCAGCCTCCTGGCGATCTCCACGCCTTCCTGTTTCGAAAGGCCTTTTTCGAAATCCTCGTCGGCGACCATGCGAATACCGACGACGAACTTTTGGCCGACCGCCGCCCGCACCGCATCGAGCACCATGCCGGTGAAGCGCAAGCGGTTGTCGAGCGTGCCGCCGAAATCGTCGTCGCGCTGGTTGGTGGCCGGCGACCAGAAACCGTCCATCAGGTGGCCATAGGCCTCGAACTCGATGCCGTCGAGGCCGGCGGCCTGGCAGCGCTGGGCGGCGGCGGCATAGTCGGCGACGATGCGCTCGATGTCCCAGTCCTCGATCGTCTTCGGGAAGGCGCGATGCGCCGGTTCGCGCACCGGCGACGCGGACAGCACCGGCAGCCAGTCGGCCTTGTTCCAGCCAGTGCGGCGGCCGAGATGGGTGATCTGGATCATCACCTTGCAGTCATGCTCGTGGCAGGCATCGGCGAGTTCGGTGAGCCAGGGCACGATGCGGTCGTCATAGACATGCAGATTGCCGAATGCGGCCGGGCTGTCGCGCGAGACGATCGCCGAGCCGGCTGTCATGGTCAGCGCCATGCCGCCTTTGGCCTTTTCGGCGTGGTAGAGCCGGTAGCGCTCCTTCGGCATGCCGTCCTCGGAATAGGCCGGCTCGTGACTGGTCGACATGACCCGGTTCTTCAGCGTCAAATGTTTGAGCTGATAGGGCTGGAGAAGCGGATCGTTAGTGGTCATCGTCTTCCTGTTTCAAATTGTGCTAATGAGCGGCAAATTTTTGTTTTGCGCATGTCGTATCCCAAAACCGCGCGGGTCAGGCCCGTGGGCAGGCTTTTGGGCGACATGCAGTAAGGAACCCGCCCATGACCGATACGAAAAACCTTACCCAGCTCGGCACCAACGTCGAGGCGCCACAGAGCCCTGAAGCGGCAGTCCTGGAAACCGTGCCGTTTTCGCGCGGCGACGGGCCGCCGGCCATCGTTCGCTTCACCTGCCCGGAATTCACCTCGCTCTGTCCGGTCACCGGCCAGCCGGACTTCGCCCATATCGTAATCGACTATGCACCCGACACGCTGCTGGTGGAATCGAAGTCGCTGAAGCTGTTCATGACCTCGTTTCGCAACCATGGCGCCTTCCATGAAGAGTGCACCGTCATGATCGGCCGCCGCATCATCGCCGCGACCAAACCACTGTGGTTGCGCATAGGCGGCTATTGGTATCCGCGCGGCGGCATTCCGATCGACGTGTTCTGGCAGACCGGCGCGCCGCCGGAAGGCGCATGGCTGCCCGACACCGGTGTTGCGCCCTATCGCGGGCGCGGGTGAGCCTGAGTTTCTAAGGAACGCACGTTGCATCAGTTGAGCGGCAGCCGCCGGTAGCGTCCGGGATTGTTCGGGTCGCTGAAATGGCCCATCGGCCCGTGTTCGGCGAAGTGCCCCGCCCAGCGCTTCATTGCAGCGGGGTCAAGTTCGACGCCAAGTCCGTTGCCCTCCGGCACACGCGCCGTGTTGCCGGTCTGCCGGAAAGGACCGTCCTTGATGACGTCACCGATCTGCCAGCGAAACAGCGATTGCGATGCTTCGGTAATCCACGGCGTCGCCGCCACGACATGCAGATAGGCCGATGTCATGATGCCGAGATCGTTCGAGTAGCACCAAAACCCCTTGCCCATCGCTTCGCAGGCGGCGATGAATTTCAGGGTTTTCGACAAGCCGCCGAGGGCTGCAAAATTGCAGACGAAGTAATCCGGCGCGCCGAGCGCGACCGCCCGTCTGAGATCCGGGATATGCGTGGAGAACGGAATGCGCGAATGCTGGCGCAGCGCCGCCATTTCCTCGAAGGTCGCGACCGGATCCTCGTAATTGCGGATGTTGAACGGCTCGATTTCGCGCAGCACCCAGCGCGCGGTGGTCAGCGACCACTGCATGTTGGAATCGAGTCTGATCTGCGCCTTGTCGCCAAGCGCCTCGCGCAGCATGCGCACGGTCCTGATCTCGAGTTCGGGATCGCCCATGATCAGCTTGCCCTCGAAGATGGTCGAGCCATGCTCCTCGCGCATCTTCAGGCAGTACTCGACGATCGCTTCGGACGTCATCTCGCCACCCGTTCCGCCCTGCGCGGCGCGAAACGAGAAATATTCCGAAAACGGAATGTCCTTGCGCACGGCGCCGCCGAGGACTTTGTAGAGCGGCATGCCGAAGACCTTGCCTCTGATGTCCCACAGCGCCAGTTCGACGGCGCCGAACGCCACCGAGGCGGCATTCTCGCCGGTGTTGGCGGTGATCTGCCAGGGCGGCACGCAGCGCGCCTCGCAGTCGGCGATGTCGAGCGGATCGGCGCCGATCAGCGCCGGCGCGATCTCGGCCTTGATCACCTCGCCGAAATGCCACCACGGCGCCTCGCCCAGTCCGACCACGCCTTCGTCCGTCTCGACCTCGATGATCGATTTTGAGGCGCCGCTATAGAGACCAGCCGTCCACCAGAAGGGGGCATCTAGCGGAACGTTGACATGGGTAACGCGGATGTTGGTGATCTTCATCGGTTCTCACTCGCACTGATACTGACTGAGCGCCCATTCGCCGGTCACCGACAGAAGGTCCGTGATCTTCCAATCGCCGTCGACCTTCCTGAATTTCCACTCCAGCCGGTGCGGATTGCCAGCGACGACGAAGGCGACGACGACCTTGGCTTCGTCGCCCTTGACCGCTTCAATGGTCTTCAGGCTCTTGTCGATCTCGGCCCTGTCATACGCCGCATTGTCGAGCGCCATGTTGGGATCGAGACACTCGCCCTGCCCTGATTTCCGCAGCGCATCGCTCTTGTCGAGCACCGACTTCGCGGGATCGGCGAAGTGACTACGCTCTGCCGGATCGAGCTCAAGCCCGACATGCTCGTAGAACGGTTTCACCACCGCCGTTGGCGAGCCCGGCTGCACCGGGGCGGCCGGGGCCCCATCAGTCGGCAGGGACGCGGCCGGCGCATTTGCGGGCGGCGCGCCGATCAGGCCTTGAGCGGCGGTGCTGCTCAACCCCGCCGCCAGCAGGCACACAGTCGCCAGGGCGCGGGCCATGGCATCACTCCGGAGTCTGACCGGCCAGGCATTCGAGCGCACTCAGCGTCCAGCCGCTGCTCTTCGAGGTAATGTCGGCGATCTTCCATTTGCCGTCGATCTTCTTCAGCGACCAGACCATTTCGCGTTTGGAATCCTCGCCTTCCGGGAAAAGCTTGAAGGTCACCGTCACGCTGGCGCTGTCGCCATCCACCGCTTCAGACAGCTTCAGCGTCTTGGCGACTGTCTTCTCGTCATAGTCCTGCGCGTCGAGACCGGGGGCGAAATCGATGCAAGGCACCTCATCCGGCTTGTTCTTCTGCGCCTGGTCGTTGAGGTCGAACAGCTTGGTCACCGGCTCGGTGAAACGGTCGCGGTATTTCGCGTCGGCCTCGAACTTGACCTCGGGCATGTAGAAGAACTTCACCGCGTTGGATGCCGGCCCGGCCAGGGCGGCCGCAGGCGCTGCGATCGAGAGGGCGGCGGCAAGCACAGTCAGTCTCATCCGATAATCTCCAGGCTTTCGTGGTGGGAACCGTTCAATACCACGAATCCTGCATCCCGGCTTTTTTGCAGCCTATGAAATCCCTTTGGGCGTCAACTCAGGCGCCCTTGGGCGTTAATTCAGGCGTCCAGCCAGACGTTCTGGAGATCCATCTCGAAAGTCTGGTGGACAGCGTAATTCTTCACCTTCTTGTTCATGTGGCTGTACAGCTTCTGCCAGAACGGCTGAATGATGACGCCCGAATCCTGCAGGATCTGCTCGACGTCCTTCATGACCTCGCGGCGCTTCTCCACGTCGATCAGCGAGAGAGCCTGCTTGAGCTTGGCGTCGAAATCGGGATTCGAATACGCCGTCTCATTCCAGGCCTCGCCGGTGCGATAGCCGAGCGCCAACACCTGAACGCCGAGCGGGCGCATGTACCAGATGGTCATGGAATAGGGATATTTCGTCCAGTCGTTCCAGAAGGTCGACCCCGGCAGCACCGTGCGCTTCACCTTGATCCCGGCATCGCGCAGCTGCCCGGCAATCGCGTCGCCGGTGTTCCTTTGCCAATCGTCCTCGACGGTGATCAGTTCATGCTCGAAGTCGGCCTGTCCGGCCTCGGCCATCAGCGCCTTGGCGCCCGCCGCGTCGCGTGTCTTCTTAGGCAGCGGAAAATATTCCGGATGGATCGGGCTGACGTGGTGGTTTTCACCTGGGGTGCCCCGCCCGGCGTAGCCAAGTTCGAGCACCGCATTGTTGTCGACGGCCATCTGCAGCGCGTTGCGGACCTTTTGGTCGTCATAAGGTTTGTGCGTGATGTTGGTCCGGGCAACGAGCGTCGTCGCTGTCGCGACCTCCGATTTCACCAGATCCATCTGGTCGAGGATGTCGATGAAGTCGGCGGGTGTCTCGAAATTGACGTCGATTTCGCCCGATTCGAAGGCATTCACCGAAGCATTGAAGTCGGTGCCGTAGTCGATGAATTCGACACTGTCGAGCGGCGCTTCACCGCCCCACCACTTGCCATTCTCACGACGCTTGACGACCGCTTTCTCGCCGACGGAATAAGACACAAGTTCGAAAGGCCCGGTGCCAATCGGCTTGGCGATCGGATCGGCGCCGTCGGCGTCGAATTTGCGATGGACGACGAGCGCCGGATAGTCGGTGAAGTTCGGGATCAGCGAAATGTCCGGTTCGTTCAGCTTCAGCTTGACCGTATTGTCGTCGACCTTGGTGATCGCTCCCTCCCTGGCCTTGCCGGTCTTTGTGTCGATCAGCGCACCGACGCGCGCGGCCATTGAATTGCCGGCGGCATCCTTCTCGCACCAGCGTGTCAGATTGTAGACGACATCATCGGCGTTGAAAGCGTCGCCATTGTTCCAGGTGATGCCCTTGCGCACATGCAGCACATATTCGGTGGCGTCGTCGTTGACGTCCCAGCTCTCGAGCAGGACCGGCTCGAATGTGAATTCGCGTGTATAGCGGACAAGCGGTTCGAGCCAGGTGCGGGTGATGTTTGCCATCTCCACCCAGTCGTAAGTGCGCGGATCCTTCTGCGCCTTCACCGACATCGACACGTGCAGCGTTCCGCCTTTCTTCGGCTCTTCGGCCAACGCCCGTTCCGGCACCGCAAGGCCGATCATACCGTAGGCAAGCGCAGTCGATGCCCCGAAGGCGCTCGCCAGCGCCAGAAACTCGCGCCGGTCCATCCGACCTGCACGCGTCTCTGCCGCCATCGCCTCGATCGCATTCGGCACGCGATCACCGCTGCTTCTGAAGAGTGCCATTTTTTCCTCCCGTCTGGTTCCCGTCAGGTCTTCGCCTGTCCTATTAACTAACGCTGTCGGGCAGCTTCTCCTCGCGCAGCGCGATCAAATCTTCGAGACCATCGGCGATGCCCTCATCGAGCTTCGGCTCCTCATAGTCCGCCAGCATGTTGCGCGCTTTCTCGCGGCCGCGCGTGTCGTGGTCCTTTGCCCCTTCGGCCTTCCACTGTTCGTACGAATTGAAGTCCATGATGCTCGGCATGAAGAAGGCGGACTCGAAATGTTCAAGCGTGTGCTGGGTGCCGAGGAAGTGGCCCTGCGGCCCCACCTCGCGGATCGCCGCCATCGCTTCCTTGAAATCGTCGAACGGAAGGCCACCAGCATATTTGTACCAGCCAACAAGCTGTTCGCAGTCCGTCGCGAATTTTGAATAGCCGCAGGTCAGGCCGGCCTCAAGCCAACCGGCGGAGTGCCAGATGTAGTTGGCGCCGGCAAGGATGGCGGCATGCATCAGCATGTTCGCCTCGTAGCCCGCCTGGGCGTCATTCAGCTTCGATCCGACATGGAAGCCCGACGTGCGCCACGGCAGCCGGTATTTCCGCGCCAGCGCCCCCATCAGATACATCATCTGGGCCGCCTCAGGCGTGCCGCCCATGGGTGCACCGGTCTTCATGTCCACCGTGACCATGAACTGTCCGTAGATCTGCGGCGAACCCGGACGCAGCAGCTGTGTGAACGCGACGCCCGCCAGCGCTTCCGCATTGACCTGAGCGACCGCTCCCACGGCAGAGGCGGAAGTCGAGGCGCCGCAGAGAGCGAAGGGCGCAAGGATCAGTGGCTGGTTGTGGCGCGCATAGATCTTCATCGCGTCCAACATGGTGGCATCCCACACGAGCGGCGAATTGCAGTTGGTGATCGCCACCAGGACAGGGTTGTCACGGACATAGTCCTCGCCGAAAACGATGCCTGCCATCGCCATCGTGTCTTCGGCTCGATCCTTGGACGTCACGATGCCCATGAACGGCTTGTCGGAATGCTTCAGCGCTGAATGGATGATGTGGAGGTGACGCTTCGGGACCGGGATTTCCATCGGCTCGCAGATGATCGAGCTCGACGAATGCAGCGCCGGGGCCAGGTAGGCGAGCTTGTGGAAATTCTGCAGGTCGGCGAGCGTGCCATAGCGCCTGACGTTGTCGAGGTCGCGCACGTAAGGCGCCCCGTACATCGGCACGAAGATGGAGTTGTTTCCGCCCACGCGCACCGAACGCTGTGGATTCCTCGCGTTGAGCGTAAACTCCGACGGGACCTTCGATACGAGCTCCATCAGGAGGGCACGGTCGATCCGGACTCTTGTGTCCGAGACATCGGCTCCCGCCGCCTTCCACATTGCAATGGCCTCGTCGTCGCGGAACTCGCATCCCACCTCTTCGAGGATGGAGAGCGACTCCTGGTGGATCAGTTCCACCGCCTCGTCCGGCACCATCTGATATACCGGGATCTTACGGACCAGGGTCGGAAACGACGCCATGGGAGTTCCCCGCAGCGCCTTGCGCCCCAGGCGGCCGCCACTTCGGCGGTTGGCGTGTTCGGTCACTTCAGCGGCCGGTGCGTTCATGGAAACTCCATCCTCCCAGAGCCAGTCAACTTAGCGAGACAAAATACAGCTGTGACGCTGGAAAATCCTGATCTCTTGTATAAGTTCAGCTTATGCGAAGCCTGCGCCACCTGCTGCCGTCCGCCGGCAGCCTGATCGTTTTCGAAGCCGCCGGGCGGCTGTCGAGTTTTACCGCCGCCGGGCGAGAGCTTGGCATGACGCAGGCTGCCGTGTCTTATGCGATCCGGGGGCTTGAAGAGCAGCTCGGCGCGAAACTCTTCCAGCGCCGGCATCGTCAGGTCAGCCTGACCGAAGCCGGTGACCGCTTTCACGCCGACGTCTCGCTTGGCCTGTCGCACATCCGCAAATCGGCGGAGGATTTGCGCCTACAGGCGACCGGCGGCCATGTGACGCTTGCCGCATCGACCGCTTTCGGCTCCTTCTGGATGATGCCGCGCCTGCAGCAGTTCCGCGACGAACTGCCGGGTATTGACCTGCGCATCCAGACCGCCGACCGCGATCTCGACATCATCGCCGAGGGCATCCCGCTCGCTGTGCGCGGTGGCGAGCCCCGGGAATGGCCGGACTATCATTCACTGCCACTGGCCGACGAGGAGATATTCCCCGTCGCCGGCGTGAGCTATGTGGCACGGTTCGGGCTGCCGGAAACCGTCGAGGATCTTCCATCACACCGGCTCATCCATCTCGAAGAACCGTTTCGCGAGGCCGCGAGTTGGGACGAGTGGTTCGCCTCGGCCGGGGTCAACATCACCGATGCCGGGCGCGGCTTGCGCATCAATGATTATGCCTTGGTGATCCAGGCGGTGATGGAAGGGCAAGGCATTGCGCTCGGCTGGGGTCACCTCGCCGAGCGCCTGCTGGCGTCGGGACTGCTCGTGCGCGTCACCGACCACACAATGACGACCGGCAAGGGCTTTCATGTCATCTGGTCGAGAAACCGGGAGCTCAGCGACAATGCTCGCAAGGTGCGGGACTGGCTGGCCGCGCAAGCATGAGGCTCCCATTAATGCTCAATCAACCGTCACGACGATCTTGCCGAATTGCTCGTTCGACTCGAGAAAGCGATGCGCTTCGACGATCTGCTCGAATGGAAAGGTTTTGGCGATTGCCGGCTTTAGCGAACCTGACATCAATCCGTCGAGGATGAACGCCTTGGCAGCTTCCAACTTCACCGGATCGCCAGTGATCTCGTGGACGAGATAGCCGCGCAGCGTCAGCGTCTTGGCCAGCACGGCGAACAACGGGAGCGGCGTCGGCTCGGGGCTCAAGCCGCCATATTCGATAAGAATGCCACCTCGTGCCATCGCCGCCGTCAGAGGCGCGAAAATCGGGCCGCCGACCGCGTCGAACACCACTCGGATGTTGTCCGGACTGGCGATTTCCTTCAGCCGGGCTTCCAGATCTTCGTCCGCTGAAGCGACGACATGGGCCGCGCCGAACTTGAGCAGGGCCTCTCTCTTGGCAGATGTCCGCGTGACCGCGATCGCGGTCGCACCAACGATGTTGGCAATCTGGATCGCGGCAAGTCCGACACTGCTCGATGCCGCGGTAATGACGACAAAGTCGTCTCTGCTGAGCTTGGCAATGTCGATCAGTGCGCCATAGGCGGTGAGATATTGCATCCAGACGGCTGCCGCCTCTTCCCAGCTGAGCGATGGCGGATGTTTGACCACGAGCTCGGCGGGATATGTGGCAATCTCACCATAGGCGGGCCAGCGGGCCATCGATAATGGCGGCACGACGCTGACGGCGTCACCTAGCGCAAAACCGTGCACGGCTTCGCCGACCGCTTCGACGACACCCGCTGCCTCAAGGCCAAGACCGGAAGGCAACGGCGGCGTCTGGATATAGGTGCCCGAACGCAGCAGCGCCTCGGCCCGGTTGAGACCCAATGCCTTGACCCAGATCTGAATCTCGCCCGGACCGAGCGCGGGAATATCGAGATTCTCGATGCGCAAAACCTCGGGACCACCATGCTCATGAAAGCGAACAACACGTGCCATGCGGTCATAACTCCAAAATATTTGAACCGAATACGCTATGCCAGCGGCCATCCGGCAGATAAATGGTTGCTTGGGCAAGACAGTAGAAACTGGGAGTTTTGAATATGGATCGCCTTACGAGCATGGCCGTGTTCGTCAAAACCGTCGATCTGGGCTCGTTCGCGGCGGCTGCTGCCGCTCTCGACCTGTCCGGACCGATGGTCGGCAAGCATGTCCGGTTTCTCGAGGAGCGTCTGGGCGTGCGCCTCATCAACCGGACCACACGCCGCCAGAGCCTGACCGACTTCGGGCGCGCCTACTATGAGCGCTGCCGGATGGTACTCGCTGAAGCCGAAGCTGCGGATGCACTCGCGGCCGATCAACTTTCCGAACCACGCGGAAAGCTGCGCGTCATCATGCCCGTGCACTTCGGCCGGCGCTGCGTTGCCCCGATCCTGCTGGAGCTTGCGCAGCGATATCCCGCTCTGGAACTCGACCTGTCGTTCAGCGATCCCATCGCCGATCTTGCAGAGGATGGCTGCGATCTTGCCATCCGGACCGGCAATCTGGAGGATCAGGCCGGCGTGATGGCGCGTCGCGTCGCGCGCCAGCGCATGGTCGTCTGCGCGTCGCCATCCTATCTCGACAGGCACGGCCAGCCGCAGGAGATAGATGACCTCGGCAGCCATCACGCGATCATCTACCGCCGTTCCGGGCGTGCCGTTCAGCCATGGCTGTTTCCACGCAGCGGCCAGCCTGCGCTGGAAGTCATGCCTGTCAGCCGGTTGCGGTTCGACGACCTCGCTGCGATTGCCGATGCTGCGGCAGCCGGCATGGGGCTTGCCTGGCTGCCATACTGGCTGGTCCGTGAGCGCATTCAGGCCGGCGCACTTGTCCCGCTGTTATCTGACCAGCCGGGATTTCTTTACGACGCCCATGCGCTGTGGTTGCAGACGCCTCATCTGCCGATGAAAGTCCGTCTTGCCGTCGACGCGCTGGCAGCGGCACTGCCCAGGCTGATGACGTGAAATGCAGGAGCACGGTGAGCGGCGCGGATTCCTGAATTCGCCCCTCCCGCATGGGCGACGAATCCGCGTATAGTACCCCTATGCCCATCCGCCAGCTTTCCGAAACGATGATCAACCAGATCGCCGCCGGCGAAGTCATCGAGCGTCCGGCAAGCGTGGTCAAGGAACTGGTCGAGAACGCACTCGACGCCGGCGCTGCCAGAATAGAGATCGTCACCGCCGGCGGCGGGCTCAACCTGATCCGCGTCACCGATGACGGCTCGGGCATCCCGGAGAAGGAACTGGCGCTGGCGATCGCGCGCCACTGCACCTCGAAGCTCGCCGACAACATCCACGACATCCGCTCGCTCGGCTTTCGCGGCGAGGCGCTGCCGTCGATCGGCTCGGTGGCGCGGCTGTCGATCCGCTCGCGCACGGCCAACGGCGACAGCGCCGCCGAGATCGGCATCGAAGGCGGCCGCGTATCTGCCGTCAAGCCGGCGGCCGCCAATCGCGGCACAACGGTCGAGGTGCGCGACCTGTTCTTCGCCACGCCGGCGCGGCTCAAATTCATGAAGGGCGAGCGCGCCGAAAGCTCGGCGACCAGCGACGTGATCAAGCGCATCGCCATCGCCTTCCCCGCCGTGCGCTTCACGCTGGCCGGTTCCGACCGCTCGACGCTGGAACTGCCGGCGACCGACGACAGTGCGGAAGGCCGGCTGCGCCGCGTTGCGCAAGTGATGGGCGCCGACTTTCCGGCCAATGCCATCGCTATCGACGCCGTGCGTGACGGTGTGCATCTCGCCGGCCACGTCTCGATCCCGTCCTTCAGCCGCGCCAATGCGCTGCAGCAATACGCCTATGTCAACGGCCGGCCGGTGCGCGACAAATTGATCGCCGGCGCCATCCGCGGCGCCTTCGCCGACGTGCTGCCGCGCGATCGCCATGCGGTGACGGTGCTGTTCCTGACGCTCGATCCGGCCATCGTCGACGTTAATGTCCATCCGGCCAAGGCCGATGTCCGCTTCCGCGATCCGGGGCTGGTGCGCGGACTGATCGTCGGCGCCATCCGCGAGGCGCTGGCCAATGCCGGCATCCGTGCCGCCACATCAGGGGCGGCCGGCATGATGGCGGCGTTCCGGCCGGGCGCAGCGTCCTATGCCCATGCCGGTCCAGCCAACGGCCATCGCAGCTATGAGGCCGCCTACCGTGCCTCCGGCTTCGCCGGTTTCGATCCGGCCCGCTCGCCGCAGCGGCCGCTGGACATGGGCTTGGAAGGCGGGGGATTTGAGGAACCAGGAAACCGCGGCTTCGGCGAAAACGATCAGGTGGCGTTCGACGCCGGACCGCTTCACAGCGCCGACGCGCGTGCCGGACAGACTGAGGCGGCGGATGCGCTGCTCGGCATGGCGCTGGGTGCCGCACGCGCGCAGGTGCATGAGAACTACATTGTCGCGCAGACCAGGGATTCGCTGGTCATCGTCGACCAGCATGCGGCGCATGAGCGGCTGGTCTACGAGGCGCTGAAGAACGCGCTGCATGCGCGCGCCGTGCCGTCGCAGATGCTGCTTTTGCCCGAGATCGTCGATCTGCCGGAAGAGGATGCCGAGCGGCTTGCCTTGCATTCCGAAACGCTGGCCCGCTTCGGCCTCGGCATAGAGCGTTTCGGCCCGGGTGCTGTCGCCGTGCGCGAGACGCCGTCGATGCTCGGCGAAACCAATGTCCAGCAGCTGGTGCGCGACCTTGCCGACGAGATCGCCGACAACGACACGGTCGACACGCTGAAAGAGCGGCTGGACAGGATAGCCGCGACCATGGCCTGCCACGGCTCGGTGCGTTCCGGCCGCCTACTCAAACCCGAGGAGATGAACGCACTGCTGCGCCAGATGGAAGCGACGCCGGGGTCCGGCACCTGCAACCACGGCCGCCCGACCTATATCGAGCTCAAGCTTGCTGATATCGAGCGGCTATTTGGCAGGCGGTAAGGAGGCGCAGGGCGCAGACCCCCACCCGGACCTTCGGTCCGACCTCCCCACAAGGGGGAGGTAGGGAGCTTGGCCGCGGACGTCTCGCGAGGAGCTTACCCTCCCCTTGTGGGGAGGGTCGCTGCGGAGCAGGGGTCCGAAAAGAGCCG
Organism: Mesorhizobium sp. WSM4840; assembly: GCF_055811755.1. Taxonomy (NCBI): domain Bacteria; kingdom Pseudomonadati; phylum Pseudomonadota; class Alphaproteobacteria; order Hyphomicrobiales; family Phyllobacteriaceae; genus Mesorhizobium; species Mesorhizobium sp. WSM4840. The sequence continues at coordinate 75,223 of NZ_JBVVQD010000024.1, forward strand.
CTATACAGCGGCTCTTTTCGAGCCAAGAGACGGCCCACCCTCTGATTTACCTCTTCAAATTCACCACGATCACGCCGCCCAGCGCCAGTGCGCCACCGAGAATGCCGAGCAGCGTCGGCACCTCGCCCAGCCAGAAGAAGCCGATCAGCGTCGCCACAGGCGAAACCAGATAGAGGAAGTTCGAGGCGCGCGCCGCCGGCAGCCGCGAAAGCGCCGTCGCCCAGGCGGCGTAGGCGATGAGGCTCGGCACGATGCCGAGAAAGATGACAGCGCCGAGACCGGCGTTGTCGGCAACCGCCGCCTGCGCCAGGCCGCTCGGCAGGAAAGGCAGCAGGCAGAGCGCGCCGAGCACCATGTTCGAGGCCGAAATGGTCAGCGGATGATGGCTGGCAAACAACGGCTTTTGCACGATGGTGTTGACGGCCGAGCACAGCGCCGAGCCGAGGACCAGCAGCGCACCATTGTCGAAGTGAAGCCCCTGCCCTTCGCCCATGGCGATGATGCCGATGCCGGCGAAGGACAGGAACGTGCCAGCCCAGGCCAGGCCTGAGAAGCATTCGCCGAGCAGCGCCATCGCCATGATCGCGGTGAAGATCGGGCTGACGTTGATGATGAAGCCGGCAGCACCAGCCGAAACGGTCAGTTCGCCGAAATTGAGCATTACCGTGTACAGCGCAACGAAGACGGCGCCGCCGAACCCGAAGCGCCACAATTCATCGAGCCGCGGCAGCGCCGGCCGCTTGACGGCGAGGAAGATCGCCGCCGGTACCGCCGCGATGGCGAAGCGCAGCGCGCCGAGTTCCAGCGGCCCGAAAGCGACGAGGCCGGCACGGATCGCCGGAAAGGCGGAGGCCCAGCCGACCACTGTCAACGCCACCGCAATGGCCGCCGTGGTATCTATCCGCTGTGTCCTATTCAACGTGCCGGTACAGGCGTTCATTTCATTATTCCCACGTTTCATGTCCTCAAACACACGAAACGCCTTTCCTGATCGGTTGACAAACGACCAAATCGAGGGTCAGCTGTGACTATGGATCACAGCTCGGACGCAATACTGCCGCTCGAAACCCTGCGCGCCTTCGACGCCGCAGCGCGGACGGGCAGCTTTTCGGCGGCTGCCGAAAAACTCAACATCACCCATGGCGCCGTCAGCCGGCAGATCGCCAAGCTCGAGGACTGGCTCGGGCTGAAAGTGTTCGATCGCGGCGCGCGTGGGGTGTCGCTGACGATCGAAGGCAACCGCCTGCATCTGCGCACCACTGAGGCCTTCGCGCTGATATCCAGCAATTCGGACCGCTGGGTCGAACCGCGCGGCACCGCCGTGGTGCGGCTGACCTCGATCCCTTCGGTCAGCGGGCTGTGGCTGATGCCGCGCATGGCGGCGCTGGAAAACAATCCGTCCAGGCTGCGCATCGTACTCGATGTCGACATCCGTCAGGCTGACCTTGCCGATGACGGCATCGATCTGTCGATCCGCTGCGGACGCGGCCGCATTCCCGGCCGCGTCTCGGTGCAGCTTTTCGAAGAACATGTGTTTCCGGTCGCCTCGCCGGACCTCGCCCGCGAGATCGGCCGTGGCGACCCTGCCCGGCTGCTCAAATTCCCGCTGATCAACGATTCCGACGCCTCGGCCTGGCGCGCCTGGTTTGCCGCCCAGGACATGGACTATCGCCCGCGTCCGCAGGACCGCCGCTTCGAGGACTACAATCTGGTGCTCGACGCCGCAGCCCATGGTCTCGGCATCGCGCTGGCGCGGCCGCCGATGATCGAGCATCAACTGAAGTCAGGCCGCATCGTCGCTGTGGACGACCGCATCGTTCTCAGCCCGATATCCTACTGGCTCGACCGCCCTGCAGGGCGACCGCGCGCTGCCGCCGCCGAGCTTGCCCGGCGCATCGCGGCCCACGCCGGGCTGGCGGCGGAAAAGATCGAGGAGTTCATCGTAGCCGAGCAGTAGGATGCCGGACATCCACTTTGCCGGCTTGCTCGGCTGGTTGTCGTCTGAAACAGAGCCGACCAAAGCCAATCTTGTCACGCTCCAAGCTTGACCTTGCCGGCATTTTGTGGCGATGACATCGTCATGAACCTCGGCTCCATGTCATGATGAACCGCTTCGAAGGCCCCGGCGGCAAGGAAGCCCGTATCCGCTACCTGGACGGCGACTTCCAGGTGACCAGCCCCGGCGCCTTCGTGCGCTGCGCGGTCACCGGCGAAAGCATCCCGCTCGATGAGCTCAAATACTGGAGCGTCGCCAGGCAGGAGCCCTATGTGAGTGCCGCGGCCTCGCTGCGCCGCGAGATCGAGGCACATCCCGAAATGCGCAGCCGGCGCTAAACCGGTTACGCAGAATGAGACCCGATCTATAGCGATCCTTCGCCGGCATCTCCGCAAAAGTTCGACCCGACCGCCGCGGCGCTCGAAGGTTCTCTGATTCACCCCTGCAGCTTGCGCTGCCGCCAGGCATCCAGCGTCTCGTCGATGATGCGTTCAGGCACGTGGTCGGGATCGAACACGGTGTCGATCTCCAGCACATCGAGCTGTCCGAGGAAATTGGCGGACGCGGCATCATGGCGCAGCCGGGCGGCGTCCTTGGCGGTGGTGATCAGCCCAAGTCCGGCACCTCGCGCTGTCGTTGCCAGTTCGGCAAGCTCGTCCTCGCCATAAAAATGATGGTCCGGAAACGACCGGGTCAGCGCAACCTCGCCGCCGGCCTCACGGACCGTGTCGAAGAATTTCTCGGGATGGCCGATGCCGGCAAAGGCGAGAAATCGCTTGCCGGCCAGCCCCGCCTTGCTGCTTGGCCGTGTACGCGCCTCGAAGATCGGCCGGCCGGCACGCGCCGCCTGGCGGACGACCGCATCGGCAGCAAGGCCCTCGCCCATCTTCAGCAGCGCGCTGGTGAAAACCAGTTGGTCGACGATGCCAGCCCTGAGCGGACCGCCAGGAATGACGCGGCCGTTGCCGAGGCCGTAGCGCGCGTCGACGACGACCAGCGCGTAATCGATGTGGATGCGTGCGCTCTGAAAGCCGTCATCCATGATCAGGAAATCACAGCCATGCTTTTCCAGCAGAAGGCGCGCGCCGGCGGCTCGGTTCGGCGTCACCGCGACCGGCGCGTGTTCGGCCAAAAGCAGCGGCTCGTCGCCGACATGCTTGGCGGCGTCATGATGCGGATCGACGACATGCGGCTGCGCGAAGGAGCCGCCATGGCCGCGCGACAGGAAACCGGGGTTGAGCTGCATGCGCCTGGCCTGTCCGGCCAGCGCGATCGCCACCGGCGTCTTGCCGGTGCCGCCGACGGTGAAGTTGCCGACGCACAGCACCGGCGCCTCGATCTTCTCGCGCGCCGCCGAGCGCATGCGGCGGCCGGCAACGAGCGCATAGATCGCCGACAGCGGCGCCAGCGCCAGCGCCCGCCAGTCCGGTTCTTCCCACCAGAAGGGGGGCGCTTCGCTGGCCATCTTAGCGGCCGTTGGCGCCCTTGAGGCGCGACTTGACGACCAACGGCTGAATGTAAGGTTCGAGCGACTTCAAGGTGACCGCCAGCGCGCCGCGCATCTCGTCGACGGTCGCCGCGCCGGCCGCCATCATCTCATGGCGGGCCACCTCGTTGCTCAACAGGAAATTGACGGCGCCGGCCAGCATGTCGCGGTCGCGCACCAGCTTGGCGCCGCCGCTGTCGAGCAGGCGCTGATAGGTCTCGCGAAAATTCTGGACATTGCGGCCGGCCAGCACCGCCGTGTCGAGCATGGCCGGCTCCAGCGGGTTCTGGCCGCCCTCCGAGGTGAGCGAACGGCCAACGAAGGCGATCTCTGTCAGCCGGAGATAAAGCCCCATCTCGCCCATCGTGTCGCCGAGCAGAATGTCCGTATCGACGGTGATCCGGTCGCCCTTGCTGCGCCGCGCGACTTTCAGCCCCATGCCGGAAATCTGCGCGGCCAGCGCTTCGGCGCGATCGGGATGGCGCGGCACGACGATCGTCAAAAGACCGTGGTGACGCTTGTGCAGCATCGCGTGAACCTCGGCAGCGACCACCTCCTCGCCGTCATGGGTCGAGATCGCCGCCCAAGTCGGGCGGGCGCCGAGCTGGCGCTTCAGCGTGTACAGCGCCCTTTCATCGGCCGGCGGCGGCATGGTGTCGACCTTGAGATTGCCGGATACGGTGACCGGCCGGGCGCCGAGCGAGAGGAAGCGCTCGCCGTCGACATCCGACTGGGCGACGACATGAGCGAGATTCTCGAACAGCGCCTCGGCGATGTTGGCGCGCTTCTTCCAGGATTTGAACGAACGGTCGGATAGCCTGCCATTGACCAGCACCTGCGGCACACGGCGCGCGCCGAGCTCCAGGATGGTCATCGGCCAGATTTCCGATTCGGCGATGATCGCCAGGTCCGGCCGCCAATGGTCGAGGAAGCGGCTGACCGCCGGCTTGAGGTCGAGCGGCACATATTGGTGGATGATGCGGTCGCCGAGCCGTTCGTCGGCAACCTGAGCGGAGGTGACAGTCCCCGTCGTCAGCACGATGTTGACGCCGTAGTCGAGAATGCTCTCGACCAGCGGCACGACGGCGATCGTCTCGCCGACGCTCGCCGCATGGATCCAGATCACCGGCCCGTCGGGGCGCTCGCGCCCGGCGATGCCATAGCGCTCGCGCCGGCGAATTCGGTCTTCCTTGCCCCTGGAGGTGCGCCAGGCGACATAGGGCCCGATCAGCGGGTAGGCGGCTGCGCCTGCGAAACGATACGCCGTCAGGAAGGTGCGCGCCCAGCGCTCGCTCATTTCGAGCCATCCACGAGGCGGTAGGCCTCGGCGGTCGCGGCGTTGAGCGCGGCCGTGACCTCCTGGCGCTTGCGTTCCATTTCGGCCTCATCGGCATTGGCCGGAACGAACACCGGCGTCCCCAGGACGATCGAGGCGCGGCCGAACGGCAGGTTGATCGTGGTCTTGTCCCAGCTGCGCTCCAGCACCTTGCGGCGGCTGGTGGCGATGGCGGCGGGCAGGATCGGCCGGCCCGAAAGCCGCGCCAGGAGAACGATGCCAAGTCCCGCGTCGCGCGGCGTGCCATGCGGAATGTCAGCGATCATGGCGACGTTCTTGCCGGTGGCGAGTGACTTTTTCAGGGCAATCAGCGCTTTGGCGCCGCCCTTGTCGCGACGCTTCGAGCTTTCGCGTCCGCCCGAGCCGCGCACCGCCTGGATGCCGAATTTCTCGATCATCAGTGCGTTGAGCTCGGCATCGGCACTACGCGATACCATGGCGACCAGCGGCCGTCCCCTGGGATAGTAGGCCGGAGTCAGAAGGTGCTGGCCGTGCCACAGGGCTATGATGCCGGGTTCGAACTCCGAGTAGGCGCCGCCCGACATCTGCGCCGATCCGTCGACAACACGGTTGGTCAGGCGGACGAGGCGAACGAACTGCGCAAACAGGCTGGCGATGGCGTTCTTGACGAATCGCGATTGCGCCAGCGGTTCGCGTATTTTGCGCCAGAATGTCTTCGAGGTGCCACCGCGGCGGCCGCTGACCGCGGACCTCGTGGTCGGCCCTTTCACGCCTTCATGATCCATCAATGTCAACCGGCAGCCTTGTTGTCGGGGTCGAGCAACCGGTGCAGGTGAACGACGAAATAACGCATGTGGGCATTGTCGACGCTGGCTTGGGCCTTGGCTTTCCACGCCGTTTGCGCGGATTGATAATCCGGATAGATGCCGACGATATCGAGCGCGTCGAGATCACGGAATTCGGTTCCGCCCAGCGTCTTCAGTTCGCCGCCGAACACCAGGTGCAAAAGCTGCTTCTTTCCGTCTTCCGCGGTCATGTCGGTCCTTCACATATCGTGAGTTTGTGACAGGTCTAGACCAAAGCCGCCGACTTTGGAACCATTGATGATATGTTCAACCGCCCAGCCCTGCGATGATGCCGGAGAGCACGGCGAGCAGTTCGCCGCTGCCGGCGACCAGCGCGCCGTGGTGGATCACTTCACCGGCATAGCGCGGTGCGCGGCCCTTCTGGTCGAGCAATGCGCCGCCGGCCTCGCGCAGGATGAGATCCGCCGCGGCGATGTCCCAGTCATGTGCATTGGGTTTGACAAAGGTCGCATCGAGCCTGCCATTGGCGACCATCGCCAGCCGGTAGGCGAGCGAGGGAATATAGGGCACGCGGCCCAGCCGGCCCTGCCATTCCGCCGGCATCAGAGCGATCAACGGCTTCGGCCCGCCAATTTCGACCATCGCTGCCGGGCGGCGCACGGCAATGCGACGGCCATTCAGGAACGCCCCCTCACCAGGCAGCGCCCAATAGGTCTCCTCCGTGGCGGGACATTCGAGCACGCCGGCAAGCGTGCGGCCGTCCTCGACCACCGCGACGCTGACGCACCAGGAGCGCAGGCCTTCGAGGAAGCCGCGCGTGCCGTCTATCGGATCGACGACGAAGGTGCGGCGGGCGGCAAGCCTTGCCGGATCGTCGGCCGTCTCCTCCGACAGCCAGCCATAGTCCGGCCGCGCTGCAAGCAAGATTTCGCGCAGATAGGCGTCGGCGGCGTGATCGGCCTCACTCACCGGCGAGGTGCCGCCCTTCATCCACACTTGCGGATTGTTGCCGAAATAGCGCATCGCGATGGCGCCCGCCTCGCGGGCAGCTTCGCGCAGCAGCGGCAGATCCTCGCGAGCCCCGGCGGAGGTGACCTGGTCAAGCTCCGGCAAGGGTCATGCCTTCGATCAGCAGTGTCGGTGCGGCGGTGCCGAAATTGCGATCGAGGTCGCTCGCCGCAACCATGTTGAGGAACATGGTCTTCAGGTTCGAGGCGATGGTCACTTCAGCAACCGGATAGGCGAGCTCGCCGTTCTCGATCCAAAAACCGGAAGCGCCGCGACTGTACTCGCCAGTCACCATGTCGACGCCCTGGCCGAACACTTCGGTGACGTAAAAACCTGATTTGAGCGACTTGATGAGGTCTTCGGGCGTCCGCTCGCCCGGCTCGATGGCAAGATTGGTCGATGACGGCGAGACGGAGGAGCCGTTACGCGAGCCGCGCCCGTTGGTGGTCAGCCCCAATTCTCGCGCCGCCGAAGTCGACAGGAACCAGTGGTTCAAAACGCCCTTCTCGACCATGAGCAGCTTTTCGCCCTCGATGCCTTCGCCGTCGAACGGCCGCGACGCCTGGCCACGGAGCCGGAGCGGCTCGTCGGTGACGGTGATCGCAGCGGCCGCCACCTGCTTGCCCATCATGTCGCGCAGAAAGCTGGTCTTGCGCGCGACCGACGCGCCATTGATGGCGCCGGCGAGATGGCCGGCGATGCCGCGGGCGACGCGCGGGTCGAACACCACGTCGACCGGCCCGGTCGCCGCCTTGCGCGCTCCGATGCGCCGCGCAGCGCGTTCGCCGGCCTTGCGGCCGATGTCTTCGGGTGCGTCGAGATCGGAGAAATGCTGGCGCGAGGAGAATTCATAATCGCGCTCCATGCCGGTGCCCTCGCCGGCGATGACGCTGGTCGAGCGCGAAAAACGCGAGGCGACATAGTGGCCGACAAAGCCGTGCGAGGTGGCGAGCACCAGCCCGCCAAGCCCGGCGCTGGCGCCGCTGCCGGCCGAATTGGTAACGCCCTTGACGGCAAGGGCCGCCGCTTCCGCCGCCAGCGCCGCTTCCTTCAACTGGTCGGCCGAGACTTCCGTCGCGTCGAACAGATCGAGGTCGCGCGGCTTCTTGACCAGCAAGGCCGGATCGGCGAGGCCCTGATAGGGATCTTCCGGCGAGACTTTCGCCATCGCCACGGCGCGCTCGGCTAGCGCTTTGGGCTCGGAGGCAGCGGTTGCCGAGACGCTCGCCACCCGCTTGCCGACGAAGACGCGCAGCGAGACATCCTCGCTCTCGGACGCCTCGGTACCCTCGACCTTGCCAAGCCGCACCGACACGCCGGTCGAGCGGCCGCGCACCGCAACCGCGTCGGCGGCGTCGGCGCCGGCCCGTTTGGCAGCCTCGACCAGGGCCGCGACGCGGTCGGTCAATTTCGCTGAGTCGAGCGTATCGGTCATGCCCATGTTCCTGTTTTTCCGCCTGACATAAAAGGGCGGCCGTTCCGCACCATCTATTGCTCCGATGTGGCTTGTGCAATGGCAGAAGTCGCAAGCAGGATAGATCGGCCAGCAGAGATCGGCGTTAGGCGGCATGATCGAAACGGTGCGTCAAAGGCTGCTTCGCGCCAGGTTCGGACTGGTCGACAACCTCTTTGATGCCGTGTCTCGATCACATGCGGACGTTCGATTGCGGTAACGCCGCCTATGTCCGTTCCACTCATGAACATCACCTGCCCGAAACCGCTAAATTTAGCGATTTCTTGTGTATCCTTGGAACTTTGTAGCTTGCGTTCCATTTTCAACGGCATGCGAGACTCTGTGATCCAAGGCATCAGGACTGCGGTGAACGAGTCGCCGCCGCGGTACTCGCTGGTCCTTCCCATTTACAATGAAGAACAGGTGCTGCCGCGACTGATCGAGCGGATCAGCTCGCTGATCTGCAGGTTGGACGGAGAGGCTGAGGCGATCTTCGTCGACGACGGAAGCCTCGATGGAAGCGTCGAATACCTTCGGAACGTGGTCGCCGTCGAGCCGCGCTTCCGGCTGATCGAGCTTTCCCGCAATTTCGGCCACCAGGTCGCGATCACGGCCGGCATGGACGCGGCTGCGGGTGATGCCGTCATCGTCATGGATGCCGACCTGCAAGACCCACCGGAGGTGGTTCTCGATCTGGTGGCGAAGTGGAAGGAAGGTTTCGAGATCGTCTATGCCCGCCGTGTCAAGCGTGAGGGCGAATCCTGGTTCAAGCGCATGACGGCGAGTCTCTTCTACCGTCTGCTGGAGAAAATGACGTCGGTCGACATCCCGCGCGACGTCGGCGATTTTCGCCTGGTCGGGCGCAAGGCTCTGGAAACCTTCAAGCAAATGCCCGAACACGACCGCTTCGTCAGGGGCATGTTCGCCTGGATGGGGTTCAAGCAGACGGCGGTGCCTTTCGAACGTCCCGCGCGGACCCTTGGCCAGACCAAATACCCATTCTGGAAGATGATGCACCTTGCCGTTCACGGCATCGTCAGCTTCTCCGAGAAGCCGCTGCGCATCGCGTTGTGGGGCGGATTGGCCATCTCCGCGCTTGCGGTGGTGTTCGGTGCTTACGCTATCTTCGCCTGGATTTTTGAAACCGGCATCATTGCCGGCTGGACATCCACCGTGGTGATCGTGTCGCTCCTTTGCGGCATCAATCTTTTCATGACCGGCGTGGTCGGGCTCTATGTCGGCGGTATCCACGCCGAGGTCAAACGCCGTCCGCTTTACGTGATCGACAGGGTCGCCGGCTTCGACAGGGCAGTGCGTGCAACCACCCCGGGTGAGAGCCGTCGATCGTTTCGAAAACCCAGGAACGGAGCCTCGGCTGATGGCCGAACTCTTCGACAGCTATAAATCAAATTATGGCGAGGCGGTCGCAGGATCCATCCGGTTTTCCGGCCTCAGGCACGACTTCTTTCTTATCGCCAAAGCCGACCTGCTGCAGCGTCTTGTCGTCGAGCGAAGGCTTCGGCACGATGGTGCCGGTGTGCGGGCGCTGGATGTCGGCTGCGGCGTCGGGTCGCTCCACCCTTATCTCGAAGGCGTGTTCGAGAGCCTGGATGGCTGCGACGTCTCGGAGGAATCGATCCTGCGCGCCGGCCAGGACAATCCGCGTGTGAGCTACAGGGCCTGCACCACGCCGAGCCTGCCTTATGAGGACGGCGCGTTCGATCTGGCTTTCGCCAGTTGCGTCGTCCATCACGTTCCGCCCGTTTCCTGGCTCGATTTCTTCCGGGAAATGCGGCGCGTCGTGCGGCCGGGCGGCGTCGCCTGCATCATCGAGCACAATCCCTATAATCCGCTGACGCGTCTTGCGGTGTTGCGGTGTCCGTTCGATCAGGATGCGGTCCTGCTCAACGCTGCCAAGGCAACGTCCCTCTTTCAGGAGACGGGCTGCAGGGATATCCGATCCGAGCACTTCCTGCTGCTGCCGTCGGCCAGGCCTTTTGCCAGAAAACTCGAGCGCCTGCTCGCGCCCCTTCCGCTCGGAGCCCAGTATGCGTGCAGTGCGCATGTCTGAGGGCCGTTCGACCGCCCGCACCGGGCTGAAGCTGCTGGCGCGCTTCGGCTTGGTCGGCATCGCCGCGACGATCCTGTATGCCGTCCTGGCTGTCGCTTTGGTCGAATCGGAATGGATCGGCTTCTCGCCTGTCCAGGCGTCGCTTGCGGCTTACGCCGCGGCTGCCGTGTTTTCGTATCTCGCCCACAAATCAGTAACCTTCATGTCGAGCGGATCGCACCGATCGGAAGCTGCGCGTTTTCTCCTGCTGACGGCGACAGGCTTCGCCGTGGCTTACGCGGCGCCGGCGCTTTTGACGGCGAAACTCGGCCTGCCGTCCATCATTGCCATTCTGGTTACATGCGTGCTTATTCCGGCGGTCAATCTTCTCATGCTCGACCGATGGGTTTTTGCGCAGCGAAGACCCGACCGGCACGGCGACCGCTCCACCTAATCCGTGTCAATCGCATCGAGCCGGAACGACACCAGCTTGATGGAGCGCTTGTAGATGTTGCTGGCGGCCGGCGTTGGCGGAATGCCGTCGAGATAGTCGAAGGCGATTTCGAGTGTATCGGCCTTGCCAAGAGCCGGCGGTGGAACGACGAACGAGACCGTTCGTGGTTCTTTGCCAGACAGCGTCTCCGCATGCACCCGAAACCCGTTCACCGAGATCACCACCCTTTGCGTGATCTGCGGTGGACGAATGACGGCGGCCATTTGCAGCGTGGCCATCAGCCCGTTGCGCAGCGGCGGTATCTTCACGCGAAGCCGGGAGGTCTCGCCCACGGAATGGGTGCCGTCGGCAACGGGTCCCGACCAGCCGCAGACCTTTATGCTGGCTGCCAGTTTGGCGCCGTCGTTCCGGAACGATATCGTCTGGCCAAGTGTGTAGCTGCCGACGGCATCGCGATTGAGACAGGTGGTCGTCCGATCGATGTAATAGGCGCGATAATCGGCATTGACGATTGGATTGAGAGCAAGCGCAAGGATGACGGTCTCGGACCCGGCCAGAACTGCCACAAGTGCGTAGCCGCCGATCGAGGCGGCGCGTCTGAAAGGCTCCCAAATGTCAGACCAGGGCAAGGTAGCCTCCGATCCACGCCACAGTCATGAAATAGCAGGCGCCCAGGAAGAGAACCAAAGCCGCGAGCCAAATGAGCTTCGACGCCGACAACAGGACGACGAGCATCATTGTCAGAGGCGCAAGCCCAACGACATATCTGACCATCGAGGCCAGGTTGGTAATCAGCGGCAGGATAATACCGAGCGCGCAGAAGAGTGCCGCGCCATATTGCCTGCGGGCCACTAGGACGGCCGACAGCGCCAATCCGGTGATCGCGGCGAGCGCGCTCCATTGCGGCGCCGTGGGCAGCCATCCGGTGGTCGGAACCGCTGAGAGCCCGTCCCATAGAAAGACCAGGGGATTGCCGGCCACCCGTCCGAACGCGCGCTGGACATGCAGGAACGCAAAGCCGTCCCCGACCGTAAGGTAAAGAAACAGGATGTAAGCGAACAAACCGGCGGGCGAGATGAGGACAGCGACCAGCAGATCCGGCCGGCCAAGCAGCCATAGCGGGAAAGACAGCGTCGATCCGCCCTGCTGGCGGTGCTCCCTGAACATTTGAATGGCGGTCGCAAATACGACGAAGACCCCGACGAGCCTGGTCGCCGACAGGAGCGCAGATGAAACGCCCGCGGCGAGATAGCTGGAGCGTTTGAGCGCCAGAAAAACGCACGAGGTCAGGAGCACGAAAAGCGGTTCGCTCAGGAAGGTCGTGAAGTGAAAGGAGAACGGGCCACTGAGCAGAAATGCGCAATACAGCACATAGGCCCGCATATTTTTCTCGAGCAGCGGCCATGCGACCAGACAGGCGGCGTAGCTGCAGACAATGGAAGTGATGGTGGCGACCAGTATCGTAGGGAAAGGGAAAACAGACCGGATCGCCGCCACCAGCATCGGATAGAGCGGGAAGAAGCCCCAGCGACCGACATTGCTGTGGTCTGGAATGGGAAAGCGCTCGTAACCCTGTTCGCTGATGCCGATATACCAGGCGCAATCCCACCGACAAAGCGCGCGGGCATAGGCCGCGAAACCTGGTTCCTCCGACACCGAAGCAAATGCCGCATAGCGAATGGCCAGACCGCTGAGCACGAACAGCAACGGCAACGCTGCGACGGTCAGGACCATGACGCGAGCGCCAGCGCTCGGACGCGCGACATCTTCGAGCGCCAACTCTGCCTCCACCCATTCGAGTGGCTGGCGCCACTCTCCCCCTCTAAAATTAGCGCCGCCGGGGCAAATTCAAGACACCCCTTTCGTCGGCGGCATCATCTTCGTCCCCGGATCACGAGTCTCTCAGCCAGACCAGCATCTCGCCGGGATCGCGGTTGTCCCAGGCGAAATAAGGAACGGCGGTGACTTTTGCTTCCTCAACCGCCGGCGGTTCGGTGTGGTAGAGGCCGTTGTCCCAGCTCTCAAACGCCTCTTTCCTGGCCAGAGCCGAAAGCGTCACGACGCCGCCCAATAGGTTCGGCTGCTTATGCGCCTCGATGTTTGCCGTGCGTGGCAAGGCGATGCGGTGCAGCTGGCCGGCATTGTCGGTCTCCTCGACGCAATAGATCAGCGGGCCGCGGGCAAGCGCGACGCGGCCGATGTCCTGCCGCACCTCCGGATTGGCATAGAGCCGGTCGACGGTCATTTCGAGCTCGAGCTCGAGCTGGTCGCCCTTGCGCCACTCGCGCCGGATCGCGGCATAGCCGTCGCTGGTGACATCCTCCAGATCGACCGCCTCCCCGTTTACCTTGAGCGCCGCCTTGCGGCACCAGGCCGGCAGGCGCAGGTGCAAGGTGAATGTCGTCGGCGCCTCGGGTTCGACGCCGATCGAGACTGCCCCGTCCCACGGATAGTTGCTGGCCTGGGTCAGTTCTATGTGCCGGCCTGCGATATCGAAACGAGCCGTGCTGTTTCCATAGAGGTGGACGGCGAGTGCATCGTCGGACAGGCTGTAGAAATAGCTGCCGATCGAAGCGACCATGCGTCCGATATTGGGCGGGCAGCACGGGCAGCGATGCCACTTCCAGCGGTTGTGCTTCCCCCGGCTTTCCAGCGGATTTTCATAGAAGAACAGCGAGCCGTCGAGCGACAGGCCCGAGATCGAGCCGTTGTAGAGCGCTCGCTCCATCATGTCGGCATAGCGCGCATTGGGGCCCATGCCGAGCATGCGGCTGGCCCAGAACACCAGTCCCACCGAAGCGCAGGTCTCGGCATAGGCGGTTTCATTGGGCAGGTCGTAGTCGGCGGTAAAACCCTCATTGTGCGACGACGGCCCGATGCCGCCGGTGATGTAGAGGTTCTTGGTGGTGAGATCGTCCCACAGCCGGTCGAGCGCCAGCCGCAGCGTGTCGTCGCCATATTCGGTGGCGACGTCGGCCATGCCGGAATAGAGATACATCGCCCTCACCGCGTGGCCGACGACTTTTTCCTGTTCGCGAACCGGCTTGTGCGACTGGCTGTATTCGTAGGTCTTGAAATGATACGCTCTGGGGTCCACGCCGCGGGCACGCGCCTCCTCGTCGAAATAATGCGGCTCAAGGCCACGCTGGTCGATGAAGTATTTTGCGAGGTCCATGTACTTCTTCTCGCCCGTGACCCGCGCCAGCTTGACCAGCGCCAGCTCGATCTCCTCGTGGCCGCAATAGCCCTTCCTCTTGCCGGGTTCGGGACCGAACATATCGGCGATATGGTCGGCATAGCGGCACATGATGTCGAGCAGCTTGCGCTTTCCCGTGGCCTGGTAGTAGGCGACCGCCCCTTCGATCAGATGCCCGGCGCAATAGAGCTCGTGGCAGTCGCGCAGATTGGTCCAGCGCAGGCCGGGCTGGATGCGTTGGTACCAGCTGGACAGATAACCGTCGGGCTGCTGCAGTCTGCCATACATGTCGATGACGGCGTCGATCTTCTTCTCCAGCGCGTCGTTACGGCGGCGATAGAGCGAGTAGGCGGCGGTCTCGATCGTCTTGCCCCAGTCGCTGTCCCAGAACATCTGGGTCGTCACCGTCGATCCGGTGAACTCGTTGCCGGCGGTGGCGGCCTCGTCCGGCGAGGGTGAGTGGAACGGAATGACGACGCCGGGCGATGGCCGGTCCGGATCGATCTGCTCCAGCATGCGCGCCTCGACGCAGCGGTCATACAGGATGCCGGCGGTCCTGGTGGCGACGGCATCGACGCGGTCGCCCCAGAAGCCGCGCACATCGACCTGCGGCACCGCCAGCGGACGGAAGGCGAGTTTCGGCTTGCCCGGCGTAGTGCCCTGAAGGGCCGATTGCGATGCGGTCATGAATTCACTCCGGTTCGATTCGATTGGTCACTTCACGGCCCCCGCCATCAGGCCGCGGATGTAGAAGCGCTGCAGCAGGAGGAAGAGCACCAGGCACGGCACCATCATCACGGTGACGCCCGCCTGCACCGCGCCCCAGTCGATGGCGCCGAAGCGGCCAGACTGCAGCGCCGTCATCATGATCGGCAGCGTGAATTTGGACTGGTCGGTCATCAGCACCAGCGCTGCCAGAAACTCGTTCCAGGCGCCGAGGAACGCGAACAGCGCGATGGTGACGATGCCCGGCCAGACCAGCGGCAGCATCACCATCAAGAGCATGGTGACATTGTTGGCGCCGTCCATGCGGGCGGCCTCCTCGATCTCGCGCGGCACCGCGTCGAAGGCGTTGCGCATCATGAAGATCGAGAACGGCAGCTGCAGCGTGACATAGACGCAGACCAGCCCGGTCAGCGTGTTGTGCAGGCCGATCTTGGTCAGCACCAGGAAGATCGGCGTCAGGATCGATTGGAACGGGATCATGATCGTCGACAGGATGACGACGAAGAGCAGGTTCTTCAGCGGAAAGCGGAAGCGCGAGAAACCGTAGCCGGCCAGCACGCTGACGATCACCGACAGCACCACCGTCATGGCAGAGACATAGATGCTGTTTTGCGCCGGCAGCCAGAGGCCGTCGCCGAACGTGTTAAGCGTGGCGTAATTCTCGACCGAAAAGCCGGTCGTCGGCCACGGCGGCAGCGGCGGCTGACGCGACTCCTGCGCCGGCTTGAACGCCGAAAGCACGGTCCAGACGATCGGCGCCAGGAACAGCAACGAGGCGATGATGCCCGTCGCATGCTCGGCAATCTGCATGCCGATGCGTCTTTTGCGGCTGCGTGCCTGCGCCATCAGTCAATTCCCTCGGGTTGGCGCAGCAGCCGCAGCTGGATGAGGCTGAGCGCGACCAGGATGACCAGCAGGATCATCGACAGTGCGGCGCCGTAGCCGAGCTTGAACGACACGAATGACTGGTTGAAAATCCAGTAGACGGCGGTCAGCGTCTGGTTGCGCGGCCCGCCGCGCAGGATGATGTAGAACTGGTCGAAGGCGAGCACCGAACCGGCAACCGACAGGATCAGCGCCAACGCCAGGGTGCGGCGCATCAGCGGCAGAGTGATGGCGCGAAACCGCGCCAGCGGCCCTGCCCCGTCGATCATCGCCGCCTCCTGCAGATCCGGCGGGATGGATTGCAGGCCGGTCATCAGGATGATCATGGTGAAGCCCGCCACCTTCCAGACGACCATGGCGATGATCGACCAGAACGCCGGCTGGAACGTCGCCAGCAGATTGACCTTCTTCTCGGTCAGGCCGAGTTCGAAGGCGGCGGGGCTGAACAGGCCGGAATCGACATTGAGCAGCCACGACCAGAGCAGGCTGGCCGAGGCAAAACCGATGACGGCCGGCATGAAGAACGACGTCCGGTAGAAGCCGGTCAGCGGCCGCGGCCTTTCGATGAACAGCGCCAGCGGAAAGGCGACGACGAAGATCGCGATCGTCACCACCACTGTGTAATAGCCGGTGAAACGCAGCGCGTTCCAGAACCTGGTATCGCGCAGGATCGCCCAGTAATTGTCGAGGCCAATGAAGGAGTGCGCGCCCATCAGCGGCCAATTGTGCAGCGACATCCACGCCGTCATGCAAAGCGGGATGATGAAGAAGACGACGACCAATGCGACGGCCGGCGCGACATAGAGCAGGCCGATCCACTGCCGGCGGCCGGCGCCGACCAGTTTGCGGCGGCGGGCTGGGGCGGAGGTTGCTGCGATGGAGGTCATGGCTGGCCGCTCACTGGGTTCAGGGCAACCGCAACGGCAAAAGACCCCCTCACCCGGATTGCCAAACGAATTGCAAAGGGCAATTCGGGGCAATCCGACCTCTCCCCGAGTGGAGAGGAGGTCGCCAGCGTTGACGCCAGCCTCTTCTCCCCAGCGGGGAGAAGGTGGCCGCGAAGCGGCCGGATGAGGGGGTCTTTTCTCAATGCGATAGCCTTGCTGTTTGCGCGACGTCCCCCTCCCCCTCGGGGGGAGGGTCCGGCCGAAGGCCGGGGGTGGGGTCGCCTGCGAGGTGCGCCGACGAAAAAGAGAACGTCGAGCACTGCCGAGACGACCCACCCGGACCTGCGGTCCGACCTCCCCTCAAGGGGAGCCGGCGCCTACTGCTGCGGCGCCGAGTCGATGATCGACTGCATGGTTTCCTGCGCGTTGGCGATAGCACCATCGACGTCTTCGCCGAAGAAGACCTCGTTGACCATCTGGTTCCACGGACCGTTGGCGGAGTTGATCAGGTCGTTGAACACCACCGAATAGGGCGTGCGGCCCTTGGCCATGGCCTCTGCGGCGACCTTGTAGCGCGGGTCTAGATCCTTCAGCGCCTCATTGGCGATGTCGCCGCGCACGGGAAGGCTGCCGTACTTCGCCAGTATGGTCTGGCCCTCCAGCGAATAGGCGAAATCGAGGAACTCCTTGACCACCGCGATCTTCGTGGTGCCCTTGGTGACGACGAAATTGTCGCCGCCGGCAAACGACGACCAGCCGCCATCCTTGCCGGGCAGGAAGGTGACGCCGTAGTCGATGTCTGGGTACTGGGTGTTCAGCGCGCCGATGGCGAAGGCGCCGGACGGCGAGATGCCGATATTGCCGGCGGCGAAGGCGGCAAAGAAGTTGGAGCCGGTGTCGGTCTGCGCGCCTGCCGGCACCAGATCCTTCTTGACCATCGACCGGTAGAGGTCGATGGCGCCGCGCAGCTGCGGGCTGTCGAGCGTCGCCTTCGAGCCATCCTCGGTGAGGATGTCGCCGCCCGAGGCCCAGATCAGCGGTGTGAAGGTGAAGATGTTGCAGCCGCCGCAATTGCCGGAGAAATAGAAGCCTTTGATGTCGCCGCCGAGCGCGTTGACCTTCTCGGCAGAGGCTTCGATTTCCGCCCAGTTGGTCGGGCCCTTTTCAGGGTCAAGACCAGCCTGCTTGAACAGTTTTTTGTTCCAGATCAGCACCGAACTATCGGCGGAGAACGGCAGCCCGTAGATGCGGCCCTTGTAGGTGCCGGTTTTGACGTGCGCCGGCGACAGGCTGTTGAAATAAGGCAGCGATTTCGCCCAGTCGGTGATGTCTTCGAGCTGGCCGGCGGCAGCGAAGGACGGCGTGTAGATCAGGTCGAGCGAGAGCGCGTCGGGTGCTGTGCCGCCGGCGGCGGCGGCACCGTATTTCGGGATGATCTCGGCATTGGGGATGATGTCCAGCTTGATCTGGTTCTCATGCCCCTTGTTGAAGGCATCAACGATGCGCGGCATGAAGTTCGAGCCGTCGGCGCGGACCCAGATGTTGGCGGTCTCGGCGGCTGCGGCCGGCAGAACTGCTGCCAGAGTGGAAAAAATGCTCGCGGCAAAGGCGAGCCCGGCAATCATAGTTCTCATGGTTCTCCTCCTCATGTTTTTCTCCTCATTCGGCCGCGCTGCCTTTGCAGGCGCGCGCGACCTTTTGCTTTGATGCATGTCGTGACCCCAAAACCGCTGCGCACTTTTGGGCGACATGCATGCATGTCGTGATCCCAAAACCGCTACGCACTTTTGGGCGACATGCATGGTCTCAGCCGCCAAGCGGACGGCCGCATGACTGACGCACCACCAGCCGGCACGGCAGTTTTCGGATGCCCGGCTCGGCGGGTTTACCGCCGACGAGCGAAAGCAAGGTGAGGCCGGCCTCGCGCCCGAGTGCCGCCAGGTTCATGTCGACGGAGGTCAGCGGCGGGCGCGTCGCCTCGGCCACGATCTGCCAGTTGTCGAAGCCGATGACGCCGACATCGTCCGGCACATCAAGCCCGCGTTCGCGCAGCGCGTCGATGACGCCGCGCGCGATCTGGTCGTTGCCGCAAAAGACGGCATCGGGTTTTTCGCCCTTACGGTCGAAGAGCTTCTTCACCGCCGCGTGACCCCACGCTTCCGACCACGATCCGAGCAATGGTTCCATGACCGGCAAGTCTTTCTCGGTCAGCACGTCACGATAGGCCTGGGCCCGCGCGTGCACCACGGCAAAACTCGCTGGTCCCGTGACATGGGCGATGCGGCGGCGACCAAGCCGGCAAAAGTGCTCGACCGCCAGGCGCGCGCCGCCGGCGTCGTCCGAGACGAAGGCGATGGCGCCGGGATCGGGCTGGGTAAAGGCGTAAATCGTGGGAACGCCGAGATTGGACAGATCGACCGGCAGATGGCGATCGATCCGCTTGCCGGTGGCGATGATGCCGTCGACGCGCTTGTCGAGCATGGCATCGACATGGAGCTGGCCAAGGCGCTGGTCGTCCTCGACATGGCAGAGAAACACAGAGACGCCCTTGTCGACCAGCGCATCCGAAATGCCCGACATGACCGGCAGCGAGAAGCGGCCATAGGTATCGTTGGTGAGCAGCCCGACGGTGAAGGAGCGCCGGCGTAACAGGCTCTGCGCCAGGCTGTTCGGGCGAAAGCCAAGACGCTGCGCCGTCTCGCGAATGCGCTCGCGCGTCTCGGCCGTCATCCGCCCCTGCCCGTTCAGCGCCTTCGAGGCCGTGGCAACGCTGACGCCGGCAAGGGAGGCCACCTCGCGGAGGGTAACGGGGGTCTTGGCGGGCGCTGGCGAGGCGTCGGAAACCATGGTGCGCACTGAATTCCTTAGTTGGAAAAAGGTTTTCTCTTGTTACCCTGCGATGTGCTGATTGGTGAGGTCAGCGGATGCGGGGCGAGTTGGGAAAAGGTTTTCTCAGAAGAGATTAGGGGAAGGATGCGGGGATGGCAAGAGGGATAGATTTGGTTTGGGCGTGTCTGAGATTTCTTGCTGGGTGCCGTGATCTACGACCGCTTTGCGCCATAAGCCGCCGTTCCCGACGGTTCTCCGAACGGGACGTTCACGCTCCGGCAGGTGTCGACCCTTTCCAGTCCTCGGCGGCGGACGCGACGAACGGCTCAATTGAGCCCACAGCGGACGCTCGCTTTCTTCTGAAGCAGAGTCAGACTACGCATCCATCTGTGCCTGTCGTATGTCGCGGGCCGGTGGTTTGCCGAACAGACGGCCATATTCGCGGGTGAACTGAGGCACGCTCTCATAGCCCACCGCATAAGCCACCGAACTCACGCTCATGCCATCGGCCAGCATCTGGCGCCGAGCCTCGATCAGGCGCAACTGCTTCTGGAATTGCAAGGGAGACAGCGTGGTGGTCTGGCGGAAATGCTGGTGGAAGGACGAGGTGCTCATCCCCGCGGCCTCGGCCAGTTCCTCGATGCGGATCGGCCGTGCATAGCTTTCGCGGATCATAGCGACCGCACGGGCGATGCGTTGTGCATGGCCATCGGCCCCGCCGAGGCTGCGGAGGGCCGATCCGTGCCGTCCCGCCAGAAGCCAGAAATGAATCTCGCGCAGCAACGGCCCTTGCAGGACCGGGAGGGCAGAGGGACGGTCCAGAAGCCGCATCAGGCGCAGGGCCACATCGGCGACATCTGCGTCGGTCGGCTCCACTCGGACAGGCTTGCACGGATCGCCCGGGACCGCCGCCATCTCGACCGCGAGTTCCCGCATAAGGACGGGGTCGAGTTCCAGCACCAGCGAATAGTAGGGCGCGCCGAGGCTTGCCTGCGTGATCTGGCTGACCGTGGGCACATCGGCCGAGATCAGCAGCGACTCGCCCGGACCGAATTCCAATGTCTCGGCCCCTATCGTGACCCGCTTGACACCTTGTAACAGCATGGCCACCAGCGGCCGATTGACAGCCACCTGCAATTCGCCGGGCTGCGTGGCGCGGATCGCGGTCAGGCCGGGAATAGGCGTCGACGCCGCCCCGAAACGGTCGGCATGAGTGTCGGCAAAGCTGCGCACAAGGTCGAGAAGCGTTCGGCTCATGGGGGCAAGTTGAAGGGTGGTGGCGTTTCAGGCAAGAACTAAAGAAGGATCAGGCAAGAAATCCGGACATTCTGGCAAATCCTGTGCGGCAAGGCCGATCCAGATTTGCAGGAACAGGCAAGACTACGCGAGGAATCGGCAACAACTGGAGACGCTCTTGCCGCATGTTGTCCCCATCGCTTCGGATGAAAGGACTTCCCGCATGACCAAGATCGCACTTGTCACCGGCGCCAACCGCGGCCTCGGCCGCAACACCGCTGTCAGCATCGCGCAGCATGGCCGCGACGTGATCGTCACCTATCGCGGCAACGCATCTCAGGCTCGCGAGGTTGTGGCCGAGATCGAAGCCCTGGGCCGTAAGGCGGTTGCCCTGCAGCTCGATCTCGGCGAGGTCGCCAGCTTCGCGGCCTTTGCCGAGACCCTGCGCGCGGCGCTGAAAGAGACCTGGGGCCGCGACAGCTTCGATTACCTGATCAACAATGCCGGCCACGGCGAATTCACCATGATCGGCGATACCACCGAGGCGCAGTTCGACGGTCTGTTCGACGTCCATGTGAAGGGCGTTTTCTTCCTCGTGCAGGCGCTTCTGCCGCTCATCGCAGATGGCGGGCGGATCGTGAACTTTTCTTCGGGCCTGACCCGCGTGTCCTATCCGGGCTTCTCGGCCTATGCGGCCGCCAAGGGGGCGGTCGAAATCTTGACCGTCTATATGGCGAAAGAGCTGGGTGCGCGCGGGATCACAGTGAACACGGTCGCGCCCGGAGCGATCGAGACCGATTTCGGTGGCGGGCTGGTGCGCGACAATGCCGAAGTCAACGCGCAGTTCGCAGGGATGACCGCGCTTGGCCGCGTGGGGCTGCCCGACGACATCGGGCCGATGGTGGCAAGCCTTCTGGGCGAGGATAACCGTTGGGTTACGGCACAGCGGATCGAGGTTTCGGGTGGTCAGGCGATCTGATCAGTCGGACCCCCGACAACTGAAGCGCGCGGCCGTATAGCCGCGCGCATTGTCATTCCGCCGTCGGGAAAAGCCTCCTTTGGCCGTCGACTGAAGCTGAAAGACCGGAATGTCCGGCAACCACGTCATTCCGAGAGCCACACTTGAAGGGCGGTCCTCCACCCAACGGCGACGTAGAACGCTCCGCGGCTGTACGGCAGAGCCGAATCCTACCGCCGGCTCGGTCGCGCCATCTTTGGGTGCATTCACGATACGAACGCGAAACGCCGCATTCGTCACCCACTCCGCGCGTAGCCTACGGCCGGGGCAAGAGGCGCGGTGTTTCGCAACCTCAAGGGACGAACTATCGTTTGCGACCGCGAAGCCATCCGCATGCGTTCCGGTGAACTCGCCGCGTGGTGTAAATTTTCAATGTCCCATTGGCGGCCTACTTACTCCGGCAATCCGGCGTTGCGCAGGCCATCGAGCAGAGGTTTGAGCGCATCTCGGTGAGCATAAGGATTCACAGCGATCAGTTCCCGCGATGAGATGCTGGGTCTAAGTTCGCGAGCCTTCGCCAGCGCATGCGCAGCGAGAGCGGCATGGCCGAGATGGTCATGGGCGGCCGCCAGTGTGAGCCAAGCGGGGTGATCCTTTTTTGGCATGTTGTCCAAGGCCGCCACGACTTCGCCATATCTCCTCAGTTCCAACAAAATTTTGGCGCGAATTACCCAGAACCAGTGTGGTGGAAACGGGGTTCTCTTCAGCGCGTCGTCGATTGAAGCCAGAGCTTCCTCCGGCCGGCCGGCGTATCGCAACCAATTCGCTCGGTCCGCGCGAATTTGCGCATCGGCCGGATTGAGAGCGACGGCGCGGTCGAAATGGACGCCGGCCCGTTCGTATTCGCGGAGCCACACCATGACCATGCCGTTGGCGTGGTGGACCGTCGGATCGTTGCTGTCCAACTCCATGGCTCTTTGTGCGGCAAGTGACGCTTCGTGCAGCGTTCGTGGATCGGTGTCGAACCAGTAGCGGCCGAGGAGAGCGATCGCCAGCCAGGCGTGAGCGTGCGCAAAATCGGGATCGATCGCCGTCGCGCGGGAAAAAAGCGGAACGGCCTCCTTCTCCATGTTGGCGTCGGCCAGCTCCCGGCCCTGCAGGAAAAAGTCATAGGCCGTCCAGCTCGACGTTGGCCGCTTGCGCACCTGAAGAGCAGCAGCGGCCACCATTCGCCCCTCGAGCGTCGTCACGATTGCTGCCACGACTTCGTCCTGCACAGCAAAAATGTCGTCGCATTCGCGATCATACCGCTCCGCCCAGACGTGGTTGCCTGTCCTTGCGTCGATCAACTGTGCAGTAATGCGAATCCGCTCGCCCGCCTTCCGCACACTACCTTCGATGACGTAGTTCGCGCCCAGATCGCGGGCGGCCTGCATTGGGTTGATGCCCATCCTGGCAAGATGGAACGAAGCGTGACGCGCCGCGACGGTAAGATTTCTGAACCGCGACAACTCGGTGGTGATGTCCTCCGTGATGCCGTCCGAAAGGTATTGTTGACTGGGATCGCCGCTCAGATTGTCGAATGGCAAAACGGCAATGGAGGGCCTGGCAGCAGACGTCGTTGCGGCCCGCCCGCCCACTTGACCAGTACTCGTTTCCACACGGTAAACCCGCACCGGTCTGACGATATTCTTGAGCGCCACCTCGCCCATGTCCTCGAAGGCAGCGTTGCCTTTGCCTCGCAATTCCTCATGAACCTTGGCCGAGACGCAGACCCCGCCTGGCTCTGCCAAGGCTTCGAGGCGAGCCGCAACGTTCACACCGTCGCCATAGATGTCCGAGCCCTCACCGATCACGTCGCCCAGGTTGATGCCGATACGCAGCAATATGCGGCGGTGCTCGGTGACGGATTGGTTGGCCTCCGCCATTTTGGCCTGTAGTTCGACTGCAGCCTCGACCGCGTTCACCGCGCTGGTGAACTCCATCAGCACGCCGTCGCCCATAAGCTTGACGATCCGCCCGCCGCGATCGCGAACGATCGGCTCCAGGATCGCCTTGCGCCGCTCCTTCAGTGCCGCCAGCGTACCCGCCTCATCCGCCTCCATCATTCGGCTGTAGCCGACCACGTCGGCCACAGCGATGGCGGCAAGACGGCGCTTGACGCGTTCATCAGCCATTAAGTGATCGCCTCACTGGTTGGATCGATTGTATTTGCGCCGCACGGAGGAGTCCATCGTGGCCAGCAACGAGAACGGCTACCTGGGTGGAATGATGGTCTCCTACCCCTTTCGTGACATTGAGCCTTCAACAGTCAATGACTGCTTCGGGTCGCGAGTGCTGGTTCCGGCCAATGTCGGCTTTCAAGAAGAGAATTCGACTCCGGAAGGTCTCGAAAGGGTCAAAAGCGGCCATCGCAGACAAACAAGCACCGACCGCCCACCACCGCTTCGCGCTTCTCCTGCCGGTTGGAATTGGCGCCGGGCACCAGGTCGACTGAGATCGACGCTTGTGTCTGACATCGACCAAAAGGCTAACAAAGCGCCGCGCTATTTTTCACGGAGCGTGTCGCAGAAGTCCCGCGCCATCCGTCCTCCATCAAAAGGAGAGCGCCATGCGAAAACTCATCGTCACCGAATTCATCAGCGTCGATGGCATCGCCGAGGTCGAGAAGCTGCCCAGCGTGACCTGGAACGAAGAAATGCAAAGGTTCAAGGAGGACGAGCTTGCCGACAGCGGCGCCATGCTTCTGGGGCGCACGAGTTCGCCAAGCGGCATCAGGCGCCGCCCATATAGATGTCCATGATCTGTCGGTCGTTGCGGACATCTCCGGGCGTGCCTTCGAAGCGCTTTTCTCCGGCGGCCAGGATATAGAGCCGGTCGGCGATCGGCATGGCCTCGCGAATGTTCTGCTCGACCATGAGAATGCCGATGCCGCGCGCGGTCAGCACCTTGATGCGCTCCAGCGTCTCGCTCACCATGGCCGGCGAAAGGCCGGCGGACGGTTCGTCGAGCAGGATCAAACGCGGTTCCGACACCAGCGCGCGCGCCAGCGCCAGCATCGCCTGTTCGCCGCCCGAAAGGGCTCCGGCCGTGGTCTTGCGCCGCCGCGCCAGCGATGGATATTGGTCGACCAGAGCCTCGATGCGCCTGTCCACCAGCTTCCGGTCGGCAATGGCGTAGCCGCCCATGCGCAGATTTTCCATCACCGTCAGCCGTGGAAACACGCCGCCGCCCTGCGGCATCAGCACCAGGCCCTGGCGCACGACTTCATGGACCGGCAAATTGCTGATCGTTTCGCCGCCGAGCCCGATTGTGCCGCTCCATACCGGCAGCGCGCCTGCGATCGCTTTCAGCAAGGTCGACTTGCCGCAGCCATTGGGGCCGAAGATGCAGGTGATCTTGCCGGCTTCCGCCACAAGGGAGACGCCATGGACGATCTCCTGCTTGCCGTAGCCCGCAACGACGCTGTCTGCGACCAACGTGCTCATTGCGGACGCCCTAGATAGGTCTGCATGACTTCGGAATTTTGCACGATGTCCTCGAACGCGCCGCTGGTCACCACCCGCCCCGAATCCATGACGATGATGCGGTCGCAGACATTGCGCACCATTTCCATGTCATGCTCGATGACGAAGAAGCTGGTTCCCTGCTCGCGCAGCCTGGCGATCGCTTCCAAGATGATCTTGCGGATGTTGGGGTGGACGCCGGCCGTCACCTCGTCAAGCAGGATGAGGGACGCCTGGCGCATGATCACGCGGCCGAATTCGAGCAGTTTCTGCTGGCCGCCGGACAAGTCGGACGCACGGTTGTTGGCGACCGGTTCGAGATGCAGCAGCGCCAGCGTCTCGTCCGCCCGCTGTTGCGCGCCATGCCAATGACCCTCGGCGGCCGCGGCCAGAAGGTTCCCGCTGACTGTCATGTTCTCGAACAACGCCGGGATCTGAAAGGTGCGCGCGAGGCCGAGGCGGGCTATCGTATAGGCCTTTTTGCCGCCGATCTCATGGCCGTCGAACAGGATCTGCCCGCGATCGGGCGTCTCCATGCCGGCCACGAGGTTGAACAGGGTCGATTTGCCCGAGCCGTTGGGGCCGATGAGGCCGGCGATCTCGCCGCGTCCGACCTCCAGGTCGACGCCGGCGGCTGCCTGGATGCCGCCGAAATGCTTGTGCACGTCGCGAACGAAGAGGATGGGCTGGTCGCCTGGCGCGGGCGCTTGCGCCGTCATGCTCACGAGCGTCCTCCCTGGCGGGAGCCGAGCAGGCGTCCGAGCACCGTGTCGAGCACGCTGCCTGATTTCCCGCTTCGCCGCGCAAACAGGCCGGCGATGCCGTTGGGCAGGAACAGCACCACCAGGATGATGGCGGCGCCGAGAATGGCGATATAGAAGGCGGTATCGCCATAGTACATCCAGATAAGCCGGTTGACGAAGAACAGCGCGACGCCGCCGATGGCCGGCCCCCACAGGCTGCCGAGCCCGCCGAGCAGGACCATGACGACCATCTGGTCGGTGATGTCGCCGCCGAACACGCTCTTTGGATTGATGAAGGTCACCCAGTAGGCGAAAATACTGCCGAACACGGAGGCGACGACGGCGCTGAGCACGAAGGTCTGCAACTTGACCAGCGAGGTGTTGATGCCCATGGCTTCGGCCGCCGGTTCGTGATCCCGTAAGGCCTTGACCTTCAAGCCGAAGCGGGAGCGCTCGAACAGCAACCAGGTGAGGAAATAGGTCAGGACGGCGGCCGCGAACATGGCGAAATAGAAGAAGCGCTCGTTGAGGAAGGGAGGCAGGCCGATACCGCCGGTTCCGCCGGTGAAATCGACGACGGTGGCGAACTGCATGAGCACTTCGGCGAAGGCCCAGGTGGCGATAGCGAAATAAGCGCCGCGCAGCCGCAATGTCGGCGCGCCGATGACGACCGCAAACAGGGCTGTGACGATCATGCCGATGGGAACGGTGGCGAGGAACGGCACTGCGAAATCCGCGCCCATCAGGATGGCGGTGGCGTAGGCGCCGATGCCGAAGAAGGCCGAATGGCCGAAATTGATGTAGCCGGCATAGCCGCCTAGCATGTTCCAGGAACAGGCGAGCCCCGCCCACATCAGCGCGCCGGTGGCGATGCGCAGCCAGTAATTGTTGACCAGCACCGGCAGCAACGCCAGCACGACGAGGATGACGACGAGGAGAAGCAGGCCGGCCCAACGATTTTTCATGGTCTGGGCCATCTTACAGTCCGCGCCGCAGGATGCCGCGCGGGGAAACCAACAGGACAAGGAAGAGCGTTGCGAAGATCGCGAGATGCGAGTAGCTGGCTCCGCCATAAGTCGCGACAAAAGCTTCGATGACGCCCAGAAGCAGGGCCGCCACAAGCGCGCCGCCCAGCGAGCCCAGCCCTGCCAGCACGGCGACGAAGAAGGCGAACAGCGTATAGCGCAGGCCGATCTCCGGATTGACCGAATAGATGCCTCCCATCAGAACGCCCGACATCGCCGTGATCCCCGCGTAGAGCCCGTAAACATTGGCGCTGAGACGCCGGATGTTGACCCCCATCAAGGCGGCGTTCTGGCGGTTTTCGGCCGTCGCCCGGATCGCCAGCCCGTAGCGCGTGCGAAAGAGAAAGAAAAACAGCCCCCCGGCGATGAGCACCGCGAACGCCGCCGCCGCCACCCGGATCAGGGGCACCGTGACTGGGCCGATCATGATGCTGTGACCGCTGAGCGCCGTCGGCACGCTATGCGTATTGAAACCCCAGACGGTCAGCATTCCACCGCGCAGCAAGGTGAAGATGCCGAAGGTCAGCGCGAGCGCCATCAGTTCGGGTCGCGCCGTGCGGCTGTTTCGAACATTGTAGATCATCGGCCCCATGAGATAGCCGATCGCGCCGAACAGGACGAAGGCCATCGGCATGACGAGGAACCCGTCTATGCCGAGAAAGGCCGCCATGTAGTAGGCGAGGTAGCCGCCGAGCACGACCCACGCGCCGACCGCAAAGTCGATGACATGGAGCACGCCGAAGGTCAGTTGGAAGGCGATCGAAAACGTGGCGATGACGCCGCCTATCAGCAGGCCGTTGAGCAGGGTTTGAAGAAAAAGATCCAATGGCAAACCTGTCCGTCAATCCAAGAAGTCCGCAACATGCTTTTGGCGCGAGTGTGAATTGACGCCCGCAGTATAAAGCCCAACCTACAGCCGGCCTTTGGAAGAGCCGGCCGTCATCATGCTGCCCGCTGCCGTAGCAGGCGACGGCGAATAGCGCCTCCGCCCGCCTCAAGTCGCGATTATTTCCAGGACGGCAACGGGTAGATGAACTCGGCCGCGGCCGCTTCCTTCGGGCCGACAGCGACGGTCTTTCCATCCTGGATCTGGATCACGACTGGCACCGGCTGGATGTTGTCGTGATAGTGGTCGCCTTCCTTCTCGAACTTGATCGGTCCGTAGAAAGTCGTGATGTCGGTGTCGGCGATGGCATCCTTGAGGGCGACGCGGTCCTCGGGGGTGAGCGAAGGCTTTTTGCCCAGTCGCTTGGCGGCGTCGGCGAAGACGAGGCCGCTGGCCGAGCAGGCGGCTTCCGTGTAGTCGGGCTCATGGCCGAACTTAGCCTGGGCCCGCGCGACATAGTCCTGTGCGGTGCCGAACAGGTCGTCCTTGTAGGGCACCGTAGGCAGCCATACGGCGACACCGGAGGTGCCGTTCGCATCGGCGCCGAGCGCTTCGGCGAAGGCCGGATTGGTCACGCCGTAATGCATGATCAAGGCCTTCGGCCGATAATTCAGCGATTTCGACGTCTTGATCACATTTATCAGCGGCTCTTCATGCCCGCCCACCGCGACGATGTCAGGGTTGAGGGCGGCGATCTTAGACATTACCGGGGTGAGATCGCCGGAAGCCGGAACGAGCTCGTAGGCGACGACTTCGAGCCCAGCTTCCTTGGCGCCGCGCTGGAAGCCTTCGCCGGTCTCCTTCGAAAAGGGTTCGTTGACCCCGATCACCGCGATCGTCTTCGCCTTCGGGTTTGACAGCGCCGCCAGCACGCCCAGCGACTGGCCGGATGTCGTGTCGACGGAAGGGATGATGCCGAAATTGAATTCGGGCTTGGCCAACCAGACATTGGGCGACTCGGCCGAGCCCGAAATCATCGGCACCTGGTATTTCTGGCAGATCGGCTGAACGGCGATTGTCGAGCCACTGGTGTAGGGGCCGAGCAGGAAATCGACCTCGTTCTGCACGATCAGCCGTTCGGCGGCGTCGGCGCCGGTGGCCGGATTGCTCTGGTCGTCGCCATAGAACATCTCGACCATGAAACGCTCGCCGCCGACCTCGACGCCGCCCTTCTCGTTGGCCGCTTCGGCCCAGAGATCGTAACCGTTCTTGGTCAAATTGCCGCCCGAAATATTCTCGCCCGACAGAGACGTGATGACGCCGGCCTTGAAAGTCGCCGCCTGGGCGCGCGCGGTCCGCACGAACGGCATCGAAATCGTGCCGCTGGCAAGCGCCAGGGCGCTGCCGCCGAGAAATGTGCGTCGAGAAAAGCTTACGTCCTTCTTTGGCATGATGGTCCTCCCGCATTCGTTCCTAAAGTTGCAGGATATGTCCGCACACCACACAAATCTACTGGAAACGCTCGCTGCAGCTCTCTAAAAATCCATACTTGCATCGCACCACAGCACTTCGTGCTGGTCGTCCATGTGGCGACCCGCGCGACAGAAGCCATGTTCGGTCCTCCCTTTCCAATGCCGCTGAGCTTTTCGCGCGTCCGGTCATGGATTTCCGTGACCTCCGGCGTCAGAGTGTCATTGCAAATCAGCCATCTCGTACAGCGGCCGGATTTCGATCTTGCTCGGTCCCGGCATGGGATTGGGGCAGCGCTTCACCCAGGCGACCGCCTCGTCCATGTCCCTAAATTCCCGGAGCCAGAAGCCGGCGACCAACTCGCGGGTCTCGGCGAAAGGCCCGTCGATGACCGTACGGCCTGGACCATCGAACGCAACACGCTTGCCCTGCGAGGAAGGCTTGAGGCCGTCGGCGGCGAGCAGGATGCCGGCATTGCGAAGCTCGTCATTAAATCTGCCCATCGCCTCCATCGCCTCCGGCGGGGAAACAAAGCCCTTTCACTGTCTTCGGCAGCCTTCACGAACACCATCACACGCATCGTCTGTCTCCTTGTTTGAGTCGGCCTCATCGGCGTGGCATCGAAACGACGAACGAGGTTTTCGGAAATCGACATCGTCCCCCAATTTTTTTTCAACGGTTGAGTCGCAGGGCGCGGACGTTCGCAAACCTATCGAGTCGTCTCCGCCGGTCGCCGCCCCTCCCCGCTTGATTCCATCTCCCGCTCAGCCGCGACCAGCATCTCGACAAACCTCGTCACCTTGGGCGGGCGGAAGCGCGCGGCGGGGTAGACCGTGTAGATGCCTCCGGAGGGCAGCTGCCACTCGGGCAGGATGTGGACGAGCCGCCCAGCGGCCAGCTCGTCCCGCACCAAAAAGTCCGGCAGCACCGACAGGCCGGCGCCGGCGCGGACGGCGGCCAGCACTGCCGGCGTCGCGTCGATGGCGATCGTTGCCTGCATGCGCACAGCCTCATGCTCGTCGTCGCCGCGCGAGAATTGCCATAGCAGCGGTTCGCGCAGCGCCATGTTGGCGATGAAGGGCAGCCCGGCAAGGTCTTGCGGTTCGCCAGCCGTGAACCGTCCGGCAAACTCGGCGCCGCACATCATGAATTGCCGGAAAGTGCCGATCCGCCGCGCCTGGAGGCTGGAATCGGCCAGCCAGCCGACACGGATCGCCACGTCCATTCCACCAGAAGCCAGGTCGATGGTCTCATCGCCCAGCGTCAGCTCCACCCGGCAGGCGGGATAGCGCGCGCTGAAGGCGGTGACCACCGGCACCACCGCCGACGTGCCGTAGTCGTTGGGCGCCGCGATGCGCAGCGTGCCGGTCGGCTCGGCGGCGGCCTGCGCGAGCTCGTCGAAGGCGTCCTCGGCCTGCTGCAGGACTTGCAGGCAGCGGGCATGGAATGTCCGGCCGGCCTCGGTCGGATGGACCCGCCGCGTCGTGCGGATCAGCAGCGTCGTTCCGACATCGCGCTCCAGCCGCGCCACCTGCTGGCTGACGACCGCCTTGGTGATGCCCAGCCGCTCGGCAGCCCGCGTGAAGGAGCCGGCATCGACCACCGCCGCGAAATAGGCCAGCCGGTTCAGGTTCATGCGTGGCTCATGGCAGGCGCGGCCTCATTGTCAGGCAATTGCATACATTACGTCTATTTTGTTGGCCTTCAATACGCATTCCGCCTCTGCCATCTTCCTGAAATCGAGGCTGCGCGGGAGATGCGCTCGCCGGAATTCCGCATTCTCAAGCCCAGGAGACATCCATGTTCACACGGAGAGCCATCATGAAAACCACCCTCGCCGCCGGCGCCGCTGCCGTCTTCGCTCCCGCCGGGCTTGGCCATGCGGCCGGCGGGCTTTCCTGGAAACATTTTCCTGCCGGCGAAAACGGCTTCTTTCGCGCCCCCGTGCTGATCACCGGCGCCTCCGAGGCGCTGCTGATCGATGGCGGTTTCACCTTCCCCGACGGCCGAGCCGTGGCCGAGGCGATCAAGGCGACGGGCAAGATGCTCACCACCATCTATGTCAGCCAGTCCGACCCGGATTATTATTTTGGCCTCAAACCGATCAAGGAAGCGTTCCCGCAGGCACGGGTGATCGCCGCAGCCGAGACAGTGGCCGCCATCAACGGCAAAGTCGACAAGAAAATCGCCGTTTGGGGGCCGCAGCTCAAGGAGAACGGCCCGCAGGCGCTCGCCGATGTCGTCATCCCCGAGATGTTCGACGGCAAGACGCTCAAGGTCGATGGCGAGACCATCGAGATCGTCGACGCGGAAGGCCTCGCCAACCGGCGCTATCTCTCGGTGCCGTCGCTGAATGCGGTGTTCGGCGGGGTGATGATTTTTTCCGGCGTGCATGTCTGGACCGCCGACACGCCGACCAGGGAGCAGCGCGCCGCCTGGCTCGCCAATCTCGAAAAGATCGCGGCCGCCAAGCCTGAAATCGTCGTGCCCGGCCACATGATGCCGCAGGCCGCCACCGATCTTTCGGGCGTCGAGCACACCAAAACCTATCTCATTGCCTTCGAGGAAGAACTGGCCAAGGCCAAGGACGCCGCCGCGCTCAAGGGCGCCATGGAGGCCCGCTTCCCCGGCCTCGGCATGGGCGTGGCGCTCGACATCGGCTCCAAGGTCGCCACCGGCGAGATGAAGTGGGGCTGAGGCACGACCTGGGTTCCTCGCCCACCGCGAAGCGGGGGAGAGGTGGCCGCGAAGCGGCCGGAGAGGGGGCTTTCGTAAGGCGCAGTCCCCTCTCCGTCTCGACTTCGCCGAGCCACCTTGTATGGGGCTTTCGCTGTCAAGGGGCCTTTTCAAGGCGGCCATCCCTTTGTTCGACGGTT